>NZ_CP053344.1:3769638-4083774 GCF_013113715.1 Herbiconiux sp. SALV-R1
GCTGTTCGCGCTGCGACCCTCGTGGCTCGACCCCACGCGTTTCGCACGGCTCGTCGAGCTGTCGGAGTCTCTTCTTGAGGAGCTGCGCGAGCCGAACCGCTCGAAGGCACGAGAGGGCGCCCGCTCGAAGGCCCCGGTGTTCCCCTGGGTGCTGCCCCAGTAGGTGGAACACAGGTTGACGGCGAGACGCCCTCACGAATAATTGACCGTGTACGGACTACTTTTGTCGGCCGATGCCGCCTGACTGAACGAGGACACTGTTGTGACACTGACCGATGGCTCGCCCGAAGAGCAGATCCAGAACGCCGAGCTCGACCAGACACCCGAACTCCTCGAGCTCTACACCCAGTTCGCCTCCCACCACCTCAGCCCGCTCTGGACGCAGACCTCCGACGTGCTGAGCGTGCATCCGCGATCCAAGGCTGTCCCCTTCGTGTGGCGCTGGAACGAGCTCTACCCGCTCGCGGAGCGTTCGGGCGAGCTGGTTCCGGTGGGTCGCGGCGGCGAGCGCCGGGCGATCGCGCTCGCGAACCCCGGTCTCGGCGGTGCACCGTACGCCACCACGACGCTCTGGGCCGCCATCCAGTACCTCGGCCCGCACGAGACCGCACCCGAGCACCGGCACTCCCAGAACGCCTTCCGGTTCGTCGTCGAGGGCGAAGGTGTGTGGACTGTCGTGAACGGAGACCCCGTGGCGATGCGCCGCGGAGACTTCCTCCTCACACCCGGCTGGAACTTCCACGGGCACCACAACGACACCGACCGGCCGATGGCCTGGCTCGATGGTCTCGACGTCCCCTTCGCCAGCAGCATCGACATCGGCTTCTTCGAGTTCGGCTCGGAGCGCGTCACCGACGAGGCGAGCCCCGCGCTCTCCCGCGCCGAGCGCCTGTGGGCCTACCCGGGCCTTCGGCCGCTGTCGGGCCTCGGTGAAACTCAGAACTCCCCCATCCACGCCTACCGCTGGGAGTACACCGATCAAGCCCTCACGGAGCAGCTCGCACTCGAAGACGAGGGCTTCCCGGCCACCTTCGGGCCCGGCCACGCCGGCATCCGCTACAGCAACCCCACGACAGGCGGCGACGTCATGCCGACGATCAGGGCGGAGTTCCACCGTCTGCGAGCGGGAACGTCGACACCGACCACGAACGAGGTCGGCTCCTCGGTCTGGCAGGTGTTCGACGGGTCCGGCGCGATGGTCGTCGACGGCGAGCGGCGCGAACTCGACCGGGGCGACGTCGTCGTCGTGCCGTCGTGGATCTCGTGGAGCATCGAAGCGGAGTCGCAGCTGGATCTGTTCCGCTTCTCCGACGCTCCCGTCATCGAGCGACTCGGCTTCGCCCGCACCCGCGTGGAGCACACGCGATGAGCGGCACTGAGGCCACAGGCATCACGGACGCCATCGACGAGGTGGTCGTCGTCGGTGGTGGCATCGGGGGGCTCGGCGCGGCTCTCGCCCTGGCGCGCTCCGGTGTACGGGTGCGTCTGCTCGAACGCGCACCCGAGTTCGGCGAGATCGGCGCCGGACTGCAGATCGGTCCGAACGCGGTGCGCTCCTTCGATCGACTGGGCGTGCTCGACGCCATCTACCGGCTCGCCGTGTTCCCGCAGCACGCGCGCATCTCCGATGCGATCACCGGGAAGGAGCTCACACGCATCGACTTCCAGGAACCGATGGTCGAGCGCTTCGGCTACCCGTACCTGGTGCTGCACCGGAGCGATGTGCACTCGGTGCTTCTGGCCGCATGCCGCGCGCATCCGTCGATCGAGCTGGAGAACGATCGCACCCTCGAGGAGGTCGTCGACGAGGGCGACACCATGCTCGTGCGCTGCGCCGGCGGCATCGTCTACAGGGCGAGACTCGTCGTGGGCGCCGACGGCATCAACTCCCGTGTCCGCCGTCTCATCACCGTCGACGAACCCGTCTTCAGCGGTTACACGGCGTATCGCGGAACGATCCCCATCGACCGCCTTCCGCCCGAAGACAGAACGGATGCGGTGCTGCTGTGGATCGGGCCCGGTATCCACCTCATGCAGTACCCGGTGCGCCGGGGCGAGCTGTACAACCAGGTCGCCGTGTTCCGCAGCGAGCGTTACGCCCAGGGCCGCGAGGATTGGGGCACCCCTGAGGAGCTGAGTGAGCAGTTCGCGAAGGCCTGCGAGTCGGTCGGGGTCGCCGTTGGTCGCCTGGGCGATGCGCGCGCGTACCCGAATTACGACAAGGACCCCATCGACAGCTACGTGTCGGGGCGCGCCGTCCTCATCGGCGATGCCGCCCATCCGATGCTCCAATACCTCGGCCAGGGCGCCTGCCAGGCCCTCGAAGACGGACTCGCCCTGGCCGCGGCACTCGGCGGCGGCGTCGACGAACCCGCCGATGCGCTACGTCTCTACGACGAGAAGCGGGTCGCACACACGGCTCGGTGTCAGCGCACCGCCCGCCCGTGGGGTGAGTCGTGGCACACCACCGATGCGACGACGCTCGCCTACCGCGACCGCTACTTCGCGGCCCGACGAAGCGACGACTACTCCGACGTCGCCTGGCTTTACGACGACGCTCTCGCCTGGACGGAGGCCCTCCGCGCATGAAGCTGCTGAGTTTCGAGATCGACGGAGTACCACGGGTGGGCATCGCGGTCGACGACACCATCGTGCCCCTGCAGGTGCCGGCCGGTCGCGGCACGAGTCCCATGCGACGGCTGCTGCTCGAGCACGGACACGACCTCGCCGCGAGCATCGGCGCTCTGAGCGGCGAGCCGATACCCCGAGGGTCGGTGACCGTGCTCCCGCTCGTACCCGACCCGGGCAAGGTGGTGGCAGCCCCGGTCAACTACGTCGACCATCAGGCGGAGATGCAGGAGGATGCCCACATCGACTCCCTCGGTGTGTTCCTCAAGGCGCCCACATCCGTGCTCGCCCACGGCGGAACGGTGCGCCTGCCCTACACCGACAGGCGCTTCGACCAGGAGGGCGAACTCGCGGTCGTCATCGGTCGGCGGGCCTCGCACGTGAGCGCCTCCGAAGCCCTCGATCATGTGGCGGGCTACACGCTGCTGCTCGACATGACGATGCGCGGCGGAGAGGACCGCTCGACCCGCAAGTCGTTCGACACCTTCACCCCTGTCGGCCCCCACCTCGTCACACCCGACGAGGCGGGTGGCTGGGAGAAGATGCGGCTCCGCACCTGGGTCGCGGGCGAGCTGAGACAAGACGCAGACGTCGTCGACCTCATCTGGGGCATCCCGGCCCTCATCGAGTACGCCTCGTCCGTCATGACGTTGGAACCCGGCGACATCGTCACCTCAGGGACGCCGGCGGGTATCGGCCAGGTGCGTGAAGGCGACGCGGTGGCGGTCGAGGTCGAGGGCGTGGGGCGCCTCGAGGTGAGGGTGACCGAGGAGGGCGCGGTGCCGTGCCCGACGAAGGGCGCAGGCCGCGGGCCCCGGCCGCCAGAGACAGTCACCCCCGTGCGGCAGCGCGCGTAGCTCAGATGAACAGGTCCTTGAACTCGTGCACGTCGACCTCGATCTGCCGCTGCGCATCCCCTCCCACGGCATAGGTGAAGAGGCGGAGCTCGATCGCGTGCTCGCCGATCACCGTCGTCGTCTCCGCACTCAGATGACCGTGGAACGCCGGATCACTGGAGGTGACGGCCCAGCCGTCATCCACAGCCGCGAAGCGGACGACGTCGGCGCCGATGCGGAATCCACCCTGCCCCGCGGGGAGCTGGGCGAACGAGGCGAGGGGCGGGAATGCTGTCTCCATTCCCCCATGCTCGGGCTTCGCTGCCGCAGTGGCACCCGTGCGAGTCGCTCAGTGGAACACCCGCGTTCCTCCACACCCTACGCACCCCCGATCACACCCCCACTAACTATCTGAAAGTGTCCCCATGAAGCTCGCCACCCTCCGCACCACCCCCACCTCCACCGTCGCCGTTCGTGTCGATGCCGACACCGCCGTCGAGATCGACGGCTTCACCGACGTCGGCGCCCTGCTCGCCGACCCCACTTGGCGTCAGATCGCCGAAGCGGCCACCGGCACCGCGCATCCGCTCGACCAGGTGAACGACGAGCAGTGGGCACCCGTCGTGTCGGCACCCTCGAAGATCGTGTGCGTGGGCCTGAACTACCGCAACCACATCCTCGAGATGGGGCGCGAACTGCCCGAGCACCCCACCCTGTTCGCCAAGTACCCCGAAGCGCTCATCGGGCCGTACGACCCGATCGTGCTGCCCGAGTACGCCTCGCACGCCGTCGACTGGGAGGCCGAACTCGCCGTCGTGATCGGGCAGCGCGCACGGCGACTCACTGCGACCGAAGCATCCGACGCCATCGCCGGCTACTCGGTGCTCAACGATGTGACCATGCGCGACTTCCAGTACCGCACGCCGGAGTGGTTCCAGGGCAAGACCTTCGAGGCCACCACACCGTTCGGGCCCGTGCTCGTGACGCCAGACGAGTACGCGGTCGACACCGACATCCGCACCGAGGTCGACGGCGAGACCATGCAGCACTCCAACACCGACGACCTGGTCTTCGACCCGGCGGCGCTCGTCGCCTACATCTCGCAGATCGTCGCCCTGAACCCGGGCGACGTCATCGCGAGCGGCACCCCCGGCGGCGTCGGGCACGCCTGCAAGCCCGCACGGTACCTCACCGACGGCGCCACCCTCGTCACCTCGATCGAGGGCATCGGCACGCTGCGCAACCCCGTGCGCGCGGAGGCCTGAGCCGTGGTCGCCCGCACCGATCTCGTTACCCACCCCGCCGCCATTGCCGGCTTGTTGCTCGCCCGGCGGGGGCAGGCCTACTACTCGCGCAAGCTCAACGAACTGACGGACGCCGAGTTCGACGGCGCCACACTGCTGCCCGGATGGTCGCGACGCGAGCTGATCGCCCACGTCGGGCTGAACGCACGGGCCCTCACCCGCCTCATCGAGTGGGCTGCGACCGGCATAGAGACACCGATGTATGAGTCGATGGCGCAGCGCGATGAGGAGATCGCTCTGTCGGCGACCCTGCCGGCCCTGGCGCTGCGCAATCTCTCCGACCACGCTGCCATTCACCTCACCGTGGAGTGGCGCGATCTCCCCGACGCCGACTGGTCGAACCTCGTGCGCACCGCGCAGGGGCGCACCGTGCCCGTGTCGGAGACGGTGTGGATGCGCACTCGCGAGGTCTGGATCCACGCCGTCGACCTCGCCAACGGCGGTCGCTTCGACGACATCCCCGCACCCGTGATCGACCGCTTGCTCCGTGAGGTGCTCAGCGCGTGGGACAGGCGGCGGGTGGCGGAGTCGCTCCCTGTCTTCGCATTCGAGGCCACCGACCGCTCCGCTCCGTTCCTTTCGACGGATGTCACCTCTGACGTCGTACTGCGCGGCACCGCTGCGTCGCTTGCGCAGTGGGCGACCGGCAGGGGTGCGGAGGGGGTCACCACCGCAGTCGGACAGCCGGCGCCCGAGCCGCCTCATTGGCTGTGACCGAGGCTCACGCGAGGGGCGGCGTTACCAGAGGGGATGTCTCGTGAACGGTCAGAACCGAGATTCGCGGCCCGGGGGCTGGTTCCTCAGCTCTAGACGAGTCGTGGGCGACGGGCAAGGGGTCACACGACTTGAATTGTTCTTCGACCTGATCTTCGTCTACGCGTTCACCCAGGTCACCCAAACAATGGTGCACGAGCACAACGCGCTGGGGGTCCTTCAAGGATTGATAATCCTTGGACTGCTGTGGTGGTCCTGGGTCGCGTACGCGTGGCTCGGCAACCAGGCGTTCGCCGAACGCGGCCTGATGCCGTTCGGCCTGGGGACAGCCGCGGCTCTCATGTTCGTCATCGCCTTTGCCGTCCCCGATGTCTTCTCTGACGAGAGTTCGCCGCGGCTTGCTCCGATCGTTCTTGTCATCGCCTACGTGCTCGTTCGACTGATCCACATCGGGCTGTACCTCATTGCAGCTCGTGACGACCGAGGATTGAGGCGGCAGCTCATCCTGACGAATTCCATCGCCGTGGTCCCGATGGCCGTGCTGTTGATGGCAGGCGCATGGTCGGGAGGGGCGGCGCAGACCTGGTTGTGGCTGGCCGCTCTGATCTACGATGCGGGAGCTGTCTACTTCACTTCGAGCCGAGGGGAGTTCCGGGTGAACTCGACAGCTCACGCGGCCGAGCGTTTCGGTCTGGTGGTGATTCTGGCTCTCGGAGAGTCCGTGATCGCCATGGGTGCCGGTCTCAGCCACGTAGACCTCGACGGCGCATCGATCGCTGGTGTTTTTCTGGCCGTGGCTGGCAACATCGTCGTCTGGTGGCTCTATTTCCATCACTTCTCAGACACTGTCGAGGCTGCTCTTCGGAAACGCTCCGGGAAGGCTCGTCTGGAGGATGCCACGCTCATCTACACATTCGCGCATTTCTTGATCGTCGCGGGCATCCTGCTCACGGCTGCCGGAATCGAATCCGCCATGTCGCACATCGGAGACTGGCAGTCCATAGGACCGTTCAGTTCCATCGCGATCGCAGCCGGCGGCTCACTCGTTCTCGTCGCCACGGCGGCGATTTGGAAACGCGTCACCAGGAGGGTCTTGATCTTTCGCTTGATCGTCGGCGTCGCCTTCATCCCAGGATCAGTGCTCGCCGCACAGCTCGTCCCAATTGCATACTTCACCGTGTTCGTGCTTGCGGGGGCATCACTGATTCTGATCGAATCGCTCACCCGGGAGTTGCGCGTCCCATCGACGCCGGGACCGGCGTAGAGCAGACCAGCACAAGGTCGGCAGCTTGGGACGACCGCGACGGGCTAGACCCCGGCGGTCGCAGCCCACGCCCGCGGCGACACCCCGACCCGCTGGGTGAACGCGCGGGAGAACGCCGGCGCGCTCGCGTAGCCGAGGCGCGACGCCGTCAGGCCCACGGGCTGCCCGGCCAGCAGCATCTCCTGCGCCAGCATCACCCGCCACGTCGTGAGGTACTCGACCGGAGGCACCCCGACGAGCGCGGTGAAGCGCGCCGCGAAGGTGCTGCGCGAGAGCCGCGCCGCGGCGGCGAGCGACGTCAGCGACCAGCGCTCGCCGGGCGCTTCGTGCAGCGCTACGAGCGCCCGGGCGAGGGCCGGGTCGGCGAGCCCGGTGAGGAGACCGGCCGGGAGGCCGACCTGGTCGGCGTGGTCGAGCATCCAGCGGAACAGCTGCATCAGCACCACCTCGAACAGGCGGTCGACGATCACCCGCTGCCCGCAGGCCGCCGCGTCGACCTCGGCGAACAGCAGGTCGAGCGCGGGCCGCAGCGTGGGCACCGCGTCGAGCGGCACCACCACAACGGGCGGCAGGGCGAGGAAGAGCGGATGCACGCCCCCGCCCGCGACGTCGACGGTGGCGCAGGCGAAGTCGGAGTCGTCGGTCGGCGCGTTGTGGAAGGCGTGCTCGAGCGGGCGGGGGTAGAAGAGCAGACTCGGCTCATCCACCTGGAGCGTCTCGAGCCTGCCGTCGGCGCCGAGATGGGTGACCGACATCTCACCCTCGCGCAGCACGTGGAGGAACCCGCGGCCGGGCTTCGCGGCGAAGGTGGTGACGCCACAGAGCGGGCCGGCGTGGAACAGGGCGGCACGGATGCGGAACCGCTCGAGCAGCGATGACAGACGGTCGACAGGGTCCATGGCACCAGCATCTCAGATGATCTGCATCGAAGTCGAGACTCGATGCAACGACTCATCCGAATGGCAGCGCCAGCATGGAAGCAGCCCGGAAAGACCGGGCACCAGCACAGATCGGAAGACCCATGTCTCTCCCCCTCGTCGACCCCGAGACCGCCACCGGCACGACCAAGGAGCAGCTCGACCAGATCAGGGCCGCCTTCGGCACGGTGCCCGCCATGTTCAAGACCGTCGCGAACTCGCCCGCAGCCCTCACCAGCATGTGGACCGCGTTCGGCGCCTTCGGCGCGAGCAGCGCCCTCGGTGCCGCCTTGGGCGAGCAGATCGCCGTCGCCGTGGCGAACCGCAACTCCTGCGAGTACTGCCTCGCCGCCCACTCGGCACTCGGCCGCAAGGCGGGGGTGAGCCGGGAGGCCATGGTCGCCGCTCAGGCCGGTGAGTCCGACGACCCGAAGACGGCGGCCATCCTCACCTTCGCGCTGAAGCTGGTGGAGCAGCGGGGTCAGCTCGACGCCGCCGACGTCGAGGCGGTGCGCGCCCACGGCGTGACCGACGAGCAGGTGGTGGAGATCGTGGCCCAGGTCGCCCTCAACCTGTTCACCAACTACGTCAACGTCGCCCTCGCGGTTCCCGTCGACTTCCCCACCGTCCCCCTCCGCCGCGCCGCCTGACCGTCGCCTGGCCGGGGCATCACGGGAAGTGGATGCGCGGGGCGGGTCGTTCTGAGACGATGTCCCCGTGACCGAGTTGCTCCAGCGGATGGCCGTCGCCGGCGACGACCTCGACGCGGCGAAAGCCCTGTACGAGAACGGGTACAACGGTGCCGGCTTCCGGGTCGAACGCACCGAGCTCGACTTCGGCTACCGCTACAGCATCGCCGGCGGCGACGACATGACCTTCCGCTCCTCGACCTTCCTCGGCTCGATCAAGGGTCGGCTCGAACCGAACGACGAGTACATCGTGTCGTGGCTGCACACCGGCACGGCGAGCCTCTCGGTGGGCTGCGAGCTCATCGACTGGGCGGGCGGCACCCCGTGGCTGTTCCCCACGGGCACACCGTTCGACTTCGACTCCCGCGACTACCGGCAGAGCCTCATCGCCTTCCGCGGCGGCTACCTCGAACAGGTGGCCGCCGAGGAGGGCGCCACCGCCGGCGGCCCGGTGCTGTTCCAGTACGCCCAGGTGCCGGGCAGCGCCGAACTGCGGCAGTGGAAGCAGGTCGTCGAGGAAGCCGCTCACCTCGTGCTGCAGAGCAAGCCGTCGAAGCTCCAGATGTCGCAGATCTCCCGCCGCACCGCGGTCGCCCTGCTCGACTGCTTCCCCCACGTGCGTCTCGACCCTCCGCCCGAGATGCTCCTCCCGCACACCGGGCGCCTCCGCACGGCCGTGGACTTCATCCATGCCCACGCCCACCAGACGGTGACGCCCACCGAACTCGCCGAGGCAGCAGGTCTGACGCTGCGAGGCCTGCAGCAGGCCTTCCGTCGGCGCCTCGGGCTCACCCCCACCGCCTATCTGCGCCAGGTGCGCCTCGACCGCGCCCACGACGAACTGCTCGCGCTCACCCCCCACGAGACCACGGTGGGATCGGTCGCCGCCGCCTGGGGCTTCACCGACTTCGGGCGCTTCTCGGTCGCCTATCGCGCCCGCTTCGGGGAGTCTCCCCGAGACACCCTGCGCCGCTGACCCAGGGCGCCAGGCACGGTCGGCGGATGCGCGCGGTGTTCGTTCTGCGGATAACCGCGGGCACCTCGCTCGGTGCCCGCAGGGAATGAGTTGCCCGCCGAATCAACGGTGGTAGGCCCGGAAGCGTCACGGAAGAATCCGCGACAGCGTGAAGGGCAATCCACGTGGCCGACCAGACCCGAATCCGCGGTGTGCAGCAGCTCACCGACGGCGCTCTCGCCTCCCGTGCCGCCGACGGCGACCCGGAGGCCTTCCGGCAACTCATCACCCGGCACTCCTCGCTCCTGCGCGCCTACGTCACCCGCATCGTGAGGTCGGCCGCCGAGGCCGACGACGTGGTGCAGGAGGCCTTCCTCATCGCGTGGCGTCGCCTGCCGGAGTTGCGGAACCCCGAGGCCGTGAAAGCCTGGTTGATGCGCATCGCGAGCCGCGAGGCGTTCAGCCACCTGAGACACCGGAACGCCGACATGCCCCTCGACCAGATCGTCGAACGCCCCTCCCCCACCCTGCAGCCCGAGGCGCGCGTGGTGCACGACCTGCAGCTGCAGGCCCTCGCCACCGCGCTCGACCGGCTGCCCGAGGCCCAACGGCAGAGCTGGCTGCTGCGCGAGATGGCCGGCCTCGGCTACGCCGAGATCGCGGAGGAGCTGAGTGTGCCCGTCAGCACGGTACGAGGCATGATCGCCCGGGCCAGGGCGAGCATCCTGGTGCAGATGGAGGCGTGGCGATGACCGACGACACCGCGGGCACCACCCTCGACTGCGGCAAGACCGTCGAGGAGCTGAGCCTCTACCTCGCCTCCGGCCGCACCCCGCCCGACCCCGAGATCGACACCTGCCCCGACTGCCTCAACGTGCTCGAGAACCTCGCCCGCCTCGGCGGGCTCTCGCGCGAAGTGCTGCAGCGCGACACCGAGGGCATCGCCCCCGCGGCCGACAGCTGGGTCGACCGTCTCATGACCGCGGTGCAGGAGGAGCTGCGCTCCGGCCGCGACATCCCCATCCAGCACCCCGATCCGCACGTGCACATCACGGTGAGCGAAGGCGCGGTGCGCGCGCTGCTGCGGTCGGTCGGCGACGAGGTCTCGGGGGTGCACGTCACGCGCACCCGCATCGACGGCGACGTCGAGACGCCCGGCGCCCCGGTGACCGTCTCGATCGCCATCGCCGCGGAATGGGGTCAGCCCCTGCAGCAACTGGCGGATGCGGTGCGCAGCGAAGCCTACGACGCACTGGTGCGTCACACCGATCTCACCGTCGCGGCCATCGACGTCAGCGTCGACGAGCTCTACGCCGACCCTTCCGGAAAGGACCCGTCATGAACGATCTCAGCACCCCCGTCTCGCCCGGCACCGGTTCGCCCACCGCCGCCGTTCTCGCGGTCGACGGTGTCGTCGCGGTCTACCCGGCGCCCACTCCGCTCGGCACCCTCGCCGCCCTCGGCTCGCTCCTCGGCGACGCCCCGGTGCGGGAGCAGCCGCGCGCCGAGGTGACCGTCTCGGCCGGGCCCGACGGGCCCGTGCTCACCGCACGCATCGGCACCCGGCAGGACGCCGGAGCGGCGGCCACGGCACGCTCGGTGGCCGACGCCCTGCTGCTGCAGCACCCCGGTTCGCAGGTCACGGTGCGGGTCAGCCGCATCGAGCGGGTCGTCGAACCCTGATTCTCCGGGCTCACGACGAGCACCGTAGGGTGTTCTGATGCCCTCCGAGACCCGACCCGCTCCTTCCCCTGCTCTCCGAGACGGCCGACGCGTCGCGCCGTGGGTGTTCTGGCCTGCGGCCATCCTGGTCGTCGCGTTCAGTGGCTTCGCCGCCTTCTTCCCCGATGCGGCGGGTGTCTTCTTCGGCACCATCCAGACCACGATCGTCAACACCTTCAACTGGTACTACGTGCTCATCGCCGCGTTCTTCGTGGCCTTCGCCCTGTTCGTCGGCTTCAGCCGCTTCGGTGACATCAAGCTCGGCAAAGACGACAACGAGCCGGAGTTCTCGCTCGGCGCCTGGTTCTCGCTGCTGTTCGCCGCGGGCATGGGAATCGGGCTCGTCTTCTACGGTGTGAGCGAGCCGCTCAGCCACTACGTCGACCCCCGGCCCGGCGTCACCGGCACCCCCGCGCAGCTCGCCCAGTCGGCCCTCACCCAGACCTACCTGCACTGGGGCGTGCACGCCTGGGCGATCTACGTCGTCGTGGGCCTCGGCCTCGCCTACGCGATCCACCGCCGCAAGCGGCCCATCTCCATCCGCTGGGCGCTCGAGCCGCTGCTCGGCAAGCGGGTGCACGGCGGGTGGGGCAACGCGATCGACACGATCGCACTCGCCGGCACCATCTTCGGCGTCGCGACCTCGCTCGGCCTCGGCGTGCTGCAGATCGGTGCGGGCCTCCAGGCCACGGGGCTGCCCGAGCCCGACACCTTCGTCAATCTGCTCATCATCGGCGTGATCGTGCTGTTCGTGCTGTTCTCGGTGCTCTCCGGAGTCAACAAGGGGATGAAGTGGCTGTCGAGCTTCAACCTCATCCTCGCCGCCGTGCTGCTGGTGTTCGTGCTCGTGGTCGGCCAGAGCGAGTACCTGCTGCGTGAGTGGGTGCAGTCGATCGGGGCGTACATCCAGAACTTCGTCGGGCTGAGCTTCACCGTGTCGGCCTTCCAGGGCCCGGCGGGCGAGGAGTGGCAGGCGAACTGGACCTCCTTCTACTGGGGCTGGTGGATGTCGTGGGCGCCGTTCGTCGGCATCTTCATCGCCCGCGTGAGCCGCGGTCGCACGGTGCGGCAGTTCGTGATGGGTGTGCTGGTGGTTCCCACCCTCGTCGGCATCCTATGGTTCGCGGTGCTCGGCGGTTCGGCGCTGTTCCAGGAGCTGCAGAACCCCGGCTCGATGCTCGACGCGGCGGGCGAGGTCGACAAGGAGGGTGCGCTGTTCCAGCTCTTCGAGACCCTTCCCGCGGCACCGGTGCTCACCGTGGGGGCGATCGTGCTCATCGCGATCTTCTTCATCACCTCGGCCGACTCGGGCGCTCTCGTGATGGGCATGATCGCGACGGGCGGCGCGCCCGAACCGGCGCGCTGGGTGCGGGTGTTCTTCACCCTCGCCACCGCCGGCCTCGCCATCGCGCTGCTCATCGCCGGTGGGCTCTCGGCGCTGCAGACCGCGGCGACCATCATCGCCTTTCCGTTCAGCATCGTGATGCTGCTGATGTGCTGGTCGACGGTGATCGCCTTCCAGCGCGAACGCCGGCTCTACGAGCGCGCCCAGCACGCGCAACTGCTCGAGAAGGTCGGCGAGCGCTACGGCCTCGAGGTGGAGACGCCGAACGAGAGCGGTCTGCGTCTGCGACCGTGGAGCCGCCGGCGCTAGGGGCGAGCGAGCTCGTCGAGGTGGCGCGCGAGGGTGTCGAGCATCTGCGAGCTCGGGGCGGAGTCTCCCGTCCACAGGGCGTGCAGGGCGATGCCGTCGAGCACGGCACGCAGCCGTCGGCTCTCGTGGGCCACGTCACGGCTTCCCGCGAACCGACCCTCCGCCACGAGGATGCCGATCGCGAGCCGGCAGACACGGTCGACCCCGTCGCTCAGCGATCGGGCGGCCGGACGCAGCGCGTCGTCGGTGAGCGCCAGCACGCCGAGCTGCACCTGAGCCACCAGCTCGGAGCGGCGCTCCGCGTCGAGCGGCAGCAGTTCGGCGAGCATCCCGTCGACCAGCGCGCGCCCCGACAGATCGAGGGAACGGATGCGCGCCGTCGCCCGCGCCTCGATGACCTCGAAGCAGTACGCCCGCAGGTCCTGCTGCGTGGGGAACGCCCGGCGCAGGGAGGCCGCCGCCAGCCCCGCCTCGGCGGCGACACCCCGCACCGACAGCGCAGCGAGTCCGTCGCGCTCCAGCACCCGGAGGGCGGCGGCAGCGATCTGCTCGGTGCGCGCCTCGGCGTCGATCCTCTTCGGCACGTGTCCTATTCTGCGGGTCGGAGACCGGCCTCGGGTTTCTTTGGCCAGATCGTGTAGCTCACCGCCCAGACGACGTCGATGCCGAAGACGAGGGTCAGGATGCCGAAATACCCCGAGAGGGCCGCGGTGCGATCGGGGTCGCCGACCACCAGGATGATCGCGCCCAAGATCGCGGCGGCGATCAGCACGGCGAGCAGGGTGCGCAGCACATCCCGCCAGCACTTCGCCGTGTAGCGGGCGCCGGTGGGCTTCTCGGGCGGCGGGCCTCCCGCGAAACGGTGCTGGAAGCGCACGTCTGCCCAGGCGACCATGCGCGACCCGTAGGCCACCGATACCCCGATGTAGATGGCGGCGATGCCGTGCTGCCACGAGGCGGTCGCCCCGCCCAGGAGGTCGATGGCAACGAGCACCAGCAGTACGGCGTCGATCACGGGGGCCATCAGGAGCAGACCCGCCCCGAGGCGGGGCCGGCGCAGCAGATACCGCGCGGCGAGACCACCGAGGATCGCCACCCAGAAGGCGATCTCGCACGCCACGATCGCGATGAGCACCATGAACCCGCCCCCCTTTTGTTAGTACGAGTGTACTCACAAAAAGGGGGCGGGTCACAGCGGGGGTCAACTGCCGGAGATGTTCTCCCGCGACTGCTGCACCTGGTCGGTCACCTCGTCCTTGGCCGAGGAGGCCTCGGCCTTGACGTTCTCGACGGCACCGCTCGCGGCATGCTTCACCGCTGCTGCAGCCTGCTGGGCGGGTTCCTTGAGGTGCTCGCCCACCTCCTTGGCCGCATCCGTCGCCTTGTCGACGAGCGGCTACGCCTGCTCCTTGATCGTCGACGCCACCTCCTTCTCCTTCTCGGAGGAGGGGATGAGCGAGGCGGCGAGCAGGCCCACGCCGAAGGCGATGAGGCCCACGGCGAGCGGGTTGCCCTCGGCCTTCGACGCGACCCGGCCCGTGGCGCCCGCGACGGCACCCGCCGCGGAGCCCACTGCCGAGGCACCGGAGTCGACGGCGGAGTCGGCGACACCGAAGACGCGGTCCTTCACACCGCCCACGGCCTCCTTCACCTTGTCGGTCTGGCGATGCACGATCTTCGACGGGGTGACCTTGTCGGCCAGGGCGTCGACGTCACCACCGAGCTCGCGGCGGGTGCGCTCGATCTCAGGAGCACCATCGACGCCGCGTAGCCCGCGCCGCCGAGCATTCCCGCGCCCTTTCCGGCGCGGCTCGCCGAACGCTTGAGCTCGGCCGTCGCGAGCTCGAGCTCCTGTCTCATCAGGGTAGAGAGGTCTTTGGTGACCTCCCCGATGAGGTCGCCGAGCGAGGTGCTCGCGGCCTTCTGCTCCGACGGGGTGGGGTCGGTCATGGGCGGGGCTCCCCGAAGACGTCGCTGCGGTCGCCCTCGGCGTCGGCGCTTCCGACGGAGCCGGGCTCGCCGAAGCTGGCCGCCCGCTCCGTGTAGAGCGGCGTGTCGTCGACCGGGACTGCGGCGGCGGGCGCGGCGGGGGTGGTGGGCGCGACCGGGGTGGTGGCCGGCGCGGCCGCGGTGGTGGCCGGTGCGGGCGTTCCCGTGGGGCTCGGCGCAGCATCCTTCGCGTCGCTGGCGGCTCCGGCGAGCGCCCGCGTCAGCCTGCCGGCCACGACGCCCGCGATGGCCGCAGCAGCGATGAAGGTGCCGGGCTTGCGCCTCGCGAACGACTTCACCTCGGCCAGCAGCGACCCGGGGTCACGGGCGTCGAGCCACGTCGCCGCCCCGCCGACCCGCTCCGAGGCCTGGCGCACGAGATCGCTCGCGAGCCCGCCGCCGCTCGAGGCGCCGGCCATCGAGCCGAGCTCCTCGCCGATGGAGCGGAGCCCGGAGGCCACCCGCTGCTGCTGCACACCCGCCTGCTCCTTGAGCTCGGCCTGGGTCTGCGCGAACAGCTCCTCGGCCTGGTTGCTCGTCTCGACGGCGACGTCGGCGGCACCCTCCTTGGCGGCTCCCGCGACGTTGCCCACCTGCTCGGCGGCCGTGTCCTTCACGGCCGCAGCCTCGTGCTTGGCCGTGTCGACCGTGCCCTCGGCGGCTTCACCATCCGTCATGGTCTTCCCTTTCGATTTCCCCGCCGACCCGGCCGGGTCCTCCTTTCCCCACGCGCGCACCGCGGATTGCGCGGGCGGGTAGCCAAACGGCCTCGAATGTGCTTATGCCCTCCCGCGCAGGGTCGGCGCAGACTGGAACGGTGCCGAACCACAGCGAGACGGATGCGCCTCAGGGTCTCCGCAGACACCGCACCCGGGTGGGCGCCTCCTCGCTCGCCGGCGCCTCGGTGGTGCTCGTCGCCGACCTCGCCGGGGTCACCGCCGTCACCGTGACGGGCATCCAGCTCGCGCGCGCCGGCGAACCGGCCCGCGGGGTCGCAGTCTGCGCGCTGGTCGCCTTCACCGCCTGGCTCCTGGCCGTGGTGGCCGTGGTCTCGGCGGCCGGGGGCGCCTCCGCCCGCTCGGCGCGACGCTGGGTCTGGGTGGGGCTGCTGCTCAACTCGGCGGGCTCGCTCGGCATCGCCCTCGCCGCCGCGGTCGCGGGCGGCGCGGAGCAACTGGCGACCGGCGGCGCCCCGTCGCCCGCGCTCGTCACAGCCCTCCTCGTGGCCGTGGGCGGGGCGCTCGTGAGCGCCGGGTACCTGTGGTTCCTGCGCCGCGACGCGCACGCCGACAGAGCCCCCGCCGAGCGGCCCGCCGGGCACATCGACTAGCATCGCCGGGTCGCTGCGAACTGCGCCGCCCGCTCGGGCGCGCCATTCCGCCCACCGCCGTGCACCGCATCCGTCACCCCCTGCGAAATGCGCAAGCACGAAACACGCAGGCGACGGATTTCGAGGCGCACCGCCCCCACGCGCCGGGGCCGGTCGCGCAGTATTGACGACACACCGCACCACCACCCGACTCCCGAAACCTCCGAGGAACATCCCGTGAACGCATCGAGCCCTACGACCGGAAGGCGCCGCTTCGCGCCGTCGGCCGCCGGCTACCTGATGCTGCTGCCGGCTCTCGCCGTGATCGTGCTGCTCGTCATCGTGCCGATGCTCATCATCGCCCGTGACAGCTTCGCCATCAGCGACCCGCTCGGCGGCAACCTCGGTGGCTTCACCCTCGACAACTACACGAAGCTGATCGACCCGGTCTACGCCAAGACGCTCGGCTACAGCCTCGGCATGGCCGCGCTCAACGCGGTGGTGTGCACCGTCGTCGGCTACATCGTCGCGTACTACATCGCCACGCGGCCCGCGTCGCGGCAGCCCGTTCTGCTCGTGCTCGTCATCATCCCGTTCCTCACCGACTTCCTGGTGCGCACCTTCGCCTGGATCACGTTGCTCGGCTCCGGCGGGCCCTTCATCTCGCTGGCCCGGGCCCTGGGCTTCGACGCCCAGTCGCTCGTGCCGTCGCAGCTCGCCGTCACGCTCTCGCTCCTCTACGCCTTCCTCCCGGTCGCCGTCTTCCCGATCTACGCCTCCATGCGGGCGATCGACCCCTCGCTCAAGGAGGCGGCGGCCGACCTCGGCGCGGGCTGGTTCCAGACCCACGCCCGGGTGTTCGTGCCGCTGTCGGCCTCGGGGCTGGCCTCCTCGGTGATGCTCACCTTCGTTCCCACGCTCGGCGTCTTCGTCATCCCCGTGCTCCTCGGCGGTGGCAAAGACCCGCTCGTCGGGAACCTGATCGTCACCCTGTTCACCGAGTTCCGCAACGAGCCGCTCGGCGCCGCGCTCTCGATGGTGGTGCTCGTGCTCATGCTCGCCTCGGTCGCGGGCGCCGGCCTGGTGCTGCGCGCCAGGGGCCGCGCCTCGCGCCGAACCCGGAAGGAGGCGTGATGGACCGCCTGACCTCCTGGATCGCCCGACTCGTCTTCGTCTTCCTCTACCTGCCCATCGCGGCGCTCATCGTCTACTCGTTCAACTCCTCCGAGGTGAGCTACCGCTTCGACGGCTTCACCTTCCGCTGGTACGCCGAGCTGTTCCGCGACCAGCTGCTGCTCGACTCGCTGCGCACGAGCGCCCTGGTCGGCCTCATCGCGGCACTCGCGGCGACGGGCATCGGATTCCTCACCTCGTTCGCGCTGGTGCGCTTCAGGGTGAAGGGCCGCGCCTTCTTCGTCGGCGCCATCCTCATCCCGCTCATCGTGCCCGAGATCGTGCTGGGTGTCGCGATGCTCACCGTGTTCAGCACCGCGAGCATCCCGACCGGCCTCCTCACCCTGGTGCTCGGCCACATCGTCATCACCCTCCCGCTGGCCACCCTGGTGATGATGGGGGCGATGTCGTCGCTCGACCCCAGCCTCTCCGAGGCGGCGACCGACCTCGGCGCCTCCCCGTGGGTGACCTTCCGGCGGGTGCTGTTCCCGCTCCTGCGCCCGAGCATCCTCGCCGCCTTCCTGCTCAGCTTCACCACCTCGTTCTCGAACATCGTCATCTCCACCTTCACCGCGGGCGTCGGCACCACCACGCTGCCGCTGCGCATCTACTCGACCCTGCGCACAGGGCTCACACCCGAGCTCAACGCGCTGGGCACGCTGCTCGTCGTGGCGACCCTCGGCATCATCCTCCTCGTGGGCGTCTCGCAGATGCGCCGCATCCTGGCCGGGCCCCGTCCGTAGCCCGCACCCTCCCCTGCAATCGCAACCCGACAGAAAAGACCCCATCATGAACAAGAAGTTCCTGGCCCTCGGGGCCGTCGCCCTGGCCTCGGCCACCGTGCTCGCCGGATGCTCGGCGGGCGACGCCGCCTCGACCTCGGCGGGCGGCGACGGCTCGCTCAGCATCTACGCCTGGTCGGGCGAGATCCCCGACTCGGTCGTCGCCGGTTTCGAGGAGGAGACCGGCATCACGGTCACCGTCGACACCTTCGACAGCAACGAGACGATGATCTCGAAGCTCGCCGCCGGCAACTCCGGCTACGACATCGTCGAGCCCAGCCAGTACGCCGTGCAGCTCATGGTGCAGCGAGACCTCGTCAGCGAGATCGACCACTCGAAGCTCGAGGGCTTCGACAACCTCGCCGAGAAGTTCGTCGACCCCTCCTTCGACCCCGGCAACAAGTACTCGCTGCCGTGGGCCTGGGGCACCACGGGCATCCTCTACAACGAGGCCTGCACCGGCGCACCCGTCACCGGGTGGAGCGACATGTGGAACCCCGCCTACAGCGGCAAGATCTACATGCTCGACAACATGCTCTCGGCCTACATCGCGGGCCTCCAGGTGAACGGGCTCTCCGCCACCACCACCGACCAGGCCGACATCGAGAAAGCCACCGACTCGCTGCTCGAGCAGAAGCCGCTGCTCGGCGGCTACAACAGCACGAACTACGCCGACCTCGTCGGCACGGGAGACGCGTGCATCGCCGAGGCGTACTCGGGCACGACGTCGGCGAAGGCCGTCGAGGCCAACCCCGACGTGCACTACATCATCCCCGAAGAGGGCGGCACGCTCTGGACCGACAACTTCTCGATCGTCAAGGGCACGGCCAACGAGGATGCCGCCTACCAGTGGCTGAACTACACCCTGCGCCCCGAGGTGGCCGCGCTCCTCACCGACGACGCGTCGCTGGCCTCCGCCAACGAGGCGGCCCTCCCGCTCGTCGCCGACCAGTCGCAGGTGGAGAACCCCGCCATCTACGCCCCGGCCGACTCGCTCACCAACTCGGAGTTCATCGTCGACCCGGGAGACGCCCTGGCGTACTTCCAGGACGGCTGGACCCGCGTGCGCGCCTCCTGACGCGCATCCGCCCGCCCTTCCCTCCCACACGGAAACGCAGCCAACCATGAACGAGACCACCGAGACGCCGGCGGTGAAGCTCCGCGGCCTCACCAAGAGCTTCGGAGCCAACCAGGTCGTGCAGCCGCTCGACCTCGAGATCGGCCGCAACGAGTTCTTCAGCATCCTGGGCCCCTCCGGATGCGGCAAGACCACGCTGATGCGCATGATCACGGGCTTCGAGAAGCCCACCGGCGGCTCGGTGGAGCTCGACGGGAAGAACGTCGACGGCGTTCCCACCAAGTCGCGCGACCTCAACATGCTGTTCCAGAGCTACGCGCTGTTCCCGCACCTGACGGTGTACGAGAACGTCGCCTTCGAGCTGCGGGTGCGCCGCACGCCGAAGCGCGAGATCGACCAGCGCGTGCGGGACGCGCTCGACCTCGTGCGACTCGGCGCCTTCGGCGACCGCAAGCCCGCCGAGCTCTCGGGCGGTCAGCGACAGCGCGTGGCGCTCGCCCGCGCCGTCGTCGGCCGCCCCGCCGTGGTTCTGCTCGACGAGCCGCTCGGCGCCCTCGACCAGAAGCTCCGCAAGGAGATGCAGTTCGAGCTGAAGCGCATGCAGCGGGAGGTGGGCATCACCTTCATCTACGTCACGCACGACCAGGAGGAGGCGCTCACCATGAGCGACCGCATCGCCGTGATGAGCGAGGGGCGGGTGCTGCAGGTCGCGAGCCCGATCGAGATCTACGACGCCCCCTCCTCGCGCTTCGTCGCCTCCTTCATCGGCAGCTGCAACCTGCTCGACGGCGTGGTCGACGTGCAGGGCGGCTCGGTCACCGTGCCCGGCGTGGGTTCGGTTCCCGCTGCGATGCCGGCGGATGCGCGGCCCGGCACGGGCGTGACGCTCGCCATCCGGCCGGAGCGGGTCACCATGACGCCGGCGGCGGCCGTCGGGGCGGCCTCGTCTGCTGTCGCCGCCGCCGGTCCCGGGTCTGCTCCGGCCGCGGCGCCCGCCGGCTCGGTCGCGGGAACGCTCGTCGAGCGGGTCTTCCTCGGCGACGAGTGGACCTTCCACGTGCTGCTCGAATCGCGCGGCCTCGTCACGGTGAGCGTGCCGAGCGGCGCCGAGTCGGCAGCGCTCGGGGCGGTCGCCGACGGCGCGCCCGTCGTGCTGTCGTGGCCCGCCGAGGCCGCGCGGGTGCTGCCCGCCGACGGCTCGGCAGCGTTCTCGTCCCCCGCCTCGGCACCCTCCACCTCGGCGCCCACCGCCGCATCCGCCGCCTCCTCCACCACCGCATCCGTCACCACCCCGGAGGTCTCCGCGTGAACCCGTCCCTCGTCGCCGCCGTCGCCCAGCTCGCACCCACCGTCGACGGCGCCGCCAACCGCGACACGATCGCGGCGCTCACCGCCGACGCCGCCCGGGCCGGCGCGCGGCTCGTCGTCTTCCCCGAAGAGGCGATGCTGCTGGCCGGCGACGTCACCGGGCCGCTCGGACTCGTCGTCGAGGAGGAGTGGCCGCTCTTCCTCGCCCAGCTCTCGCTGCTCGCCACCCAGCACGAGCTGTGGATCATCGCGGGCGGCTACGAGCCCACCGGCAGCGACCGCCCGTTCAACACCCTCGTGGTCGTGAACCCGCGGGGCGAGGTCGTCGAGTCGTACCGCAAGCTGCACCTCTACGACGCCTTCTCCTACCGGGAGAGCGACTACGTCACGGGCGGCACCGAGCTGCCCCCCGTGGTGATGATCGAGGGCGTCGCGATCGGCCTCGTGAACTGCTACGACATCCGCTTCCCCGAGCTGAGCCGCGATCTCGTCGCGCGCGGCGCCGACGTGCTCTCCATCTCGGCGGCCTGGGTCGCCGGGGCGCGCAAGGAGGAGCACTGGGAGACCCTCGTCAAGGCCCGCGCCATCGAGAGCACCTGCTGGGTGCTCGCCGCCGGCTCCTCGTCTCCGGAGTGCATCGGCAGCAGCCTCATCGTCGACCCCATGGGTGTGGAGCGCGCCGGCCTCGGCACCGTGAAGGAGGCGATCGCCGTCGTCGAGCTCTCACTCGACCGCACTGCCGAGGTGCGCGAGGTTCTGCCCGCCCTCGCGAACCGCCGTCTCGTCTCGACCGTCACCGTTCAGGAGTAAGCACCACCATGCCGTTCAGCCAGGGGCCCACGCCCGCCGCCCTGCCCGCCGAGCTCGTCGAGAAGCTCGAGCGGGTCTCCTTCCCCACCCTCGGCCACTACCTCGAGGAGGGCTTCGCCGACTACGGCATCCGTCGCCTCGTGGGCACCACGCGCGTGGTCGGCCGGGCCATCACCGTGCGCCTCACCGCGCAGGACTCGACCGTGCTGCACCACGCCGCCGGCTGGTGCGAACCCGGCGACGTGTTCGTCATCGACACCGGCGGCGACACCCGCCACGCCCCCGTGGGCGAGGTGCTCGCGGCGACGCTGGCGCTCCGCGGAGCGGCCGGCGTGATCGTCGACGGCGTCGTCACCGACCTCGACGAGGTGGAGCACTTCGGGCTCCCCGTCTACGCCCGCGGGTCGAGCGTGCTCACCACGAAGCTGCTGTCGGTGGATGCCGGCGGCGTGAACATCCCCGTCACCTGCGGCGGGGTCGCGGTGCAGCCGGGCGACGTCGTGCTCGCCGACCGCAACGGCGTGTTCTTCGGCTCCGTCGACGTGGTCTCCGCGCTCATCGACACCGCGCTCGCCGACGACGCCGAGGAGCCCGAGCTGGTCGAGGAGCTGCGCCGGGGCGCGCGGCTCGGCGACCTCACCGGCGCGAGCGCCGCGGTGGCGGGCTTCGCCGCGGGCACCGCATCCTGACCTTCCCGACCTTTCCCGCACGAACCGTCTGAGAATCACGCCGTCGAGGCTCTCCACGGCTCGACGCGCCGATTCTCCTACCGAACCACACCCCACGGAGCACCCATGCTGATCAAAGCCGCCGTCAACGGAGGCCGTACCCGCGACGAGCACCCGGCAGTCCCCCTCACGAACGAGGAGATCGCCGAGGCCGCCCGCGCGGCCGTCGCCGCCGGCGCCGACGTGGTGCACGCCCATGTGCGCACCGCCGACGGCGGGCAGACCATCGCTCCGGATGCGGTGGCCGCCATGGTGCGCGCCGTCAAGTCGGTCGACCCCTCGGTGGTCGTCGGCACCACCACCGGGCTCTGGACCTGCTCGGGCCACGAGGAGCGCATGCGCCACCTCGCCGCCTGGCCCGCTGACGCGTTGCCCGACTTCGCGTCGGTCGCGTTCTCGGAAGAGGGTGCCGCCGAGGCCGCCTCGCTCGTGATCGAGCGCGGCATGGTGCTCGAGAGCGCGGTGTGGCACATCGACGAAGTGCCTGCTCTGCTCGCGTCGCCGACCCTGCACCAGAACGTGCGCGTGCTCATCGAGCCCGAAGACGAGGAGCCCGACGCCGCCGTGGCGCACGCACGCGCCATCGCCGAGGCCCTCCGCTCGGGCGGCGTCACCGCGCCGCTGCTGTACCACGGCTACGACGCGACGGCCTGGCCCGTGGTGCGCGCGGCGATCGCCGACGGTGCCGAGGTGCGTGTGGGCTTCGAAGACATGCTGGTGCTCGACGACGGCTCGGTGGCGCCGGACAACGTGGCAATGGTGGAGCTGGCGCTCGCTCTCGAGGCGCGTGCTCTCGACGCGGCGGAGGCGCGGTTGGCCTGAGCGCTCCGCCGCGCGCGACAATAGGGTATGGCTGCAGACGCCCTCGATCGCCGCCTCGTCGAGCTGCTCGGCGAGGACGGTCGTCGCGCCTTCACCGACATCGCCGCGACCGTCGGGGTCTCGGAGGCCACCGTGCGGGCGCGCATCCAGCGGCTCACCTCGAACGGCACGCTGCGCATCGTCGCCCTCTGCAACCCGCTCACCCTCGGGCACCAGTCGGTGCGGCTGCTGCTCACCGTGCACGGGCTGAGCCCGCGCAACGTCGCGAAGTCGCTCACCGGGCTGCCGACGATCGGTCACGTGGCGCTCACCTCGGGCGCCCACGACATCTACCTCGAGGCGACCCCGCGCGATCTGGGGCAGCTCGCCGATCTGCTCGACGACATCCGCCGCACGCCGGGCGTGGTGACGATCGACCAGTTCGTGCTCACCCGGCTGTATAAGGACTACTCGTGGAACGGTCTGCGCGATCAGTCGGGCGAGCGCGCCATGGGCGGGTCGCTCGGGGCGACGCCGGCCGGGTGACGGGGAGCGCACCGCCCCCGCCCTCGCTCAGCGGGGCAGGGCGCCGGTCGCCGGATGCGGGCGGGTCGGCCGGCCGATCGGCTCCCGGAAGCCCGACCACACGTACTCGTCTTTGATCACCTCGAGCACCGCTGCCGTCTCGAGGTGGTCGACGCCCGTGATGGAGCGCACGGTGTCGGTGAGGAACGCGTTCATCTGCGCCTGGTCGTCGCAGCGCACGTCGGCGCTGAGGTCGTAGGAGCCGATGCAGGCCCCCACGTACTTCACCTCGGGGAGGGCGGCGAGCGCCCGCGCCACCGTCTCGACCGTCGCGCCGCGCACGCGAATGGAGAGGTGAGCCTCGACGTAGCCCATCTTGGGGCTGTTCGGCATGCCCACCACCTGCACCACGCCGAGCGACAGCAGGCGGTGGTAACGCTGGCGCACACTCCCCTCGGAGAGCCCGACGTAGCGGGCGATCTGGCCGAAGGAACGACGGCCGTCGAGCCGCAGCTGATCGATGATCTTGCGATCGATCACGTCGACGGCCTCCAGCTCCATGCCGCAATTGAATCACGCGAGACGGCAAATGCCCGGTCAACCCTGAGAAAGTGCCCGGCCGACGGCGAGCCTTGTCGGCTACTATCGACCGTCGGACGGAACCGCACGCGCCGTCCCTCCCCCAGCATCCACGCGAAGGACACTCATTTGAGCGACACCAGCCGGCGCCACGGGCGTCAGAAGACCGGGCCCACCCGCCACGGCCGACTGCACACCCCGTCGCCCGTCGGGCTGGTCGTGAAGGCCGTCGCCGTCGCGCTGGCGGTCGCGCTGGTGAGCATCGGCGGTGTCGCGGCGTACGCGATCAACGGCATCGCGCAGCAGGTGAACGCCAACGCCGTCGACATCTCGGGCGGCGGCGAGCAGCCCCCGGCCCCGCCCGTGCTCGGAGCCTTCGAGGGCGGCTTCAACTTCCTCATCATCGGCACCGACAACGACCCCAACCAGGGCGACACCTTCGGTGAGCGCGACGCGACGCTGAACGACGTGAACATCCTTCTGCACGTCTCGGCCGATCACAAGAACGCCGTGGTGGTGAGCTTTCCGCGCGACCTCATGATCGCGCATCCGGAGTGCACCGACCCCAGCACGGGCGAGGTGTTCGACGCGATGTCGTCGCAGCCGCTCAACGAGGCCTTCAGCCGCGGCGGACTCGCCTGCGTGAACACCACCATCGAGAGCCTCACCGGGCTCGACATCAACTACGCCGCCGCCACCTCGTTCAACGGCGTCATCGAGATGACGAACGCCATCGGCGGTGTGCCGGTGTGCCTCGTCGAGCCCATCTTCGACTCGGACTCGGGCCTCGACCTGCCGGCCGGCACCAGCGTCATCGAGGGGCAGATGGCTCTCGCCTTTCTGCGCAACCGGCACGGCGTGGGCGACGGCAGCGACCTCTCGCGCATCGCCTCGCAGCAGCAGTACCTGTCGTCGATGGTGCGCACGCTGAAGAGCGCGAACACGCTCACCGACATCTCGAAGCTGTACGGTCTCGCCTCGGCGGCCGCCCAGAACATCCAGCTGTCGACCTCGCTCACGAGCCTCGACTCGATGGTGTCGCTGGCGCTGACGATGAAAGACGTCGACCTCAACAACATCGTGTTCGTGCAGTACCCGACGGGTGCCGACGCCTACGACCCGAACAAGGTCGTTCCGGTGCAAGACCTCGCCGACGTGCTGTTCGCGAAGCTGCAGGCCGACGAGCCGTTCACGCTGGCCGAGGGTTCCACGGGCACCGGGTCGACGGTGGTCGACGACGGCACGACGACCCCGGCGGACCCCGGCACCGAAGCGGGTACCGACACGGGAACGGGTACCGAGGCCGGCACGGGCGACCCGGCGGCCACGGATGCGCCCGTCGAGGCAAGCCCCGAGGTGATCGATGGGCTCAAGGGACAGACCGCCGCCGAGCAGACCTGCGCAAACGCGTTCTCGTACTGAGGCGCTCACTCTCGGGCGGGGGTCTCATGGGACTGGGGTCTCATGAGACTGCAGCACGGCGGCGCGGGTGCTCGGGTCGGCTCGGGTTCATGCCGGGGTACCACGCGGTCGAGACCTGGGTGCGATTCGCGGCCGGCTGCGGCTGCGTAGCGTCGAAGACATGACGAACCAGACCGAAACCCTCGACCCGACCACCCACCCCACCGACGACACCCGCCCCGCCGACACCGCGGCCACCGACACCGCGGCCACCGCCGCCACCACCCCGGTCACCGGCGGCACCACCCCCGGCGCCACCGGAGGCGCGTACGCCGGCGGACCCGTTCCGCCGATGCCCACGGGGCCCGCGGCACCGCAGTACTACGCGCCGGCACCGGCGAAGACCAACACCCTCGGCATCATCACGCTGGTGCTCGGTGTTCTCGGCTTCGGGCTCGTGCCCGTGATCACCGGCCACATCGCCCTCAACCAGATCAAGCGCACCCACGAAGACGGCCGCGGCATCACGCTCGCCGGTCTCATCCTCGGCTACGTGACCCTGGCCGGCTGGCTCGCCGTGGCCCTGTTCTGGATCGCCGCCGCCGGCATCGCGATCTTCGGCGCCGCGGTCTCGAGCTACTGAGACCCGACCCGCGACCGAGGGAGGGAGACGGACAGCACGGCAGCGAGGTGGCGGGGTCGATCAGACCCCGCCACCTCCGCCGCCACCACCGCCACCACCCGAGAAGCCCCCTCCTCCGGAGAAGCCGCTCGAACTGCTCACCGAGCTGCCCGAGTACGACGAGGCGGTGCTCGCCGACATGGCCGAGATGCTCGAGGCGAACAGGTAGGCGTTGAAGGCCCCGTCGCCTCCGCCGTACCAGTCGGGCCGGCTGCCGAGGCTCTCGTAGTAGGTGCCGAGCACCTTCGCCCACTCGGTCTCGAGATCGAGCAGCACCGCGTAGGGCAGCAGCTTCTCGTACAGCTTCACCACCTGCCCCCAGTCGGGTGCGTTCACGCCCGTGCGCAGCGCACCCTCGGGGCTCTGCAGCACGCGGTACCGCTCCTCCTCCGCCCACTCGATGTACATGCGGATGCCCTTGATGTAGTCACGCAGCTCCGACCCCTTCGCGGTGAGGGGCGCCCGGAACGAGATGGCGATGACGACGGGAACCGTCACCACGGCCGCGAACACGAACAGGATGGGCAGTGCGCCGCCCAGACCGAGATCGGCCGCTTGGATGCCGCAGACGACGCCTACCCCGGCCAGCACGAAGGCTGCGAGCAGCAGCAGCGACGACCGCCCCGAGACCCCCTTCTTGAAGTACCCCTCCTCGATGGCACGCTTGCGCGTCGCCTGGGTGAGCTTGTAGAGGGCCTTCGCCAGGGGTGTGTCGTTCTTCTTCAGCTCCTTCCACGCATCGGGGGCCAGGTCTTTGCCGAACACGATGCGGGCGAACTCGAGCTCGGCGGCGTTCAGACCCTGCGCCGTGAGCAGGTGCAGCCAGTAGACGGGCTTCTTGAGCACGATGCCGCCCTCCTGCTCCACGATCTGGATGTTGTGGCGCACCGCCAGGTCGACGAACGACGCCGCCGTCGCCCGGGCGGTCTTCTTCATCACCATCGACGCCAGGAAGAGGTCGACCCCGGGCGGCGGTGTGTACTCGGGGATGATCGTCGGCCGGCCCGGCGCGTCTCGCAGCCTGGTGACCCGGTAGACGATCGCGAGCACGATGAGCAGCAGCGAGAGCGCGAGGGCGATCAGCTGCACCCAGCTCCACCCGCTCGAGAGGTACGACATGTCTCGCGGCGTGAAGGTGCCCGCGGTGAACGCGATGCCGACGGTGACGTTCTCGCCCGGGCCGAGTTCGGTGTTCTCGGTCGTGAACACGGCGGCCCCGCCGTCGTCGCTGCGCTCGGTGGCGCAGGAGGTGCCGTCTCCCTGGGCGCCGACGAAGCATCCGGTGTCGCCGGTGAGGGCGGGCACGAGCTCTGGCGCCACCACCGTGGTGGTGCGGTGCTCGGCGAACGGCTGCCGCCACAGGGTGCCGTTGGTGTCCCAGTAGAACTCGTCGTCGTCGGTGTTCTCGAAGTAGCCGGTGACGTCGCGCTGCGTGTACGTGAGCACGTAGCTCTGCTCACCGTGCACGTAGTCGTCACCGGCGATGGTGACGACGAGGTTGCCGTCTTCGGTCTCGCTCTCGTACTCGCGCGGGGTGCCGTCGGCGTCGGTGACCGAGACCAGCTCGAGATCGGTCGGATGCCCCTGGTAGTCGAGCGGGATGGCGCGCTGGATGCCGCGGTTCTGGTCGAACTCGGGGAACTCGGCGACGAAGGTCTCGGTGGTGCGGAGGGTGGAGTGCCCCTCGTCGTCGATGCCGAGCTCGTAGCGCCCGTCGAACGACGAGAAGGTGAAGTCGTTCACCCCGCGCTGCGGGGCGCTCGCCGGCGCGAGGGCCATCGCCGAGCTCCCCGACACGAGGGTGCTCGCCGAGGCGGCCGGCGCCCCGGCGGCCACCGCCCCCGCGGCGAGACCGACGACGGCCAGCACCACGAGCATCCGTCGCCCTACGCCCCTCGCCGCACGACGACGGGCTGAGGCACGGGCGAGCAGCTGAGCGACCATGCTCACACTCTAGTCACCGCCCCCGACATTCCGGAGGAATGCTCATCCGATGCAGTGCCGTCGAAGATAAGGCGGATGACCTAGGTGCACCGGCCGCCTCAGGGAGCAGCATGGACTCGTTCGATCGTCGCGGCCACCGGTGCCGCCCGGCTTGAGAGGAGCATCCATGACGAAGCCATCCGACCCCTCCGCGTTCCCGCGGGTGAGCGACGAGGCGCTCGACGACCTGCAGCAGCGGCTCGAGCGCTTCCGGCAGGTACCCGTCGTGAGCGGGAGCGCCTTCGACGGCTCGGAACTCGGCGTGGGCCCCGACCTGATCGCGCGGCTCGTCGAGCGCTGGCGCGGCGGCTTCGACTGGCGGGCGCAGGAGGAGCGCCT
The DNA here is from genome assembly GCF_013113715.1 of Herbiconiux sp. SALV-R1. GTDB lineage: Bacteria > Actinomycetota > Actinomycetes > Actinomycetales > Microbacteriaceae > Herbiconiux. The sequence continues at coordinate 3,797,809 of NZ_CP053344.1, forward strand.
CGCCGCGCTGCCGTGGCGCGAGACCACCGAGGCCGCCGTGCCCGTGCGGGCGATCGTCGCCGAGGTGCCGGGCGCACCCGTCGTGCTGCTGCTGCACGGCTGGCCCGACTCCGTGCTGCGCTTCGAACGAATCCTCCCGAGCCTCTCCGACGTCACCGTCGTGGCCCCGGCGATCCCCGGCTACCCGTTCGCCGCGGCGACCGACGGCGAGGCGCTCCCGCCCACCGGCGCTGCCGACGCGATCGCTGCCGCCATGCGCGAGTTCGGCTTCGACCGGTACGTCATCTCGGCCGGCGACGTGGGGTGCAATGTGGGCGAGGCGCTGGCGGCGAGGCATCCGGATGCGGTCACGGCCCTCCATCTCACCGACGTCTCCCAGCAGCACTTCCTGAACGGTACACCCGACGACCTCGACGAGGAGGAACGGGCCTACGTCGAGCACGGGATGCGCTGGCAGGCTGCAGAGGGCGCCTACTCGCACGAGCACTCGACCAGGCCCCACACCCTGAGTGTCGCGCTCGGCGACTCGCCCGCGGGACTCGCCGCCTGGATCGTCGAGAAGCTCGCGCGCTGGACCGACTCCGACGGCGAGCTGGAGAACGCGTTCACCCTCGACGAGGCCCTCACCTGGGTGAGCGCGTACTGGTTCTCCGGGTGCATCGGCACCTCGTTCGCGCCCTACGCCGCGGTCGATCCGCAGAACTGGCCACGGGTCGAGGCACCCACCGTGTTCACCGTCTTTCCGCACGACCTCGTGAACGCGCCCCGACGCTTCGCCGAGCGGCTGTTCGCCGTCGCCGACTGGCGCGAGTTCGAGCGCGGCGGCCACTTCGCGGCCTGGGAGCGGCCCGACGACTACCTCTGGGGAGTGCGCCGCGCGCTCGAGCTCGCGCGGGGGTGAGGGTGCGAGCCGGGGCCCGCGCACGGGGCACGCGCGCGGGCGGGGGGCGCGGGCGGGTCGGCGCGCCGGCAGGGCGCACGCGGGTCGGCGCGCCGTCGCGCGCGCGGGTCGGCGTGCCGGCTAAGAAGCCGCGGGAGCCGGGGCGAGCGCGAGCGAGCCCGCGAGCGGCGCCCCGCTCTCGGCGGCGAAGAAGCAGAACCAGCGGCGGTCACCCGCCGCCCACTGCTCCTCGTCGGCCGGGTAGGCCGCCTGCCAGCGCAGATCGGGCACGGCGGCCGCCGCGGAGTAGTCGAGCACGGCGGGCGCGGTGCACAACAGGTTCATGCGGGAGGCGAGCTCGGTCTCACCCGGGTAGGCGGCGGTGCCGTCGCCGTCGAACTGGCCGGTGGCCACCAGCTGCGCCCTGTGCTCACCGGCGCAGTCGACGACCGTGAACTCCTCGGCCCACGGCGTGCTGTAGGCGGTGAGGCACTCGCCGCCCGCGAGCGAGCGCCACGGCTGCACGCCCGCGGCGGCCTGCGTCGTGGGCGGGGGTGCGGCGAGATCGACGCCATCGTCGGCCGCAGGTGGGGCAGCGGATTGGGTCACCGCCGATTCGGGGGCTGCAGGCGTTCCCGTCGGGGCGACCCCCGCATCCGAGTCGCTGCCGCCGCCTGCCCAGCTCGTGCCGGCGGCCCTGCCGGCGAAGAAGAGGGCGACCACGAGCACGGCGGCCAGCACGAAGGCGCCGATCACGATCATCCGCGTCGCCAGAGGGCTCGCCAGGCCGCGCGCCGAGCGGTGCCGGCCTACGTAGTCGGGGTCGCCGTGCGCGGGTGCCATCGCTACTCCAGCCCGAGGTCTCCCAGGCCGATGGCGTAGTGGTAGGGATAGCCCGCCTCTTCGATGCGCTCCCCGGCACCGGTCGCCCGGTCGACCACCACGGCGACACCCACGACGATCGCACCGGCCTTCTCGAGTGCGGCGATGGCGGCGAGCGGCGAGCCACCGGTGGTCGAGGTGTCTTCGAGCACCACGACCCGCTTGCCCGCCACGTCGGGGCCCTCCACCTGGCGGCCGCGACCGTGGTCTTTCGGCTCCTTGCGCACCACGAAGGCGTCGTAGGCGAGCCCGCGGGCGGCGCCCTGGTGCAGCACGGCGGAGGCGATGGGATCGGCGCCCATGGTGAGCCCGCCCACGGCGTGCACGTCGTGGATGTCGGCGATGAGGTCAAGCATCACCTGGCCGATGAGCGGCGCGACCCGGTGGTCGAGCGACACCTTGCGCAGGTCGACGTAGTAGCTCGCCTTCTTGCCGCTCGTGAGCGTGAAATCGCCGTGGAACACGGCGTCGGACTTGATGTACTCGATCAACTGGCTGCGCGCGTCACTCACAGGGCAAGTCTACGGGGCGGCGCGCATCCGTCCCCGGCGGACCGTGGCCGCGCGACCCGCGGACCGCGACCGCGCGACCTGCGACCGGCGGACCGCGACCGCCACTTGCGGTCTCGCACGCCCCCGGGCACGATGAGCGCAGCGACTCCCGGCAGGCGGAGACGCCCCACGCACAGGAGCGAGCTTGCACGACGACACCCTGCTGGCCATCCTGCACCGGGGCCGGCCCGCCACCATCGCCGAGGCGGCCCACCTCGCCCACCTCGACGAGCCCGCCGCCCGCAGCGCTGTCGAGACGCTGCGCGAGCGCGGGCTGCTGGGCGGCAGCGGCGACGAACTCGCTTACCCCGACCCGGCGGCGTGGGCGAGCGAGCGGGTGTCGGCGCGCTCCTCGCAGCTCCGGCACGACGCCCGGAGCGCCCTCGACGACATCGAGCGCGTCATCGCCGATCTGCCCCGCATGCTGCGCCAGTTCTCGATCGGCGAGACGACTGCCGACCCGGTGCCCGTCATCACACGGCACGGGCCCCACGCCTCGGAAGACCTCTGGTTCGACAACGCCCCCCACGAATCGGGCATGCTCTTCGCGGTGCTGCCCGAGGTGAGCCGGTTCCTCAAGTCCGACCCCGACCGGGCGGCGCGCTTCGGCCGGGCCCTTGCCGGCAAGACCTCGGTGCGGGTCATCATCCCCACCTCGGCCGTCGACGACCCCGCCGCCGTGCGGTCGATCGAGCACTACAGCAGCTTCGGCGTCGAGTACCGCACGCTCGACTCCCCGCCCAGCTGGTTCTGGGTCGACGGCGACCAGCTCGCCCTCCCCTTCGAGTGGGGCGAGGGGGCCCCGACCAGCGTGCTGGGTGTGCGCAACGCCGCGCTCGGCGGCATGGCCGCCGACTACTTCGGGCGCCTCTGGCGGCAGGCCGAGCCGATCCTGCCCTCCGATCACTCGTGGACCCCGCTGCTGAAGCTCATGCGCCAGGGGATCACGCTCGAGTCGGCCTCCCGATTGCTCGGCATCAACCCGCGCACGGGCCGGCGGCGCATCGCGGCCGCGATGGAGCACTACCAGGCGTCGACGCTGTTCGCCCTGGGGGTGGCGTGGGCGGCGGAGGGGCACGAGGGGGAGTGAAGGGCGGCGCGGCGGCGCGGCGGTGGACCGGCGCCTCGACTCTCCGGCGCGTCAGCGCCTCGCCGCGTCAGCTCCCGGATGCGGTGAGCAGCTCCCGCAGTGACCGAGCCGCGTGCCCGGTGAGCCACCGCACGTCGTCGGTCACCCGCGCGAGCTCGCCGCTCGCGATCGCCGTGTAGGTGCTCACCCAGGCGTCGAGCTGCCAGCGCGGAGCCTCCCACACGGCCCGCGACGCGTACGCCTCCGCCACGGTCTCGTCGTGGAAGCGGATCGGCCCGCGCCCCCACAGCTCGGTGAGCAGCTCGGCGACCTCGGCGAGCGAGAGCGCCTCGGGCCCGGTGAGCTCGTACGTCGCTCCGCCGTGCGCCGCGGGGTCGCGCAGCACCGCCACCGCGCTGTCGGCGACATCGGCCCGGGCGACGGCGGCCACCCTCCCGTCACCGGCAGGACCGCGGATCACCCCGTCCTCCCCCGCGAGCAGCGGCAGGAAGTCGGCGTAGAAGTTGTCGCGCAGAAATGTGAAGCCGATGCCCGACTCCTCGATGGACCGCTCCGTCGCGAAGTGGTCGCGCGCGAGGGTGAACGTGGCAGAGGGCGCCGCCCCGAAGAACGAGGTGTACACGATGTGCCCGACGCCGGATGCTCGCGCCGCCTCGACGAACACACGATGCTCCTCGAGACGGTCGGCGCTCTCGGCCGCCGACACCATGAACAGCACATCGACCCCGGCGAGTGCCCGCTCGGACGCCTCCCGCTCGCCGTACTCGGCGACGGCGACCTCGATCTCGACCCCCGTGCCCCTCAGCTCGTCGGCGACCCGCTCCGCCCGTGCCGGGTCACGCACCACCAGACGCAGCCGCGCGCCCTCCGCCCTGTCGGCTGTCAGCAGGCGCGCCACGCGCCCACCCACCTCACCGGTCGCCCCGGTCACCGCGATCGTCGTCACCATGCCCCCATCCTGCCCCCTCGGCAGCCCTCCGCGACCCGTTCCCGCCCGGCACCGTTCTAGGCTTGCCGAATGGATGCAGACGACTGGGAGAAGGAGGTCGCCGCCCTCTGGGCCGACGAGGGCGTCGACGACGGCGAACGCATCGACAGGATGCGCGCCCTGGCCGACCAGGCACCCCACCCCGCCCTCGGCGAGTTCGAACTCGGCGGCGCCTGCGACTCGGGCGGCCGCGAGGCCGAGGCCGACCGGCACTACGCCGCCGCCACCGCGGCCGGCCTCGCCGACGTCGACCCGGGGCGGGCCGCCCAGCTCGCCATCCAGCACGCCTCGACCCTGCGCAACCTGGGCCGCATCGAGGAGGCCGTGACGTTGCTGCGCAACGCACCCGAGCATCCCGACACCGGCGCCGCACCCGCCGTCTTCCTCGCCCTCGCCCTGCACAGCGCGGGCCGCTCCGCCGAGGCGCTCCGCGTCGCTCTCGAGGCGATCGAACCCACCCTCCCCCGCTACCACCGCTCCGTGCGCGCCTACGCCGCCGCCCTCACCGACGAGTAGCCCGCCACCCGCTGCCGCGCCGCCGCGCACCGCCGAGCCGCAAGCGCGCGCTCAGGGGCGGTCGGGGCGGCCGCGCTCCTCGAGGGCGGCGAGTTCCTCGCGGGCGGCGTCGACGCGCCAGCGGGCTGCCGGGCGGCGCCACCAGGTGGCGTCGGCGAGCTCTGCGGCGGCCTCGCGCATCCGGATCTCCGCCGCCAGCACCAGCGCGTCGTACTCCATCGCGGCGCGCTCGCTCGCGGTCGGCTCGTAGAGGAGCTCGCCGCGGTCGTCGGCGGCGACCGAGATCCAGGCGGCCGCGACCAGGGTCACCACGCTGGTGAGCCGGAACCACAGCAGCATCGCGATGAACACCACGAAGGTCGACAGCAGCGGGTTGCGGGAGGCGCCGCCGAGCAGCTGGCTGCCGGCGACCTGCAGTACGAGGAGCGCTGCTCCGCCGAGGGCGGCGCCGCCGAGCATCCGTCTCACCGTCAGACGGGCGTTGGCGAGAAAGCGGAACAGCACCATGAGCGCCACCGTGTCGATGACGTACACGACCACGAGCCCGAGCACGGTGACGAGGCCCGCCGACCAGTCGCGCATCACGTTCGGGAACAGCGAGAACACCCAGTCGAGGGCCGCCGTGCTGGCGACGCTGAGCACGGCGGCGGCGAACAGCGCGACGCCGAGCGCGAGTGCCACGACGAAGTCGCGAGCCTTGAGCAGCACGTAGGAGCGGGGGTCGCGCGGCACACCGAAGATGGCGCGCACGGCGACGCGGGAGTAGGTGATCCAGCCGATCGCCGTCCAGATGAGCACCACGAACGCTGCGACACCCGTGACGGTGAGCACCGAGGTGCTCGAGGTCGCGATGGCGAGAAGGTCGCTCTCGGGGATGACGCCCTCGGGCCCGATCAGCCCCGGGATGTAGGTGTTGATTACCTCGATCAGCGCGTCCATGGTCTCGGGCGAGCCCACGAGCCAGATGCCGGCGACCGCGAAGATGACGTAGACCGCCGCGAACACGGCGAACAGCGCTTGGTAGCTCATGCCCGACGACAGCAGGAACCCGTTGCCGGCGAGGAAGCGCCGCCACACGCGGGTGGGGAACAGGGCGAGCGTGTCGTTGGTGAGGGCGGTGATGCGGGTGAGCGGCTGGTCGAAGCGCTCCTGGAGGCGCTGCGTGTGCTGCTCGATGCGGTCGCGGAGGGTGGCGTCGGCCGCGTCCACCGGGTCGGCGTCGATCATGCGCCCGTCGTCGTGCCCGCCGTCGAGTCGGCCGTCGTGCCCGCCGTCGCCGGGGCCGCCGCGTGCCGCTCGCGCCATGCCGCCAGCCTAGTGAGCGTGGCTGTCTGTGTTCACGCTGCCCCGCGCATCCGATGACGGATGCTGCCGGTAGCGTTGAGGCATGCGTGTTGCGACCTGGAACGTGAACTCCATCCGTGCCCGAGTGGGGAGGGTCGTCGACTGGCTGGTGCGCGAAGACGTCGACGTGCTGGCGATGCAAGAGATCAAGTGCAAGGAGTCGCAGTTCCCGTTCGACGCCTTCCACGAGGCCGGTTACGAGGTGGTGCTGCACGGCCTGAACCAGTGGAACGGCGTGGCCTTCGCGAGCCGCCTGCCGATGACGGATGCTGCCAACACCTTCACGGGCATGCCCGGCTTCGGAAAGGCGCTCGACGACGGTTCGCTGCCGCTCGAGGCCCGGGCGCTCGGCGTCACGGTCGACGGGGTGCGGCTGTGGAGCCTGTACGTGCCGAACGGTCGCGAGCTAGAGAACCCGCACTACGACTACAAGCTGGCCTGGCTCGCCGAGCTCGCCGAGCAGACGAGGGGGTGGCTCGCCGCGCACCCCGACCAGCCGCTCGCGTTGATGGGCGATTGGAACATCGCACCGCTCGACACCGACGTGTGGGACATCGGGGCGTTCGCCGGCTCCACCCACGTCTCGGCGCCCGAGCGCGCCGCCTTCGCGGCGTTCGAGCAGATCGGGCTGAGCGACGTGGTGCGCCCCCTGGTTCCCGAGGGCTACACATACTGGGACTACAAGCAGCTGCGCTTCCCGCGCAACGAGGGCATGCGCATCGACTTCATCCTCGGCTCGGAGCCCTTCGCCGACCTCGTCACCTCCGCCCGCATCGACCGCAACGAGCGCAAGGGTGACGCCCCCTCCGACCACGTCCCCGTCGTCGTCGACCTCGACCTCGACCTCTCCTCCTCCGACGACGACCGCCCGATGATCTTCGGCTGACGCCTGCCCCGGCTGCTGCCCACCAGCGATGACAGCAACCGGGACGGCTGCCGCTACGACATCCGCACGTCGATGAAGAAAGCTGCACCCGACGGTCGGTAGGGCGAAGCGGTCGCCGGGTCGGCGTTCCACGGCACGACCTGCGTGGTGGACAGCTCGACGTCGGGGTCGTGGGGCGTGAAGGTGATGCTCGTGCCGTCGGACACGAACTCACCGCCCTCACCCTCGCTCAGCAAGCCGGCACCGAGGAAGGTGAGGTACGGCGGCGTCAGGACCCTCATTCCCCCGACCATGCCGCAGTCCACCGGGATGGTGAGGGGAGCCCCGCCGAGTTCGTCCCAGTCGTAGTCGATCTCGACGTCATTGCACGACGGCGCCACATCCCTCGCGGTGACAGGCACCTTGACAGGCGCACTCGGAACACCCGTGACTTCATCCCACGCCGTGAATTCCAACGTTCCGAGGCCGGTACCGACGACATCGGGATCGGTCCAGGTCACCACGAGCGTGCCGTCTGCGCCGGAGGTGATCTCCGCGCCGGGAACGGAGCCGTTCACGGTCACTCGGTAGCTGTCGCGGGCGTCAGCGGAGCAGAACAGTCGAGGCTGCAGCACCAAGGGCACATTGCGGATGGCCTGGATCTCTCCGCCTCGCAACACGGCACGGAATGCGCCGGCGTCGGGCCCTACGGGCTTCTCGGCGGTGGAGCAGCTCGGCTGCTCCTTCACTTCCACCGTGACCAGGAAGGGATGTTCGTTTCCGGCTGCGTCCTTCGCCGCGACCACGACGTGGTCGACCCACCCGCCGGCAGACGTCGGTGTCGCATAGCTCATCCGTCAGCGCCGGCGCTGGCGAAGCCGACGCGCTGGTCGGCCAGGGTGGCCGTCGATGCCGGGCCGGGCCAGGCCACGGGGTGCTCCCAGGCATTGCGGTCGAACTGGAACACCTCACCGGCCGTCGCGTCCGAACGAATGCCCTGGAGCAAGACCGACTGTTCGGCACTGGAGAGGTCTGCGATCTCCTGTCGCGTCAGCACACGCATGCCGGAGAGCCCAGGTCGGCACTGCGTCCCGACGTTGAACACCGTCGACTGTCCCGCCGTGGCCACGACCCGCGTAGGCGGACACATCGCCTTCTTCGACCACAGTGCCCGGATGCGGTCGACGACGGTGCCGTGCGTGGTCGACGTGAGTGTGATGCGCGCCCGGGAACTGCCGGGCAGGAGTGTTACGGAGGAACTCACCGTGGCTTGAGAGATCTGACCGCACACGCCCTTGTTCGGACCGAACCCGCGGGAGCCGCCCGTGGCGCTCGTGCCGAGAGCCGAGGACTCGGACGCGACCTCCATGTAAACACCCGTCGGAGGCACGTCGGTACCGATCGGACCCGACTCCAGCAGGCCCGTCACGAGCTCGATCGCATCCTCGACGATCGAGATCATGGTCTTCGTCGCCGCGTCACCGTGCGTGCCGAGCATGGCCTTGCCCTCAGCCGTCACGGCCGATACGACCTCCTGACGCTGCGCGGGGGTGATCTTCTTCATGATCATCACGACCATCCGGCGCGCGCTCCGGTCACCCACCGCTGCTCGGAACGCGTACTTCACCGCCTGTGCGACCACGCGCCCGGTCGGTCCGACCTCGGTGTACTCGGGGTCGAACGCCCCCGGCCAGTACATCGCTCGCGCGGCTTCCTCCGGGGTCATGCCCTCGAAGGGATTGCTTCCCTCGACGCCGTTCGCAGCGGGCCCGAGGTTCACGTCCATCGACACGACGCGCGACGGTGCCGTCATGTTCAATGTCACATCGCCGCTGCTGATGGCCGGGGCGAGGTTGTCGACGAGGATGTCTCCGTTCCCGGTCTGGCCGTCACCTGTTCGCTCAGGATCGCTCGAGTTGTTCGCCCCCTCGACGCAGGGCGGTGCCGCCGAAGCAGGCACAGAAGCCGGGGGCTTGGGGAGCAGCGGGCCCGGGGCCGCCAGCGGGCCCGTCGGCGTCCCCGCAGAACCACCGTCGCCCGTCGACGGGTCGGTCGACGGCGGCTCGATCGCGTCGCAGACCGTTCGCACCGTCGAATGGATGCCCGACTCGACCAGCGTGCCGTCGTCGCGTTGATAGGTGGTGCCGTTGTGCCAGATCACGTCTGTGCGGCAGGTGGGCGGAAGAGCGTTCGCTCGATCACCCGTGGTGGCGGACATGACCGCCAGGCCTCCGGACACGAGCACGAGAGCCATCACTCGTGCAGTCCATGTCTTTAATGATGATTGCTCACTTAACTGCATGAGGGGGACGGTAGCAGAAGCGTCACGAGATGAACAGGTGCTAAGTGGTAGCCACTGGGCGCGCACGCGGGGCGGGGTGGTACGCGGGCGTCACTGGTGGCGTGTATAGATGGACCATGTCTTCTTCGAGCGTCGGCGCGGGGTCGTCGATCACGCCCGGGGAGCCGCACGCGGCCCCCGCTCCGCAGGGGTCGCGCCTGCGCCGCTGGCTGACCGACGGGCTCGCCGAGCGCGCCGGGCGGCACCCCGGCCCGGGTGCGGTCAAGCCCGAGAAGACGCGGTCGTGGTGGCGGGTGATGTGCCTCACCGGTGTCGACTACTTCTCGACCCTCGGCTACCAGCCCGCGATCGCCGCGCTGGCGGCGGGTCTGCTCAGCCCGATCGCGACGGTGGTGCTCGTGCTCGTCACCCTGTTCGGCGCGCTGCCCGTCTACCGGAGGGTCGCCCGCGAGAGCCATCGCGGCGAGGGTTCGATCGCCATGCTCGAGAGGCTCCTGCCGTGGTGGGGCGGCAAGCTCGTGGTGCTGGTGCTGCTCGGCTTCGCGGCCACCGACTTCATGATCACCATCACGCTCTCGGCTGCCGACGCGAGCGCGCACGCCATCGAGAACCCGTTCGCGCCCGACTGGCTCCAGGGCCAGAACATCGCGATCACGCTCGTGCTCATCCTCGCCCTCGCCGTGGTGTTCCTCCGCGGCTTCAAGGAGGCCATCAACATCGCGGTGATGCTGGTCGCGGTGTTCCTGCTCCTGAACGCTGTGGTGATCGCGGTGGCCATCGGTCACGTCGTCGAGAACGCCGTCGTCATCGACGACTGGTGGAAGGCCCTCACCACGCAGCACGGCGACCCCCTCATGATGATCGCCATCGCCCTCATCGCCTTCCCGAAGCTCGCGCTCGGGCTCTCCGGCTTCGAGACCGGTGTCGCCGTCATGCCTCAGATCAAGGGCGACAAGGGCGACACGCCTGCGAACCCGGTGGGGCGCATCCGGGGCGCGAAGCGGCTGCTGACCACGGCGGCCATCATCATGAGCACCTTCCTCATCACCTCGAGCATCACGACGACGCTGCTCATCCCGCAGAAGGCGTTCGAAGCGGGCGGCCCCGCCAACGGCCGTGCCCTCGCCTATCTCGCCCACGAGTACCTGGGCGAGGGCTTCGGCACGGCCTACGACGTCGCGACCATCGCCATCCTCTGGTTCGCGGGCGCCTCGGCGATGGCCGGCCTCCTCAACCTGGTGCCGCGCTACCTGCCGCGGTACGGCATGGCCCCGCAGTGGGCGGGGCTCGTGCGCCCCCTGGTGCTCGTGTTCACCGCCATCGCCGTCATCATCACACTCGTGTTCCGCGCGAACGTCGACGCGCAGGCGGGGGCCTACGCCACCGGCGTGCTGGTGCTCATCACCTCGGCGTCGCTCGCCGTCACGCTCTCGGCCAAGCGCAAGAAGCAGCGCAAGGCCATGGTCGCGTTCGGCATCGTCACCGTCGTGTTCGTCTACACCACCATCGCGAACATTATCGAGCGGCCCGACGGCGTGCGCATCGCGGGGCTGTTCATCCTCGGCATCGTCGTCGTCTCGGTGGTGTCGCGGGTGCAGCGCTCGTTCCAGCTGCGCGCCACCTCGGTCACCTTCGACCCCGAGGCGCTCGACTACGTGCTGAGCGATGCCGACGAATACGACTCGCTGCGCATCATCGCCCACGAACCGGATGCTCCGGCCGGCACGAGCGACGCCGAGCTCGCCGCAGAATACCGGCAGAAGATCGAGGAGGAGCGCCGTGACGCCGGCATCCCGCGCGGCACCCCGGTGATCTTCCTCGAGATCATCCCCTCCGACTCCTCCGACTTCGAAGAAGACCTCGTCGTGCACGGGGAGGCGCGCCTCGGCTACCGCGTGCTCACGGTGCGCAGCGGCAACACCCCGAACACCATCGCCTCGGTGCTGCTCGAGATGCGCGAGCTCACCGGTGTCGTTCCCGACATCTACTTCGGCTGGACGGAAGGCAGCCCCATCTCGAACATGTTCCGCTACCTCGTGACGGGCACCGGCGAGGTCGCCCCGGTCACCCGCGAGGTGCTGCGGCGGGCCGAACCCGACCCGCGCCACCGGCCCGAGGTGCACGTCAGCTGACGATCGGTGGGAATTCCCGCGGGTCTGTGCCGTTAATGAAGGCATGTCCACGAAGACTCTGACCATCGACAACCACGACGAGACCGTCGCCGACGGAATCGTGCTGATCGACTTCTGGGCCGACTGGTGCGGCCCGTGCAAGCAGTTCGCCCCCGTGTTCGAGAAGGCGTCGGACGAGCACTCCGACATCACCTTCGCGAAGGTCGACACCGAAGACCAGCAGCAGCTGGCCGCGGCCTACGGCATCACGTCGATCCCGACGCTGGTGGGGTACCGCGACGGCATCCCGATCTTCGCGCAGCCCGGCGCCCTGCCCGGCACCGTGCTCGAAGACGTCATCTCGCAGGTGCGCGGCCTCGACATGGAAGCCGTGAAGAACGACTACGCCAAGGCGGTCGCCGAGCGCGAGGCGCAGGCGGGCGCTGCCGCCGGCGGCACGTCACCTGACGCGGTGTAGAAGCGCGCGACGCAAGACGTGGCGCCCACCTCCCTCTCAGAGGGCGAGGTGGGCGCCACGTTGCTTTTCACACGCGGGCCCGCGGCTGCGCGGATTTACGCAGCCTTCGCCGCGGGCGCGTCGAGCGCGGCGACGAACTCGTCGAGGAAGCCCTTCAGCTGCTCGACCACCTCGGCGTCGTCGCGCGGGTGCGTCTCGGCGAAGCGCACGACCGAGTTCGGCACGGCAACCGTCTTCGGCTCGAGCACGTTCGCACCGGCGATGCCGTAAGCCTTGCGCGCCTCGTCCTGCGCCCACACGCCGCCGAACTGGGCGAACGAGGTGCCGATCACGGCGACGGGCTTCTCGGAGATGGAGCTCGCACCGTAGGGGCGCGACGACCAGTCGATGGCGTTCTTGAGGTTCGCGGGCAGGGTGCCGTTGTGCTCGGGGGTCACGACGATCACGGCGTCGGCGTCGGCGATCGCCTGCCGGTAGGCGACGACCGACTCGGGCAGCTCGCCCTCGACGTCGACGTCTTCGTTGTAGAGCGGGAGGGCGTGGTGGCTCTCGAACAGCTCGAGGGTGGTGCCCTCGGGGGCGAGGTCGACGACGGCCTCGGCGAGCTGGCGGTTGGTCGAGGCGGCACGCATGCTGCCGACGAGCACGAGCACGTTCTTCTCGGTCATGTTTTCTCCACGGTCGGGGGGTGTAAGGGTGTGGTGGCCGGATGCTCGGCCACTGTCTTTAACTGGACTCTGGTCCGCTTATTCCCGCGTGCTACAGTCCGAGGCATGGAGCCGCTCGATCCGCTGGCCCTGCGTCAGGTTCCGCTGGTGGGGCCGCAGGTGCCCGAGCGCGCCGACGCCGCGCGCAATCGCGCGAAGCTCATCGCCGCAGCCCGCCGCATCGTCGAGCGCGACGGCGTGGCCGCCCTCACCACCGACCGCCTCGCTGCCGAGGCCGCGGTGGGCAAGGGCACGGTGTTCCGCCGTTTCGGCTCGCGCGCGGGCATCTTCCAGGCGCTCCTCGACGACGTCGAGCGCGAGTTCCAGGGCAGGTTCCTGAGCGGGCCTCCGCCGCTCGGCCCCGGAGCGCCCGCCGTCGAGCGCCTGGTCGCCTTCGGCCGCGCCCGGCTCGAGGTGCTCTCGCGTCAGGCGCCGCTCATGCGCGCCGCCGAGCTCCCGCCCGAGCAGCACTACGAGGTGCCGGCTCGCCGCATAGTCGAGGTGCACATCGCGACCCTGCTGCGCCAGGCCGGCCTGGCGTCGCACACGGATGCGGGGGTGCTGTCGTTCCAGCTCCTCTCGGTGCTCGAGGGGGCACTGACCATTCCCGAGGCGAAGCTCACCGACGAGCACCTCGCGCGGCTCGCCGATGGCTGGGAGCACCTCGTGCGGGCGGTCACCCGGCCCGTCGAGGGAGGGTGAGCCGGTCGCGACTGCGCCTCTGCCCCGCCGCGCAGCAGCCCGCCCGCCGCGCCGCGGGGGGTGAACCGGCCGCGCGCCGGCGCGACCGCCGCACCGCGGGGCTGAGTACGCTCGAGAGCCAGGAGGTCGAACCATGACGGCGGAGCAGACCGAGAGGCTCACCGCGATCGCCCGCGAGCTCTGCGCCCTCCGCCCCACCGAGTTCACCGCCGCGCGCAACGCCCGCGCGGCAGCGCTCAAGTCCGACGGCGACCGCGAGCTCGCCGCTCTCGTGCGGGCGTTCCCCCGCCCGACGGCCGCCGCCTGGGCGGTGAACGCCCTCGATTCCGAACGCCCCGGGGAGGTCGACGCCGCCCTCGACCTCGGCGAACGGATGCGCGACGCCACCGAGCGGGTCGATCGCGACTCCATCCGCGAGCTGAGCCGGGAACGCCAGCGTCTGCTCGCCGACCTCGCGCGATCGGTCCGCGAGCTGGCCGAGGAGTTCGACGTGGGACTGTCGCCGACGGCGGTCACCGAGGTGCAGCAGAGCTTCCAGGCCGCGCTCGCCGACCCAGCGGCCGCCGACGCGGTGCGGAGCGGCATGCTCGTGCGCGCGATCTCCGGCGACGGGCTTGAACCCACCGACCTCGAGGGGGCGTTCGCCGTCGACGGCGCCCGGGGCGCGTCGCGCCGGAGCGGCACATCCCCGGCTCGACCCCGTAGCGGCGCCGCCCATGACGCCGACGAGAGCGCGACGGCGCGCTCGTCGTCTCGAGCGGGGTCACGCTCCTCTTCCCCGGCCCGGGCTCAGCCCGCGAACCGCCCCTCGGCGCGCGAGCGCGCCCGCGAAGCCCTGGAGCGCGATCACGCGGCGGCCGCTGCCGACGCACAGCGCGCATCCGACGCCCTCGCCGAGATCGACCTCAGCATCGACGAGCTCGCGTCGCGCCGGGAAGGTCTGCTCGTCGAGATCGACGACCTCGAGCAGCGCCTCGCCGAGACGCACAACCTGCTCGACGCCACCGCCACCGAGGCGGCGCGCCTCCGCAAAGCCCGCGCCGCGGCCGAGCGCACCGCCGCGTCGGCCGACCGCGAGCTCGCCCGCTTCCGCAAGCGACTCGACGCCCTCACCGACGCCGACACCGACGAACCGCGCTGACGCACGGCGCCCGCTCCGGCCGCTCAGGCCAGGAGCGCCGCCACGAGGAGGAGCATCGGCACCGAGCCGATCGTGGTGAGCAGGACGGTGTCGCGCGCGATCACGATGCCCCGTTGGTAGCGGGAGGCGAAGTTGTAGATGTTCTGGGCGGTCGGCAGGGTCGCCAGGGCGACGACCACGAACAGCTCGTGTCCGGCGAGCCCGAAGACGAACCGGCCGAGGACGTATGCCGAGATCGGCATGAGCAGCAGCTTGATGACACTCGCCACCACGATCTCGGCCCGCCCCGTGCCCGCCTGGAGCGGTCGCTGGCCCACCAGTGACATGCCGAACGACAGCAGTACGAGCGGGATGGCCGCCCCTCCGATGAGCTCGAACGGGGCGAAGACCGCGTCAGGCAGACGCACGCCGGCCACGGCGATCGCGAGCCCGAGCGCCGATGCGATGATCATGGGGTTGCGGAGCGGCTGCGTCAGGATGCGCCCGATTGACGCTCGCCCGCTGGTCGCGATATCGAGGGTGCCGAGCACCAGCGGCGCCATCACGACCAGCTGCAGCAGGAGCAGCGGCGCCACGAACTGCGCGTTGCCGAGCACGTAGGTGGCCACCGGGAGCCCGATGTTGTTGGCGTTGACGTACACCGAGGAGGCCGCGCCGATCGTGGTCTCGGCCACGGGCCGCCTGAACCACAGTCGCGATGCCGCGACGAACACGGCCGCGCCGAACGCCACGATGAGCGCGGTCACCGCCATCGGCCCTGAGAACACGTCGGCCGGATGCGACCGGCTGAGCACCGTGAACAGCAGGGCCGGTGTCGCGACGAAGAACGCCACCTGGTTCATCACCCGGATGCTGTTGCCCGGCAGGAAGCCGAGTCGCTGCACGAGGTAGCCGACCGCGATGACGAACCCGATGATGCCGAAGCCGGTCAGCACCCCGAGCATGCGGAGCCCCCTAGCGTCTGCGCCGAGCGCGCACCACCACGCGAAGACGCGGTGCGCGCGACACCACGCGGGTACGCCGGCCGCACCCTCATCGACCGAGCGCGGTGAGCATCGCCCGCTCGAGGAAGGGCTCCAGCGTGAACGCGAAGGTACGCGTGAGGTGGTCGACGTCGCGGTACACGTTCGCCCCGCCCACGACCGCCGGGCACTCCTCGCTCGTGCAGTAGGTGTCGCTGAAATCGAGCAGGGTGACGTCGGCGCCTTGGGCGACCGCAGCATCCGCCGCCATCGCGATGGGGTCGAACTCGGCGAGCCCCTCGTCGCGCGGCACCGTGCACGAGGCCGCGTCTTCGGTGCGCAGGCACTTGTTGGGGTCGTCGGGCCAGGCCGGGTTGTCGACCACGGTCACGATGGGGGTGCCCGCATCGAGCACCTGCGCCCAGGCCTCGCCGTAGCCCACCGCGGCGACCTGCTCGTCGTCGGAGGTGCCCGGCACGTTGCGGTCGGTGAGCGCGGCGGTGAACACCGCGTCGAAGGGCTCGTGGGCGCCGAGTTGCGCGGTGAGGTCGGCACGCCAGTCGTCGCACGAGATCGCGAACGCGTCGCGGGCGGCGAGCGGCGTGGTGGTCCACGGGCAGCCGCCCTTGAGGTAGGTGGTGAGGTGCCAGCCGTTGCGCTCGGCCATCTCGATGAACGGGTCCATCAGGGCGTAGGCGTGGCTGTCGCCGATGAGGGCGATCTGGGGCGCGTCCGCGTCGTCACTGCCGAACTGGCAGTCGCGCACGGTGGCGTCGTTGAGGGTCGACAGGCACTCCGGATGCTGTGGCCGGTCGGCGTTGCCGAAGCCAGGACTCGGGATGATGACGTCCGCCAGCTCGGGATTGTCGCACTGCGGAACGATCGGCTCGAGGCCGTCGGTGGGGCCGGACGCGGCGCCGAAGCACTCGGGCGGATCGGTGAGCGTGGAGGCGAGCTGCGCGGCCTCGGCGTCGTACTTCGGCTGCTGCACCGCCCAGGCCGTGCCGGCGAAGAGCGTGGAGACGAGCATGGCGCCGACGACGGCGAGCATCGTCGTGCGCGGACGCCGCTTGGTGAAGAAGGTCCAGGTGCGCGCGGGGTCTTCGATGAAGCGCTTGGTGGCCCAGGCGATGACGAAGCAGAACAGGAACAGGGCGATGCGGTTCCAGATGCTGAGGCCCCAGCCCGGGATGTACGGCGCGATGACGATGAGCGGCCAGTGCCACAGATAGAGGGAGTAGGAGATGTCGCCGATGAAGCTCACGGGGCGAAAGCTGAGCACGCGCCCGACGTCCCACGGCTTCTCGCGGTGGTGCGCCACGATCACGGCAGCGGTGCCGAGCACCGGGATGGCCGCCATGTAGCCCGGGAACGGGGTGGTCTTGTCGAACAGGTAGCCGCAGGCGAGCACCACGACGATGCCGCCGTAGCCGAGCAGGTTCGACTGCCAGGCGCGGACGGGGCGAAGGCGCGGCAGCAGCGCGAGCGCCCCACCCACCGCGAACTCCCACACCCTGGTGTAGGTGACGAAGTAGGCGGCCGCAGGGTCGGTGATCGTCACGACGACCGAGAGCGCGAACGAGACGACACCCACGATCGCGAGCACCGAGATGAGCGCCAGCCAGCGCCGCCCCTTGAGGAACTTCACCGCGAAGACGGATGCGCCGAGCAGCAGCACGGGCCAGAACAGGTAGAACTGCTCCTCCAGCGACAGCGACCAGTAGTGCTGCACGAGGCTCGCCTCGTTGGCCGCGGCCAAGTAGTCCACAGAGTTGAGGGCGAGGACCCAGTTCTCCACATAAAAGGTCGAGGCGAGGATCTCGCGCACGTTCTCGGTGAGACTCGACAGCGGCATGACGAACAGCGTCATGAGGCTCGCGAACACGAGCACGGTGATGGCGGCAGGGAGGAGACGGCGTGCGCGCTTGGCGTAGAAGGAGGGCAGGGCGATGCGATCGGTGCGCTCGAGCTGGCGGGTGAGCTGCTGCGTGATGAGGAAGCCCGAGATCACGAAGAACACGTCGACGCCGATGTACCCGCCGGTCAGGCGGCCGGGCCAGAAGTGGTACACCACCACGAGCAGCACGGCTATGGCACGCAGGCCCTGCAGGTGCGGGAGGAAGTGGTCGGGTCTCGCGCCCTTGTCGGCGGCGCGCGCGCCCTGCTGCTTCTCCATCAGCCCCATGGTACCCGGGGGCCGCACCCTCCCCTGGGAGCGCCCGGCGCGACGGGCGTGCAGGTATTCGGCGCGCATCCGGGGCTTTCACGCAACGAAGCGGCTCGGGCGTCAAAGAACAGCGGATGCGTTGTGCCTAGGCTCGAGGAGACGACCGATTGGAGGTTCCACCATGTCCGCACGACCCGCCGCCCTCGGCACGCAGTCCATCATCGGAGAACCCGAGGTCGTCGAAGAC
The DNA here is from genome assembly GCF_013113715.1 of Herbiconiux sp. SALV-R1. Classification (GTDB taxonomy): domain Bacteria; phylum Actinomycetota; class Actinomycetes; order Actinomycetales; family Microbacteriaceae; genus Herbiconiux. The sequence goes on from NZ_CP053344.1 coordinate 3,815,742, forward strand.
GCCCGCCTCGTCGCGGATTCGCCCGCGTGGTCGGGGCTCAAAGCTGCGGTCTCGTCGCTGCAGGCGCTGCAGGCCAAAGACGGCTCGGTGCCCGAGCCGGGCGACCACGATCGAGCCGCCTCCCTCGTCGACGAGGTGGTGCGCGGGATCGCCGCGCTCACGCCCGCCTTCCCGCACGACCGGGAGTACCTCGACGCCGTGCGCGCCGACTTCTCGGCCTGGGCCGCAGGCGGCTTCGGGGTGCCCGACTTCCTCAGCTCGCTCGTGGCGTTCCACCCCGAGAAGCACCGCGTCGACGGCTCGCGGCACCTCGTGGTGTTCCCCATGTACACGCAGAACGGGAGCACCAATCGTCACGTCGAGGCGGTGCTGGTGGAGGTCATCTGGCCGTCGTTCATCGCCGAGCTCGAGGCCGGCGACTACTCGAACGCGCTGTTCGTGCCCATCCGGTTCCTCGACTTCACCTCGGGCTACGACACCAACTCGGCGGTTCTGTTCCCCGAGTCGGTGGCGACCTCGAGCATCCCCGCCTACACCTGGGGGGCGATCTTCGCCGACCGGGAGGCCGCGCGGTTCCGCCGGGTGGTGCGGGAGGCCGCCGCCGTCACGCGACTCGAGCTGCCCGCCGACGCGCAGCGGCTGCTCGACGACCAGCAGCTCGCCGAGCGCACCTTCGTGATGTGGGACCTCATCCACGACCGCACCCACATGCGCGGCGACCTGCCGTTCGACCCGTTCATGATCAAGCAGCGCATGCCCTACTTCCTGTACTCGCTGGAGGAGCTGCGCTGCGACCTCACGGCCTTCCGTGAGGCGGTGCGCATCGAGCGCGGCCTGGTGGCGGCGGGCGAGCTCGAGGGCGGTGAGTTGTCGATGGCCGACGAGTCACTGCGCGAGCACGCGAAGCTGGTGCAGTACGCGGTGCTCTTCGACCGCATCTTCCGCTTCGCCATCACGGGGTCGCGGGTGCGCAACTACGACGGCCTCGGCGGGCAGCTGCTGTTCGCCTGGCTGCACCAGCGCGGCGTGCTGCACTGGACCGACACGAAGCTCACCATCGACTGGCCCGAGGTGGCCGACGCCGTGACGGCGCTCGGCGACGCCATCGACGAGCTGTACTGGCGGTCGATCGACCGGCCGAAGACGGCGCACTGGCTCGCCGCCTACGAGCTCATCACCTCGACGCTCACGCCGAACCCCGCATCGGTGTGGGCGGAGGGGCCGAAAGCGCTGCCGCTCGACGGGCCGCCGCGGGGGCTCACCGACGCCGTGCTCGACGACGAGTTCCCGCTCTCGATGTTCTACGAGGCCCTCGACAAGAAGATGCGCACGGTGATCGAGTCGACGGCCGGCATCACGGGGGCTGCGGCCTGAGGGGTCGCCCCGCGGCGCGAGTCGGGGCGCGGCTCCGCGCAGCGCGGGCGAGCGGCCGGTTCAGGGCGCGGCTCCGCGCTGCAGGGGTGACGGGTGTCAGTGGGAGGATGAGCGCATGAGAGAAGAGACGAGCGCAGGCGCGACTGGTGCGGCGGGCCGGCGTGTGGTGGTGGCCGGTGCCACGAGTGAATCGGGCGCCGCTGTGTCGGCCGCTCTCGTCGGGGCCGGCGCATCCGTCGTCGCGCTCGGGTCGAACCCCTCGAAGCTCGCCGAACTCGCCGAGCGCGTGCCCGGCATCACCACCGAGGTGTGCGACCTCACCGACAGCGCGGCGGTCGACGCCCTCGCCGCCAGGCTCACGGCCGCGAGCGACGGCGGCAGCGTCGACGGACTCGTGCACCTCGTCGGCGGCTGGGTCGGCGGCCGCGGCATCGCCGGCCAGAGCGACGAGGGCTGGGAGGCGATGGAGCGCTCGTTCCGCACCCTCCGCAACACCACGCGTGCCTTCTACCTCGCGCTCCTCGCGTCGCCGGCGGGCCGCGCGGTGTTCGTCTCCTCCGAGAGCGTCGACGCTCCCACCGCCTCGGGCGCGAGCTACACCGCCGCGAAGGCCGCCTCCGAGTCGTGGATGCGATCCGTCGCCCAGGGCTTCGCCGCCGACCAGTCCGCCGCCGGCCTGCACTCGGCGGCGACCATCCTCGTCGTGAAGGCCCTCGTCGACGACCGGATGCGCGCCGCCTCCCCCGAGAAGACCTTCCCCGGCTTCACCGACGTCACCACCCTCGCCGCCGCCGTCCTCGACCTCTGGGAGAAGCCCGCGTCGGAGCTCAACGGGGCGCGCACCCACCTCTGAGTCCCGTGCGCGGCGTCCTAGTCGCGCAAAGTGTCCCTTCCAGCGCCTCAGAGAGCATTGTGCGCGACCAAGTGCGCTCGCGCGGGCGCACTCAGCCGCGTGGGGCAGGTGCGTGCGGGATGCGCCGATACACGCTCGTGCCCGTGCGGCGCTGCGGCACCGGGCTGAGACCCGCGGCCTCGAGCGTGCGCACGATGCGGCGCGACAGCGACGGCAGCCCGGGCGCCACCCCAGGTGACTGGCGAGCGACTCCCACCACCAGCGACTGCCGCGCGGCGTCACCCGCGCCCACCCCCACGACATCGACGCGCGCGTAATCGGTGCCCGTCACCCAGGTGAGTTCGGCGACGTGGTCGTACTCGAGCTCGAGGGTGGAATCGGCGGCCGTCACGCGCATCCGTTTCGCACCGAAGGCGACGGAGCAGTCGACGGTGTGGCGGGAGTTGCGCAGCCTCAGCAGCCCGTAGAGGGGGAGCGCCACCGCAGCCCCGAGCACGATCACCAGGATGCGCGGGCCGAGACTCATCGCCACGTCGTCGAACGCGATGAGCAGCACGGTGCAGACGACACCGCCGACGGCCACGAGCGCGACGATCTGCAGCGTCAGTGTGCGCAGACGCATCGGCACGGCCGAGAAGCGCACGATCGACCCGTCGTAGTCCTCCTCCCAGCCCGGCGGCACCGGCGCCTCCCGGGCGGGGCGGCGCGCCAGGGCGGTGATCCGGCTGATCAGCCCGAGCCAGATCCAGCCCGCCGCGGGGATCGACGCCATCTGCACCAAGAACGCCACCGACCGGAGCCCCTCGGGCATCGCGGGCGCGACGTCGGGCCAGATCTGGGTCGAGAACCACAGCACCGCCCCGGCCACGACCGCACCGACGACGTGCACGATCGCGCCGCGGCGGGACGGCATGCGGAACGTGGCGTTCACGAAGCCCAGCCCGCACAGCCATCCACCGATGAGCCCCAGCAGGAACGGCACCAGCTCGAGCCCCTCGCCCACGAGGTACCAGGGCAGCGCACCGGCCAGCAGCACCCCCGCCCACAGCCACGGACTCGCGATCAGCCGACGAGAAGCGGATGCGCGGGGCGCCGGAGCGGGATCGATCGACTCTTCGGTCCGGCTGCGCGACACGCCCTCCAGCTTGGCACGGCGGCGCACCTGGGGTGGGCGGGGGCCGGGCAGGTCTCGAGGGCGGATGAGTAGAAAGTACTCGGGTCGGGGCGGGGGCGAGCGGTGCGACTGTGGACTCGGCTCCCGCTGGGGGCCGACGACCCGCATCCGCTCGTCGCGTGCGACAGCGTGTCCCTACCCCGAAGGAGAACCCCATGACCTCGATGACGCCAGACACCCGATCCACCCCCGCCGACTTCCCCGGCCGCACGCTCGGCATCGTGGGGCTGGTGCTCGCCTTCCTCGTGCCACTCGTCGGGGCGATCGTGAGCGCGGTAGCCCTGTCGCAATCGAAGAAGGCGGGCTACCCGAACACTCTCGCCCGCGTCGGGGTCATCGTCGGCGCCGTGCTCACCGTGCTGGGCCTCATCATCTCGATCATCTCCATCATCGCGAGCGCCGCCGCCTACATGAGCTACTGACCCCGGCCGCAGCCCCGGGGTGCAGCCGCGCTCATCCGCGCGACGGATGCCACGCGCATCCGCCCCTCGGTAGCGTTGAGGGATGGCTCCCTCCACCGACGACTGGAAGCGCCCCCGCCCGGGCGCGGCCGGCTACCGCCGCGACGCGCTCGTCGCTGCGGCCCTCGTCGTCGCCTCGCTCGGGAGCTGGCTGCTCTACCGCGCCGCCATCGACCAACCCCAGGCGCCGTGGTGGGGAGCGCTGCTCTGGGGGGTGGTGATCGCGGGCTCGCTCGCCTTCCGCCGCCGCTTCCCCGAGCTCGTCGCGCTCGTCGTGGGCATCACCTTCGTGGTGGGCCAGTACGTCGGCATCTACGAGCAGCTGTTCTCCAACATCTGCCTCTTCGTCGCGCTCTACACGCTCGGCGCCTGGAGCCAGAACCGCCTGCTCGCCACGGTCGAGCGCATCGTCATCGCCGCCGGAATGGTGATCTGGCTCCTTTCCGTGCTCATCTACCAGGGCCTCACCCCCGACTCCACCCCCGGCATCTCCCGCGACGGCCTGTTCTCGCAGTTCATGGCCGCGAGCCTCATCTCCATCGTCACCAACCTCCTCTACTTCGGCGCGGCCTTCGTGTTCGGCAACGCCTCGAACACCGCGGCCCGCCAGCGCGAGGCACTTGAACAGCGCACCCAGGAGCTCGAACGCGAACGCGAGGTCAGCAGCCGGCAGGCCGTCGCGCTCGAGCGCGTGCGCATCGCCCGCGAACTGCACGACGTCGTCGCGCACCACGTCTCGGTGATGGGCCTTCAGGCCGGTGCCGCGCGGCGCGTGCTGGGCAAGAGCAGCGAGACCGACCCGCGGGCTGTCGACGCGCTCACGCAGATCGAGGAGAACGCGCGGGAGGCCGTCGACGAACTGCACCGGATGCTCGGCGCCCTCCGCCAGTCCGACGACACCGAGGCAAGCCGGTCGGCCTCCACCCGCGGGCTCGAGCAGCTCCCCGAGCTCGTCTCCGACGCCGAGGCTTCCGGCCTTCCCGTCACCTTCACCACCGTCGGCACGCCCGTGCCGGTGCCCTCGGTCGTGGGGCTCAGCGCCTATCGCATCGTGCAGGAGTCGCTCACCAACGTGCGCAAGCACGGAGGCGCACGGGCCACGGCCGACGTGCGGCTGCGCTACCTCGGATCCGAGATCGAGGTCGAGGTGAGCGACACGGGAACAGGCCTCAATCCGCTCGCCCGCCCCTCGGCGGCGCCGCCCGGCTCGGCAGGCGCCGCCGGCGGACTCGGCCAGATCGGCATGCGCGAACGCGCCGCAGCGGTCGGCGGCGAGATCGTGATGGAGCCGAAGCCCCGCGGCGGTTACCGGGTGCGTGCCATCCTCCCCGTCTCACCCCGACCGATCGGAGAGTCCGCATGACCGAACCCGACCCCACCATCCGGGTCGTGCTCGCCGACGACCAAGACCTCGTGCGGGTGGGGCTGCGCATCATCCTCGAGTCCGAAGACGGCATCGAGGTGGTGGGCGAGGCCCGCACCGGCCGCGAGGCGGTCGAGCTCGTCGCGCGGGTCGAGCCCGACGTGGTCTGCATGGACGTGCAGATGCCCGAACTCGACGGCCTCGCCGCCACCCGCGAGCTCATCTCCCGCGGCACCCGCGCGGGCATCCTCGTGCTCACCACCTTCAACCGCGACGACTACCTCTTCGAGGCGCTCGAGGCGGGGGCGAGCGGCTTCGTGCTGAAGAACTCCTCACCCGAAGACCTCGTGGCCGCGGTGCAGGTCGTGGCCCGCGGCGACGCGCTGCTCTCGCCCGACGTGACCCGGCGGGTGATCGAGAACGTCGCGGGTCGGCGCGCGGCTCCGGCGAGCGCCGGCACTACGGCACCCGCGACACCCCACCCTTCGGCCGAGGCGCAGGCCGCGCTCGGCGAACTCACCGAGCGCGAGCGCGAGGTGCTCGAGCTGCTGGCCGCCGGCCGCTCGAACGCCGAGATCGCGGGCGAGCTGTACCTCGGCGAGGCGACGGTGAAGACGCACGTGTCGAAGATCTTGCAGAAGCTCGGCCTCCGCGACCGCATCCAGGCCGTGGTGTTCGCCTACGAGAACGGCGTCGCGGTCCCCGGCTCCGCCTGAGCCGGCAGCGCCGAGGCCCGCCCACGCCCGCACGCCCGCCCACACCACCCCGCCCACGCGTTCACCCGCGCGGCGGACCCGCAGCCCCCCTCGCGACGGATGACCGCATCCGCTTCCCCTCCTAGCGTGGAGACACACGAACAGAAAGGGGTCACCGTGCTCGAGGTCGCAGACATCTCCCGCAGCTTCGGCGCCCGCAAGGTGCTCGACGGCGTCAGCTTCTCGGTCGGCGACGGCCGCATGACGGGCTTCGTCGGCGGCAACGGCGCCGGCAAGACGACGACCATGCGCATCATCCTCGGGGTGCTCTCGAGCGACACCGGCTCGGTGAGCCTCGACGGCACCCGCCTCACGCCCGCCGACCGCGCCCTGTTCGGCTACATGCCCGAAGAACGCGGCCTCTACCCGAAGATGAAGGTGGCCGAGCAGATCGTCTACCTCGGCAAGCTGCACGGGATGAGCGCCACGGCCGCCAAGGCCAGCACCCACGACCTGCTCGAGCGCCTCGGCCTCGGCGAGCGCGCGAACGACACCGTCGAGAGCCTCTCGCTCGGCAACCAGCAGCGCGCCCAGATCGCGGCCGCGCTCGTGCACGACCCGAGCGTGCTCGTGCTCGACGAGCCGTTCTCGGGGCTCGACCCGATGGCGGTCGAGACCGTGCAGGCGGTGCTCGCCGAGCACGCCGCGAGCGGCGCCCCCGTGCTGTTCTCCTCGCACCAGCTCGACATCGTCGAGCGGCTGTGCGACGACCTCGTGGTGATCGCGGGCGGCACCATCCGCGCCAGCGGATCCCGCGACTCCCTGCGCGACGAGCACTCCGAACCTCGCTACGAGATCGACCTCGCCGGCGACGCCGGCTGGGTGAGGGAGGTGCCCGGCGTGACCGTCGTCGACCTCGACGGCAGCTATGCCCTGTTCGAGGTCGAACGCGGCGACGCGGGTCGCGCAGTCGCCCAGCAGGTGCTCTCCCGCGCCATCGCCTCGGGCCCCGTCGCCCGCTTCACCCCCGTTCAGCCGAGCCTCGCCCAGATCTTCAAGGAGGTCGTGAAATGAGCACCGCCACTCCCACCCGTTCCGCCGACGCCCCGACGCCCCGTGACCCGCGGGCCGGCCGCCCGAAGCAGCCGTCCATCGCCCAGGGCACCTGGCTGGTCGCGCAGCGCGAGATCTCGATGCGCCTGCGCAGCAAGGCGTTCCTCGTCTCGACGGGCATCCTCATGCTCGCGATCCTCGCCTCCATCGTCATCGGGGGCATCTTCAGCGCCACCGTCTCCGCCACGAAGGTCGCCGTCGTGAGCAGCACTGCCTCGGTCACCGAAGCGGCAGCGGCCTCCGGCGCGCTCGACGTGACGACCGCCGACTCCCCTGAGGCGGCGGCGGCACTCGTCGAAGACGGCACCGTGGAGGCGGCGGTGGTCCCCGCGGGCAGCGTGAAGGGCGGCACCCTGTCGGCGGCCGGTGGCACGGATGCGGCGGCCGGCACGGCAGCGAACGGAACGGATGCAGAACCCGGCACCACCGCATCCGGAACCGACTCGCCGAGCGGCACCCCCGCATCCGCCACCCTCGACTACGACATCGTCGCCCTCGACTCCGCCCCCACCTCCCTGGTGCAGCTGCTGAGCGCGTCGCCGCAGGTGGTGCTGCTCGACCCGAGCGACGACGCCGACTGGTTCATCACCTACATCATCGGCATCGCCTTCGGCGTGGTGTTCTTCATGTCGGCGGTGACCTTCGGCACCACCATCGCGCAGAGCGTGGTGGAGGAGAAGCAGACGCGGGTGGTCGAGATCCTGCTGTCGACGATCTCGGCGCGGGAGCTCATGGCCGGCAAGGTGGTGGGCAACAGCATCCTCGCGTTCGGGCAGATCGCCATCATCGCCGCGATCTCGGCGCTCGGCCTCACCATCACGGGGCAGTCGGGGCTGCTCGGCCTCCTCGGCCCGGCCATCGCCTGGTTCGTCGTGTTCTTCGTCTTCGGCTTCGTGCTCATCGCGGCCCTCTTCGCCGCCACCGCCGCCCTGGTGTCGCGGCAGGAGGACGTCGCCTCGGTCACCTCGCCGGTGACGATGCTCGTGATGATCCCGTACTTCCTTGTCATCTTCTTCAACTCCAACGAGCTGGTGATGGGCATCATGTCGTACGTGCCGTTCTCGGCGCCCATCGGTATGCCGCTGCGGCTGTTCCTCGGCGACGCGGCGTGGTGGGAGCCGCTCGTGTCGCTCGTCATCCTGCTCGCCACCACGGCGGTGGTCGTGGTGATCGGCTCGCGCATCTACGCGAACTCGCTGCTGCGCACCGGGGCGCGGGTGAAGCTGCTCGAGGCGTTGAGGGGCTGACGGGAGGAGCATCCGCTCGGCCCCGCCGGCTCGGGCGACACGCGGCCGCGGGCCGGCCCGGACCGCACGGCCCCGGGCCTGCTCGGGCGCGAAATTGGCGTCGCACGCAACTTCGGGTTGCTGCGGCGCCGATCGCGCACGAGGCGGTCGCCGGATGCGCGGCGCCGGTGAGAGAGACTTGAACGGTGACCGAGACGCCCACCTCACCGCAACCGCTGCACGACCGCTCGTACCGGGGCTTCGCCTCCGACAACTACGCGGGGGCGCACCCCGAGGTGCTGGAGGCGATCGCCGCGGCGAACGGCGGCCACCAGATCGCCTACGGCGAAGACGTGTACACGGCCGAACTGCAGAACGTGGTGCGGCGGCAGTTCGGCGAGCAGGCCGAGGCGTTCCCCGTCTTCAACGGCACGGGTGCGAACGTGGTGTCGCTGCAAGCGATGCTGCCGCGCTGGGGTGCGGTGGTGTGCTCGACGACGGCGCACATCCACACCGACGAGAACGCGGCGCCCGAACGGGTCGCCGGACTCAAGCTGCTCACGGTGCCGACGCCCGACGGCAAGCTCACCCCCGAGCTCATCGACGTGGAGGCGTGGGGCTGGGGCGACGAGCACCGGGCGCAGCCGCTCACCGTGTCGATCACCCAGACCACCGAGCTCGGTACGGCGTACACGATCGACGAGATCACGGCCATCACGTCGCACGCGCACTCGCTCGGCATGACCGTGCACCTCGACGGATCGCGCATCTCGAACGCCGCCGCGTCGCTCGGCGTCTCGCTCCGCGAGTTCACGACGGATGCGGGGGTCGATGTGGTCTCCCTCGGCGGCACCAAGAACGGGCTGCTCTACGGCGAGGCGGTCGTGGTGCTGTCGCCGGAGGCGGTGACGGGCATCCCGTTCCTGCGCAAGCTCGACATGCAGCTGGCGTCGAAGATGCGGTTCGTGTCGGCGCAGCTCATCGCGCTGTACGGCGGCGACCTCTGGCTGCGGTCGGCGTCGCACGCGAACGCGATGGCGGCACGGCTGCGCGCGGCGGTCGACGGGCTGCCCGGGCTGGAGTTCACGCAGGAGACCCAGGCGAACGCGGTGTTCGCGACGCTGCCGCCCGGGGTCGCCGATCGCTTGCGCGAGAGCTTCCGCTTCTACGACTGGAACCCCGCGACGCGCGAGGTGCGCTGGATGTGCGCGTTCGACACCACCCCCGACGACATCGACGCGTTCGCCGCCGCGCTGCGGCGCGAGCTCGAGCGCGCGTAGCGCGCTGCCCGCGCTGCCCGCGCTGCCCGCGCTGCCCGCGCTGCGCACCCTCGCGTGCCTGCGGGCCATTAGTCGCGCAAAGTGCTCTTTTCGCGCACCTTACGAGCAGTTTGCGCGACCAGGGCACGCGGCTCGTGCGCTCTCCCATCCCACTCCTCGCCCCGCGCGCTCTCTTAGTCGCGCAAAGTGCTCTTTTCGCGAGCGTTAGGGACAGTTTGCGCGACCAACATGCGCGGGGCGGGTCATTCCAGCTCGGACTCGGGGGTGCAGCCCGGGGGCTGCGAGTTGCCGCTGATGGTGAACTCCTCGCAGGTGAGGAACTTCGACTGGTTGACGCCCAGCAGGAAGCTCGCCAGCGCGATCAGTGCGACTGCCCCGATCACGACGAGGCGGCGCGGCCAGGAGATCTCGTCGCCGAACTCGGGCCAGATGATGCGGGCGAGCACCCAGATGGTGGTCGGCACGGCGAGCAGCCCCACCAGGATGCCGAGCAGCGTCACCGCCCACGCGAACACGTCTTCGTCGTTCGGCACCGGCACGAACGACAGCGCGAGCCAGAGACTCGGGATGAGCAGGGCGAGTGCCCTCAGGATGCGCGCCCTCCCCCGCAGCTGCAGCAGCACCACGAAGAGCGCACCTGTCGAGGCCGCCCAGACGGTGAGCATCTGGTCGAAGAAGAAGTCACCCCAGGCCCCGAGCGTGAACGCCGGCCACCACACCGCGACGCTCATGCCCACGACGATGACCCCCGTCACCCGGGCGCGGTTCGTGGCGCGCGACGCGGCGCTCTCCGTCGCCTCGGCGTGAGTCTCGTGCTCCGTCACGCGCTCACGGTATCACCGCGACGAGGTTCGCCGTGAGCGCATTGTGGAGTACCCCCTGGGGGTATAGTCTCGGGCCATGGCACACAGCGATCACGACCACGCAGGCCACGACCACGCAGGGCACCCGGGCCACGACCACGCAGGGCACCCGGGCCATGATCACGGCGGCCACGGCGGCCACGCCGATCACGCAGGCCACGACCACTCGGGTCACGTCGCCGTCTTCCGGCGCCTGTTCTGGGTGATGCTCGTGGTGGCGGTGCCGGTGGTGGCCTTCAGCCCCATGTTCGCGATGATCCTCGGCTACACCCTCCCCTCCGACGGCCTCGTCCCCTGGATCTCCCCCACCCTCGGCACCGTCATGTTCCTCCTCGGCGGCCGCCCCTTCCTCTCGGGCGGCCTCGACGAGCTGCGCGCCCGGCGCCCCGGCATGATGCTGCTCATCGCCCTCGCCATCAGCGTCGCCTTCGTGGCGAGCTGGGGCGCCACCCTCGGCCTCCTCGACCACGAGCTCGACTTCTGGTGGGAGCTCGCCCTCCTCATCGTCATCATGCTGCTCGGCCACTGGATCGAGATGCGCTCCCTCGCCCAGACCACCTCCGCCCTCGACTCCCTCGCCGCGCTGCTCCCCGACCAGGCCGAACGCCTCGACGGCGCGACGGATGCGGTGGGCACCGACGCTCATCCGGTCGCCGTCTCCCCCGCCGAACTCCGCGTCGGCGACCTCGTCATCGTGCGCCCCGGGGGCCGGGTGCCCGCCGACGGCGAGATCGTCGACGGAACCGCCTCGCTCGACGAGTCGATGGTCACCGGCGAGTCGCGGCCCGTCACCCGCGGCCCGGGCGACCAGGTCGTCGCCGGAACCGTCGCGACCGACAGCGCCCTGCGCATCCGCGTCACGGCGACGGGCGACGACACCGCGCTCGCGGGCATCCGTCGCCTGGTGGCCGACGCGCAGAACTCGAGCTCACGCGCGCAGCGCCTCGCCGACCGAGCCGCCGCGTGGCTGTTCTGGTTCGCGCTCGGCGCCGCGATCGTGACCGCCGTCGTCTGGACGCTCGTCGGCAGCCCCGACGACGCGGTCATCCGCACCATCACGGTGCTCGTCATCGCCTGCCCGCACGCCCTCGGGCTCGCCATCCCGCTCGTCGTGTCGATCTCGACCGAGCGCGCCGCCCGCGCGGGAATCCTCCTGAAAGACCGGCTCGCGCTCGAGACGATGCGCCGCGTCGACACCGTGCTGTTCGACAAGACCGGTACCCTCACGCTCGGCCGGCCCGCGGTGGTCGAGGTGCGGCCTGCCGCCGGAGTCGACGCCGACGAGGTGCTGGCGCTGGCGGCGGCGGCCGAGGCGTCGAGCGAGCATCCGCTCGCCCGCTCGATCGTCGACGAGGCACGGATGCGCGGCCTCGCCGTCGCTGCGGCGAGCGCCTTCGAGTCGTCGCCCGGTGTGGGCGTGTCGGCGGTCGTGGGCGGTGCGAGGGTCGAGGTGGGTGGCCCTCGGTTGCTGCAGCGCGCATCCGTCGGTGCCGGCGAGGCGGGCGCTGCCCGCCCTGCCCGCCCCGGCGCGGACGAGCCCGCCGCGGCCGCGACCGTGCTGCATGTGCTGCGCGACGGCGAGCCCGTCGGATCGATCGCACTCGCCGACGAGGTGCGACCCGAGTCTCGCCAGGCCGTCGCTGGCCTCCTGGCGAGGGGCGTCGACGTGGTGATGATCACGGGCGACGCCGAGCCGGTGGCGCAGGCCGTCGCCCGCGAGCTCGGCATCACGCGGGTGTTCGCCGGGGTGCGACCCGAAGACAAGTCGAGCACCGTCGCCGAGCTCCAGTCCGAGGGGCGGGTGGTGGCGATGGTGGGCGACGGGGTGAACGATGCGCCGTCACTCGCCCGGGCCGACGTGGGCATCGCGATCGGTGCGGGAACCGACGTGGCCATCGCATCGGCCGGCGTCATCCTCGCCAGCGACGATCCGCGATCGGTGCTCTCGGTGATCACCCTGTCGAAGGCGAGCTACCGCAAGATGACCCAGAACCTCTGGTGGGCCGCGGGGTACAACCTGCTCTCGGTGCCCCTCGCCGCCGGTGTGCTGGCACCCGTGGGGTTCGTGCTGCCGATGGCGGTGGGTGTCCTGCTGATGTCGCTCTCGACGATCATCGTGGCGCTGAACGCCCAGCTGCTGCGCCGGCTCGACCTCGCACCAGGGAGAATCTCTTCATGACCGAACACGCGCACCACGGCTACATCTCGAACAAAGACGCGTACCTGAAACGCCTCAAGCGCATCGAGGGGCAGGCGCGGGGCATCCAGAACATGGTCGACGAGGAGAAGTACTGCATCGACATCCTCACCCAGATCTCGGCGATGACGAGTGCTCTCGAGTCGGTCGCGCTCGGCCTCCTCGACGAGCACCTCAATCACTGCGTCGTCGAGGCCGTGGCCGAGGGCGGCCCCGTCGCCGAGGAGAAGCTGCGCGAGGCCTCCGCCGCCATCGCCCGCCTCGTGAAGTCGTAGCGCTCGGCGCGGACTGCGAACTCACTGCGGAGGTAGGAGCACCTCTAGGGTCGTCGACGAGTCAACGACCTCCAATTCCTCTTCGTTCGGCACGAGGTTCCACATTCGACCCTCGGAGCAGAAGTCAACTCTCGACCGCGAAAACGTCGTGAAAGAGGCGACGTCATGGTCTTCATCTAGCGTGATCAGGGCCTGCAGCGCATCCGTCTCGCGAAGATCCGGAGCATCGGACCAGACAAACCCTAGGCGCTGTTCGACGGAGTCTGCCGTCTCGTAGGGACAGACCACCAGGAACTCGCCTCCCGCTGGCGCGCCTAGTTCTCGGATCGTCAACCGAGACCTGCCGGTGTCTTGGAGAACAGCGATGACCTGATCATCGAAGCCGCGGTCGGTGCCGCAGCCCGCGCACGACAGGGTTGCTATCAACAATACGGCCAGTCCGATTCCACGAGCACGTCGCACTTCCTCCTCCTTCCCTGATCACATGCTATATTAGTCGAGCGATTCTCACTAAGGGGATGTATGACCGACCTCGATGTCTGGTTCGAATGGGCCACGGTCTCACCCTTCTGGTACCGTCGCGGTCACGCAGTAAATGGCATCAGCCACATCGGTCTAAATGAGTTACCACTGTCTTCGGCCGTGCGTGCCGAGTGCGCTCGACTGTCTCTTTGGTACGACACGTCATTGAATTGGGATTACCCGCCCGACCCAGGGCCGTGGAGCGACGACGAACGCACGACATTCGATATGGCGGTGGCGGCTCTCGTCGACGCGGCGCGTCGCGAGCTGGGGCCGGGTTTCGACGTCCGGAATTGTCAAACTGCTGGCCGCGAATAGCCGCCTGGATGCCCTTCGGATCATGCGGAGGCGCTCGGGGTAGCTGCGCACTGCCGCCCAGAGCCTTGCCAGGAGGGGCCTCTACTGTTGTCGGTATGAGCCTGGCCTTCGCCGACCCGAATCCCTTCCTCATCGACCCGGCCACGGCATCCGGAGCCCCCGCGGCGGCAGACGCCGGCACCGGCCCCGTCGCGGCGGCCGCCGGTGATGAGACGGGCGGCTCGGAGGAGAGTCTCGGGTTCATCGGCGATGCCGCGGTCGGGCTGATGGAGGTGCTCGGGGCACCGGGGGCGGGGCTCGCGGTCTTCGCCGAGAACCTCTTTCCGCCGATTCCGAGCGAGGTCGTTCTGCCGCTCGCCGGCTTCGCGGCCAGCCGGGGCGACCTGAACCTCGTCGCCGCGATCGTGTTCTGCACGCTCGGCTCCGTGCTCGGCGCGCTCGCGCTCTACGGTCTCGGCGCCTGGCTCGGGCGAGACCGGATGCGCGCCATCGCCCGCAGACTCCCCCTCGTCGACGTGCATGACGTCGACCGCACGGAGGAGTGGTTCCAGCGGCACGGGCCGAAGGCGGTGTTCTTCGGGCGCATGCTGCCGCTGTTCCGGAGCTTCATCTCCATCCCGGCGGGCATCGAGCGGATGACGTTGTGGAAGTTCCTTCTGCTCACCGCCGCGGGGAGCCTCATTTGGAACACGATCTTCATCCTCGCCGGGTTCTGGCTGGGTGAGCAGTGGCACGTGGTGGAGCAGTACGCCGAGATCTTGCAGTACGTCGTGATCGCCGCGGTCGTGGGGGCGATCGCGTGGTTCGTGATCGGCCGGATGCGCAAGCACCGTCGCGGAGAGACCGACGCGGCGCGCCGCACGGCGCGGGAATAGCGGGGTCGGCCGTACGGTTGTGGGTGTCAATCGGACCGCAGTCCGATTGCCGATCACTGCCCGATGGAGTGCAGCGCCGCCGTTATTCCGAAGGACACGATCATGACCATCACCGCCCCCGCTTCCGCAGCCGCGCACCGCGTCGCCGAGACCTCGGCGCCCATTCACGAGACGCTCGCGACCCGCTGGAGCCCTCGCTCGTTCCAGGCCTCGGAGACCGTCGACGAGAGCCTCCTCACCGCCGCCCTCGAAGCCGCCCGCTGGGCCCCGTCGGCGGCGAACACGCAGCCCGCCCGCTTCATCGTCGCCCGCCGCGGCTCGGAGGCCTTCGAGAAGGTCGCCGCCTCGCTCATGGGCTTCAACTCGGTGTGGGCCACCAACGCCGCCGTGCTCATCGTCGGCATCGCCGAGACCGTCGACGCCGAGGGCAAGCCGCGCCCGTGGGCCGAGTACGACCTGGGCCAGGCCCTCGCCCACCTCTCCTTCCAGGCTCACGCCGACGGCCTCCACGTGCACCAGATGGGCGGCTTCGTCGCCGCATCCATCTCTCAGGCCTTCGACCTCCCCGAGTCACTCAAGCCCCTCACCGTCACCGCCCTCGGCACCCTCGCCCCCGCCGAAGCCCTCCCCGACGACACCCTCATCGCCCGCGAGTCCGCCCCCCGCACCCGCCTCCCCCTCGACGACCTCCTCCTCGTGAGTGAGTGACCGACTGAGTGACCCCGGGGCCCGCGCACGATGCGTCGAACGCAGCCCTCACGGGCAGGAGGCGATCTCCTCGACCGACTTACTCAGAGTCGCCTCACCCCCGATGACCACAATCGCCGGGCTCTCCGCCTGAGCCAAGAGAGTCAGGTCCGCATCGGGGATGCAGTCCGGATGAACGAGGAACAGTCCCGTTCTCCAGCCGTTGGCGATCGAGGCAGCGGCCAGTGCGTCGGGGAATGATGCCCCGCTCGCTACGAGCGGGGTTCCTCCCGGGATGACGCCAGAGGCGTTCACCGCGGTCGAGACGGCGTATCTGTCCACTCCGTCGTAGCGCGTGATGGACGCCGTCAGACCGCGTAGCGCGGCCTCGATCTCGGGCCTCACGGAGAGCCGCCCTCCCACGATCCGCACGTCGGTGCCACCGTACTTCTGCACGAGACTCCTCTCCTCCGGGGTGAGAACCGTCTTGCTCCCGTCGATCAGCAGCAGTGCGCCGCCGAGGCGCCCTGCGGCAGGACCCGCAGACAGAGCGTCGGGAAAGTTGCTCGCGTTGGCGACGAAGAGAGGCCTGCCGGCACCCGCCGCGTATCGCTCGACCAGCGCCCTCGAAACCGCGTACCGATCGGCCCCGGAAACTCGATCCACCTTTGTCGAGGGGAGTTCGGATCGCACGAGCGCCTCGACGGCGGGCGACACCGAGCTCTCCCCTCCCACGATCGTCACCGACTTCGGGTTCATGCGGGTGAGTTCTCGCCTCGTCGAATCGGGCAGCGCTCCGGCGTGCGTCAGCAGGATGGGAGTGTTGGTGTAGTTCGCGATCGCGCTGACAGCGAGCGCATCGGGGAATTTGTCCCCGTTGACCAGGAACGCCGATCCCGACGAGGTCGCCTCGCCCCGGCGCGCGATGGCGACCGCGGTCTCGAAGCGATCCGTACCGGCGATACGGTCGGCGTCAATGGCGACCGTGGTGTCGAGACGTACCAAGCGCCCGCTCCTCCGCTCGGCCGACCAGAGGTATCGTCCACCCGCGAGAGCCATCCCCGTCAGCTGCGTTCCGCGCGTCGGCACGGAGTACGAGGCGCCAGCGGGGACCGCGGACAGGACGATCGTGTTGGCCTCCCGATCGACGAACCAGACGCCCCCGTCACGTCTGACGACCTGACCGGTGAGGTCTCCGTTCTCTCCCGTCAAGGACTTGGTGTGCAAACGCCCGTCGGGCGAAAGAGTGAAGGAGTCGATCCGGGTCTCCCTCAGGATGCGGCCCGCCACCACATCGCCGACCTCAGGCTTGATGAGCTGAACACCGCGCAGTCCGGTCTGGCCGGTGAACGACTGACGCAGCTTTCCGTCGGCCCCGAAGGCCCAGATCGTGTCGCAGCCCGAGTCGGTGACCCAGACCGCGTCGCCGAACGCGCCGACACCCCACGGTGAGACCGCACCCGGAATGGGGAATTCCTTGATCTCCCCCGTTCGCCAGTCGAGGCGCCCGAGCTGCTGCGCATCAGCTTCGGCGAAGAAGACATAGTCGCCGAGCACGGCGGTCTCGGCGAGACCCGCACCGACGGTGGGTACCGTGTATTCGACCGCGGCCTTCCCCGACATGACATGAGTGAGTCGGCCGGAGATCTCCGTGACCCAAACCCCGCCGGTGCCGTCAGGGCTGAACTGGGTGGGCGCCGAGTTGAGCGACACGGTCTCCACCACCTCGCCCGAGATGGCCACACGCACGACCTGCCGAAGTCCGAAGAGCGCCACCCACACCGTTCCGTCCGGCCCGGCCTCCAGGTCGCTGGGGAGGGAGGCGCTGTCGGGCAGGGGGAATTCGGCGACGCGGGATCCCGGGTCGATCGGCCCTAATCGAGCGACGGACTCATCGGCCTCAGAATTGAGCGGCTCCGTAGCGTGCTCAGTCCCTCCGGGCGCCTCTGCGGCACGCGCGGCGGCCGCGGTGCCGATGCCGATCGTCGAACTCGTCACGAGGGCGATTGCCGCCATCATGACCGCCACAGAACTTGGGCGACGCACGAGCGCTGTTCCGCCGCTGGCCGGTTTCAGCATGACGACTCCTTCCGGCCCCCCGGAGGGGAGGCCGGTCAAGTCTCCAGCGCATCAGGCGTGAGCTGGCATGAGCACTTCCTACTCACCCTCACGCTGACTCGCCGGCAGCACACCATTCCGCCGGGTTGCGAGCTACGCTCCTTCGGGCACCACCGACCCCACGGGCGCGGCCACGACCATCAGCTCCTCGCCCGAGGGGGTGACGTCGACGCGCACGGTGTCGCCGTCGCGCACGGCGCCTGAGAGGAGGGCGGTGGCGAGGCGGTCGTCGATCTCGTGCTGCATGAGGCGGCGGAGGGGGCGGGCACCGTAGATGGGGTCGTAGCCGTGGGAGGCCAACCAGGTGCGCGCATCCGGAGTCACCGCGAGCGTCAGACGGCGCGACGACAGGCGGCGCGAGAGGCGGTCGACGTAGAGCGACACGATCTGCGCCAGGTCGTCGGCGGAGAGGGCCTGGAACACGACGATGTCGTCGAGGCGGTTCACGAACTCCGGCTTGAAGGCCTGCCGCACCGCCGCCTGCACGAGCGCCTCCGCGTCGGAGGGCGAGAGCGTCGGGTCGACGAGGAACTGCGATCCGAGGTTCGAGGTGAGGATGAGGATGGTGTTGCGGAAGTCGACGGTGCGGACCTGCCCATCGGTGAGCCTGCCGTCGTCGAGCACCTGCAGCAGCACGTCGAACACCTCGGGGTGCGCCTTCTCGACCTCGTCGAGCAGGATGACCGAGTACGGCCGACGCCGCACCGCCTCGGTGAGCTGCCCGCCCTGCTCATACCCGATGTACCCGGGAGGGGCGCCCAGCAGCCGCGCCACCGAGTGCTTCTCGCCGTACTCCGACATGTCGATGCGCACCAGCGCCTTCTCGTCGTCGAACAGGAACTCGGCGAGGGCCTTCGCCAGCTCGGTCTTGCCGACACCGGTCGGGCCGAGGAACAGGAACGAACCCGTGGGCCGATCTTCGTCGGCGATGCCCGCGCGCGACCGGCGCACGGCGTCGGCGACGGCCTTCACCGCATCCTTCTGGCCGATGAGCCGTCGGCCGAGCTCGGCCTCGAGGTTCAGCAGCTTCTCGGTCTCGCCCTGGGTGAGGCGGTCGACCGGGATGCCCGTCCACGCCGCGATGACCGCCGCGATGTCGTCGGAACCCACCTGGTCGTTGACCATGCGCTCCCCACCCTCGGCGTCGACCTCGGCCTGCTCGGCCGACGCCAGCGACCGCTCGAGCACCGGGATCTCGCCGTACAGCAGCCGCGACGCCAGCTCGAGGTTGCCCTCTCGCTGTGCGCGCTCGGCCCGCATGCGAGCGCTGTCGAGCTTCTCCTTGAGCTCACCGACCCGGTTGAGGGCGGCACGCTCGCGGTCCCACCGCTCCTGCAGCGCCTCGAGCGTGGCGGTGCGCTCGGCGAGGGTCGCGCGCAGGGCGGCGAGCCGCTCCTTCGACGCGTCGTCCTTCTCCTTCTTCAGCGCGAGCTCCTCGAGCTTCAGCCGATCGACACCGCGCCGCAGCTCGTCGATCTCGACGGGCGCGGAGTCGATCTCCATGCGCAGTCGCGACGCCGCCTCGTCGATGAGGTCGATGGCCTTGTCGGGCAGCTGACGCCCCGGAATGTACCGGTTCGACAGGGATGCGGCGGCCACCAGGGCGGAGTCGGCGATCGACACCTTATGGTGCGCCTCGTAGCGCTCCTTAAGGCCGCGCAGGATCGCGACGGTGTCTTCGACCGACGGCTCGCCCACGAACACCTGCTGGAAGCGGCGCTCCATGGCGGCGTCTTTCTCGATGAACTCGCGGTACTCGTCGAGGGTGGTGGCGCCGATCAGGCGCAGCTCACCGCGCGCCAGCATCGGCTTCAGCATGTTCGACGCCGCGACCGACCCCTCACCGCCGCCCGCGCCCATGAGGGTGTGCAGCTCGTCGATGAAGGTGATGATCTCGCCGTCGGCGTCGTTGATCTCCTTGAGCACGGCCTTCAGCCGCTCCTCGAACTCGCCGCGGTACTTCGCGCCGGCGACGAGGGCCGCCAGGTCGAGCGACACCAGCTGCTTGCCCTTCAGCGAGTCGGCGACGTCGCCGGCCACGATGCGCTGCGCGAGCCCCTCGACGACCGCGGTCTTGCCGACGCCGGGCTCGCCGATGAGCACCGGGTTGTTCTTCGTGCGCCGGGTCAGCACCTGACTGACGCGGCGGATCTCGGCGTCTCGGCCGATGACCGGGTCGAGCTTGCCACTCGCCGCGATCTCCGTCAGGTTGACGCCGTACTGCTCGAGAGCGCTCTTCTGCTCGTCGCCGTTCGGGGTGCCCTGGTTGGTCGCCATCTCTGTGGTCCGTCCTCCTGTGTTTCAAACTTGAGTGTATATGACTCAAGTTTAGCAGAGCGGATGCTGCGGCACCAGAGTCTGCGACCATGCGACCCGCAGAAACGCCGAAGGGGCGGCGACCGTCATCCGGTCACCGCCCCTCGGGGTCATTGCTGGTGTCAGCTGTTCTGACGGGCCGCCTCACGACGACGCACGACGAGCAGCAGGGCGCCGGCTGCGAGGATCAGCGCGATGCTGCCTCCCGCGAGCGGCAGGGTGGCGTCGGCACCGGTCGAGGCGAGCTCACCCGATCCGTTGCCCGAGCCGCCGTTGCCGCCGTTGCCGCCGCCGCCGTTGTTCGCGGCGACGATGGTGATGGAGGAGTCGGCCTTGTTGCTGACCGCGCCCTCGATCGTCTGGGTGGCCTCGATCGTGATGGCACCCGCGGCGATCTGGCCGCCGAGCTTGACCGACCACTTGCCGTCGGCGACGGTGGCCTTACCGGCCGATGCACCGTTCAGCCACACCTCGACGGTGGCACCGTTGATGCCGGTTCCGCTGATGGTGGTGGGGCCGCTGCCCTCGGTGAACGAGGAGCCCGACTTGGGGTCGGTGATCTTCGGAGCAACCGGAACCACGTCGAACTTCACCGTGGTGGGGTCGGACACGTTCGGGTCGGCCGAGGCGCGGGCAGCGTCGCTGCTCTGACGCGTCTGAACCGCGGTGACGGTGTACTTGCCGTAGCCGAGCTCGACGTCGACGCTCCAGGCGCCGTCTTCGCCGACCGTGGTGGTCGCCTCGACGTCACCGGTCAGCTCGAGGCTCGCACCGGGCTCGCCCTTGCCGGAGAGGGTGGTGACCTCGGTCTCGACGCGCGAGCCGTTGGCGGGCGACGTGAAGGTCGGAGCGGTGATCGGGGTGGGAACGACGTTCACGGTGAAGTCCGTGGCGGCGGAGCTGTCGAAGCCCCGCTCGGCACGGATCGTGTAGTCGTAGGTGCCCTCGGCACCCGGAGCGACGATTGACCAGTCACCCGAGCCATTGACCGGAACGGTGAACGGGTCGCCCGAACCCTGGGTCACGACGAGGGTCGTGCCCGCAGGAGCCTTGCCCTGGATGCTGCCACCGCTGTAGACGTCGCCGCCGTCGCCGGGGGCCGTCAGGGTGGGGGTGTCGATGAAGAGCGCGACGGTGTAGCCACCGGTCAGCGCGAGGCCCGCCTCGAGGTTGGCACCCCAGACGAACGGCTGGCCCTGAGCGGTCTCGCCGCCACCGGAGAGCACGCCCACTGCGGTGTCGCCCTGGATCATCGATCCGCCCGAGTCACCCTCGGCGGAGGTCAGCAGCGAGCCGAAGCCGTAGACGTAGCGGTTCGAGACCTTGGCCCAGCCGTCGATGACGACGACGGTGCCACTGGTCGAACCGGTGGTGCGGCCGCTCTTCGTGATGGGGGCGTCGGCGACTGCCTCGCCGACCGAGCGCACGGGCACGGTGGAGAGGGAGAGGTCTTCGCTGGCCGCGGTGGTCCAGTCGGTGACCTCGGCCAGCGGGTCGAGGTCTTCGTTCACGACGTTGATCGCGGCGATGTCGACGCTGTTGACGTCGCCGTCGGCGCCGTTCGAGTTGCCGGGGCCACCGTACTGCGAGAACGCGACACGACCCAGCGCGTCGCCGATCACCACGTCGGAGTTGTCCTTCGCGCCGCCGCCTGCGGGGTCACCCGAGGGGAGCGTCAGGTAGCTGTAGGTGTAGGCGTCGTCGCTGGTGCAGTGACCGGCCGAGATGATGGCGGGGGCACCCTCCGGGCTCCAGCCGGCGTAGCCGACGGAGCAGAGGCCGCCTTCGCCGGGCTCGGGGCTCGCGAACGACACGTAGCCGGCGCCGCCGACGACGTCGTTGGTGTCGTACGCCTCGAGCGGAGCAGCGAGCACGATGGGGTCGGCTACGTTCTTAGTGTCCTTCAGAAAGGCCTGCGTGCTGGCAGAAAGGCCGTCGGCGCTGCCCGTATAGGCGAGGACGACTTTGCCATCGGCATTCTTCGAGACGCTCTGCACGTTCTCATCGTCGAGCAGCGCCTGCGCGAGTGCAGTGAACTCCGGGCCGGTCGTGGGTGCGACCCTGTCGTCGCCTGCAGCGAAGGCGGTGGCGCCGAATGTTCCTGTGAGTCCGGCGGTGGCGAGTGTTCCGACCGCGAGATACGCGAGTCTCTTCTTCCAAGTCATAGATGTATATCCCTAGATCCGGTGATGGCTCCGGGGGCATACCGCTATCTCCACTCGTCATGGAACAGATCCCCCGTGCATACAAGGTAGGCATGAAAGTAGCCCCCTGACTAGGGGTATTGCCAGAAATCTCGTAGATTTGCCTAAGTTTCGATCGTGTGGCATAGAGCCGGCGCTGCACCTCGAAAAACCCCTGATCCGACCGCGTTCGGGTGACGTTCAACCCGTCATGGTAAGAACAGATCGTGCAGGTCATCCCCCCGCGAGCGCGTCTGGCGCTCGGTCTCGCAGGCTCGGTGAGCATCCTCGCCGGCTCCTATGCGGTCGGGTGGGTCGGTCCTGCATCGACCCTCCACGATCTCGCCCTCCTGGAGTTCCTCCGCAATTCCCGTGGCGCCGTCGTCGTCGGCGGCGTGCTCATGGTCGCCGGCACTCTCGCCCTGCTGTTCGCCTGGCTCACGCTGGGGGTGTCCCTGCTCCGCCGCGCCGGCGGTCGTGACCGTCTCAGCACCGCCGAACGCCGCGAGCACGAGCGCGTGCGGCTGGTGCAGGTGGTCACCTCGGCGGCGGTCTGGGCCGCGCCCCTCGTCTTCACGCTTCCCCTGTTCAGCCGTGACATGTTCGCCTACGTCGGCCAGGGCCGCCTCATGGCGGCGGGGCTCAACCCCTACTCCGACGGCATGGCGTCGCTGCCCGGCTGGTACGGCATCGGCGTCGACCCGCTCTGGGCCGACGCACAGACCCCCTACGGCCCGGTGTTCGTGTGGCTCGAGCGGGTCGTCGTGATGGCGACGGATGCGCTGCCCACCGAGGTCGCCGTGTTCACCTTCCGGCTGCTGGCCGTGTTCGGCCTCGCCATGCTCGCCTACTACGCCTGGCGCATCGCCCGTCTGCGCGGGCTCGACGAGGCGGGGGTGCTGTGGATCGTCGCGGCGAGCCCGCTCGTGCTCATGAACTTCGTCGTCGCCGGGCACAACGACTCGCTCATGCTCGGCTTCATCGTCGGCGGCGTCTACTACGCCCTCCGCGACCGCCCGGTGCTCGGCGCCGTGTTCATCGGCATCGCTATCGGCGTCAAGCCGATCGCGCTCATCGCGCTGCCCATCATCGGCCTCATCTGGGCGGGCCGTCGGGCCGGTTGGGGTGTGGTCATCCGTCGCTGGCTCGCCGTGGCGGCGATCGCCATCGGTTTCGTCGTGGTGCTCGGCTGGGGTATCGGCGTCGGAGTCGGCTGGATCAGCGCGCTCGCCACGCCCACCGCCGTGTCGTCGTGGTACGCCCCCGCGAACATCATCGGCATGAGTCTCGGCGGCCTGGCGAACGGTGTCGGTCTCGACGGCGCCCTGGTGCAGGAGGTCGTGAAGCTCGCCCTGCTGGCGGTCGGGTGCACCGCCGCCATCTACCTCATGCTGCGCAAGCGCGACGCCGATCCGCTGTGGCTTCTGCTCGGCTGCTTCGCGGCGATCGTGCTGCTGTCGCCGGTCATCCACCCCTGGTACGCCCTGTGGCTGCTCACCCTCCTGGCCATCGCGGGGCGGCAGCGGCTGTGGAGCATCCGTACCGTCGTCTATGCCACGACCTTCTTCGTGCTGATCGGTCTCGCCGAACCGCTCGACATGATCCCCCGGATCGATGCGGATGCGCGCATCGAGGTGGTCGTCATCGGCGCGGCCCTGCTCGGTGTCGCCGCCATCCTCGTGTCGACCGAGCTCCTGGTGCGGCGCCGAGCGGCCGGGCTGGTGCTGCGCACACTGTCGCTGCGCGCCTGATTCTCGGCCGCCGCGGCGCGCAGAGGAGGAAGTACTCCCCTCGCTGCAGCTGCGGAGATGATAAGACAGACGCGTGCCCCCGCTGCCGCCGCGACTGAGGATCGCCCTCGGCGTCGTCGGCTCACTGCTCATCGCGGCGGGGTCGTTCGGCGTCGGCTGGACGGCCCCGGCCTCGGGGGTCGACGCCGTGCCCGTGATCGCTCTGATCCGGCAGAGCCGGACCGCCGTCGTGTGCTCCGCCGTCGCCGTCGCGCTGGGCGCGGTGCTTCTCGTGGCGGCCTGGCTCAGCCTCGGGCTCGCCCTGCGCCCGGGCAACGGCCGGGCCACGCCCGCGAGCGTGGCTCGGCGCGGAGAGTCGACGCTCCGCCACGTCGTGGTGAGCGCGACCGCCTGGGGGCTGCCGCTGATGGTGGCCCTGCCCCTGTTCAGTCGCGATCTTTTCTCCTACCTCGCCCAGGGCAGGCTGATCGCCGCCGGTTTCAATCCCTACGCCACGGGCGTCGCCGTCCTCCCCGACTGGGCCGAGCTGGGAGCAGACGGACGATGGGCCACCGCGCCGACCCCGTACGGGCCCGTCTATCTCGGCCTGGAGGGTCTCGTGACCCAGGCCACCGCCGGCATGCCCGTCGAGACGGGCCTCCTCGCCTATCGGCTGATCTCGGCCGGCGGCCTGGTGCTCGTCGGGTGGGCGGCGTACCGGCTGGCCGTCGTGCGCGGGCTCGACCCCGGCAAGGTGCTCTGGCTGGTGGTCGCGAATCCGCTCGCCCTCACCACCATCGTGCTGGCCGGCCACAACGATGCGGTGATGATCGGTCTGGTGCTGACGGCGGTGCTGCAGGCCGTCGAGCGTCGTCCGGCGCTCGCCTTGGCCCTGCTCGCTCTCGCGGTAGGCGTGAAGCCGATCGCGGCGGTCGCCATCCCGGTGATCGGGCTCATCTGGGCGGGCCAGGGAGCGTCGTGGTGGAAGGTCATCGGTCGGTGGGCGGCATCCGCTGCTCTGGTGCTCGGAGCCGTGGTGCTGCTCGGGGTCGCCATGGGCGTGGGTGCGGGATGGATCGGCGCGCTCGCCACCCCTCTCGGCGGCGGCTCGTGGTACGCCCCTGCGCGTCTGCTGTCTCAGGCGGCGGGGCTGCTGGCCGCGGGGTTCGGCGGAGACCCGCGGGCGGCAGGTTCGGCCATCGGTGTCGTGGTGCTCGCGATCGGGGCCCTCGCCGTGGCCCTGCTCTTCGTGGCGGGCAGGAGGCGCGATCCCGTGGAGCTGCTCGCCGGAGCCTTCGCCCTGCTGTTGCTCGTGTCGCCCGCCATCCATCCCTGGTATGGGTTCTGGCTCATCTGCCTGATCGCGGTCGCCGGTGTACGCCGTGCGTGGATGCTCCGGCTGATCGTCGTGGCGAGCGCCTTCCTGCTCCTCATCGGAATGTGGGAGCCGACCGACCTCATCCCTCGGCTCACGGGCGACCCGGCGATCTTCGTTCCCGTGACGGCGATCGCCGTCGGTGGTCTGCTCGTCGTGGTGGCGCTCTACGAGGTGGCCCTCCGGCGCCGTTTCAGCTCGCGAGGACGGCCGCCCCCTCAGCTTCAGGACGCGCCGGCGCGCGTCACCGGGATCAGCGCTTCGTCGACACCGTCAGGGTGAACTTCGGGTTGCGGGCGACCTGACGGGTGGGGCCGATGGTGCGCAGGAGCGCGGGGCGGTAGGCGAGGTGGGAGTTGTAGACGGTCCAGAGCTCGCCGCCGGGGGCGAGCACGCGGCCGGCGGCCTCGAAGAGCTTGAGGGCGATGCCGGCGTGCACCGTCGAGCCGACGTGGAAGGGCGGGTTGAGCAGCACGATGCCTGCGCTCGCGTCGTCGAAGCCGCTCAGCGCATCGTCACGCACCACCTCTGCCGTGATGTCGTTGACCTCGAGGGTCGCGGCGGCGGAGAGGACGGCGGCTGCCGATTGGTCGGTCGCGACGACCCGCAGCTCGGGCTGTGACCGGGCGAGCGACGCCGCGAGCACGCCGGTGCCGCAGCCGAGGTCGATCGCCAGAGGCCCTTCGGCGCTCGCCCGCCGGCCCTGGCCCACCCCGTCGAGGTGCTCGAGCAGCAGGCGGGTGCCGATGTCGATGCCGGTGCCGGCGAACACGCCACCGCTCGCGCACACCCACAGCCCGAGGTCGTCGTGGAACTCCCGCCTGAGGGGTGCGGGAGAAGCATCCGTTCGCGGGTGCGACGCCACGAGCACTCGCGACTTCTGCCGGGCGAGCGTGGCGCGCACCTCGCCGAAGCTCCCGCCGAGCACGTCGTTCATGGCGGCGGTCATGTGCTTGAGGCGACCGGTGGCGTAGACGACGACCTCGGGCGCGGCCCAGCTTGCGATCGCACGGGCGATCTCGTCGAGCTGCGCGAGGCTGCGGGGAAGGCGGAGGAGCACGACGGTCGCCCCGTCGAGCAGTTCTCGGCCGAGTGGCAGCGAGGTGAAGCGGTCGGCGAGGCGAGGGTCGCCGAAGCGGCCGGCGTTCACGGCGAGCGCGCGTTCCCCGGCGAGCGGATCTTGATGCACCCGGATGCCGTCGAGCCCGAGCACCGCGGCGGCGGCGAGCGTGATGGCCCCGTAGTCGTCGCCGATGACGGTGACGCTGCCTGGCTGGTCGGCGGTGGCCTCAAGCGCTTCGGCGGCCTCGTCGAGCAGCAGCCGGTCGGCGGCGTCGGCAGCGAACAGGTTGTCGGCCTCGACATCGGGCGCACGCCGCAACGCGTCGAACGAGAACTCACCCACCCCTCAACCGTACCGGTTCGGCCCCGTCGCCTCCCCGCCGGCAGCCCGCCGACGGCTCAGCCCTCGGGCACACCCCGCCGCCGCGACGGCCATCCCTCCCGACGACAGCGCCACGGCCCAGACGGTCGCGGCGACGAAGAGCGGGTTCGTGAGGTCGACGCGCAGGGGCATGAGGGCCACCCAGACCACCACGAAGACAGCTGACGCCATCGCCGAAGCGATTCCCGCGACGAGGAACGACAGCACGACTGCCGCTCCCGCGATCAGCCCGACGTGCTCCGCCCGGGCACGTCGAAGGGTCACGACCGCGACCACCACCCCGAGGGCCGACGCCACCACCGCCACCCCGCAGGCGATCGCACCGGCGACAGGGGGGATGATATCGGCCGTCGACAGCGCTACGCCGCCGAGGGCGCTCCCGGAGCCGAGGCCCAGGAGCGCTGCGCCGCCGAGAAGGCCCCGGATGCTTCGCTCCGTGTCGGAAGCAGGACGCGGGGGCGGGCCGTCGCCGGTCATGCCGCCGGCGGCGGGGCGGGCTGCGGGGAGGTGAACGCGCGGCGGAGGAAGGAGCGGGCGAAGGCGGGGAGGACGGGAAGGGAGACGGCGAGGGTGAGGAGGAGGGTGACGACGCAGGCGAGGAGCACGATGGGGACGAGGAAGTCGCCGCTCCAGAGGAAGACGATGGTGAGGGCGTATGACACAGAGGCGGCGGTGCCGATGACGAGGTCGATGACGAGCGCGCACGCCAGCACGACACCGAACGAGCTCGCCACCGTCGCCCACGGCCTCGCGAGACCGGGCACTCGACGGAGCATCAGCCACGGCAGCCAGAGCGCTCCGGCGAGCGCGAGGGCGGCGACGAGGAACACCGGCCAGTCGAACACGGCCTGGCGCGATTGCTCGTAGGCGGTTACGAGCACGGCACCCACGGCGAGCGACGGCATCGACAGCAGGGCGCCAAGCACTAGGCCCGCGAGGCGGGCGCGCCGCCTCGCCGCAGGGCCGAGGACGACAGCCCGAGCGGCAGGCTCGGTAGCAGCCGCAGCCGCAGCCGGTGCAGCATCCGCAGCGGGAGGTGCAGCCGTCGGCTCGAGTTGAGGATTCGTCACCCCATAAGGATGACGGCAGGAG
Source organism: Herbiconiux sp. SALV-R1 (assembly GCF_013113715.1). Taxonomy (GTDB): domain Bacteria; phylum Actinomycetota; class Actinomycetes; order Actinomycetales; family Microbacteriaceae; genus Herbiconiux. The sequence goes on from NZ_CP053344.1 coordinate 3,843,276, forward strand.
GCGCGGGAGTCAACGCCCGTCGCGGTCGCGCGGCTGCCACACCACGAGCTCGGTGCGCCGCTGCGTGCGCGTTCCGTGCTTGAGCGAGATGACCTCGCCCTCCACACCGGCGGCGAACACACGACGGCCTGGGCGGTTGAGCACCTCTTCGGCGAGCGCTGATTCCAGCTCGCGCACGCGGGCGGTGAGCCCGGCCACCTGGTTCTCGAGCTGAAGGATGCGCGCGATGCCCTCGAGCGACACCCCCTCCGACGACAGCCGCGCCACCTCGCGCAGCTGCACCACGTCGCGCATCGAATAGCGTCGCGACTTGCCCGCCGTGCGGGTGGGGCTCACCAGGCCGATGCGATCGTACTGACGGAGGGTCTGCGGGTGCATGCCCGCGAGCTCGGCCGCCACGGCGATCGCGAACAGCGGCGAGTTCTCGTCGACCTCGTCCCTCATGTCCGCCTCCCAGCGGGGTTCGGTGCCTTCGTTGTGACGGTGGGGGTGGTGACGGATGCCGGGGGCCGGCCCCAGCATCCGTCACCTGACCTCACTCCCGCGCCTTGGCGAGGAGTTCGGTTCGGGGGTTCTCGGCCGGTTCGACCGAGTGGAAGGCCTCGAGCGCCTCGCGCTGCTCGGCCGTGAGGTGGGCGGGAACCGCCACCTGCACGACGGCGAGGAGGTCGCCCTTGCCTTTGGAGGTCTCGACTCCGCGCCCCTTGACCCGCAGCACGCGACCCGACGGGGTGCCGGGTGCGACCTTGAGCTTCACGGGGCTGCCGCCGAGGGTCGGCACCTCGATGGTGGCGCCCAGGGTGGCCTCGACGAAGGTCACCGGCACGTTCACGCGCAGGTTGAGGCCGTCGCGCTCGAACACGGGGTGCTTCCGCACGGTGACCGTGAGCACGATGTCTCCGGCCTCGCCGCCGTCGGGCGAGGGCTCGCCCTTGCCGCGCAGCTTGATCTTCTGCTGGTCGGCGACTCCCGCGGGGATCTTCACCGTGATCGGCTTGCCATCCGCCGTCTGCAGCTTGATGGTGTCGCCCTTCACGGCGGTGACGAAGTCGATCGTGGTGCGGGCTGTGACGTCGCGGCCGCGGGTGGGGCCGTAGGCGCCGAAGCCCCCACGGCCGCCGCCGCGACCGAACATTCCGCCGAGGATGTCGTCGAACCCGCCCGGTGCCTGCTGGTAGCTGTAGCTCGTGCCGCGAGCACCGCCACCACCGCCGCCGAACATGCCGCCGAAGACGTCCTCGAAGCCGCCGCCCTGACCGCCGCCACCCGCCGTGAAGCGGGCGCCGGAGCCCATGGCGCGGATCTGGTCGTACTCCTTGCGCTGGTCGGCGTCGGAGAGCACCGAGTAGGCCTCGCTGATCTCCTTGAAGGTCGCCTCGGCCTTGGCATCGCCCTGGTTCGAGTCGGGGTGGTACTTGCGCGCCAGCTTGCGGTAAGCCTTCTTGAGCTCGGCGTCGGAGATGTCTTTCGACACCCCGAGCACCTTGTAGAAGTCTTTGTCGAACCAGTCCTGGCTAGCCATTCGGCACCGCCACCACGACCTTGGCGGCGCGCAGCAGCGTGGAACCCAGGTAGTAGCCCGACTCGACCACGTCGGCGATGGTCGCCGTGGTCACCTCGTCGCTCGGCTGCTGGAAGATCGCCTCGTGGATCTGAGGGTCGAACTCCTCGCCGGCCGCGGCGAAGGGCTTGAGTCCTACGCGCTCGGTGCCGGAACGTAGCTTCGTGGCGATGGCCGTGAACGGCCCGCCCTCGTCGAGGTCGCCGTGCTTGGCGGCCCGGTCGAGGTCGTCGAGCACGGGCAGCAGCACCTTCACGACCTCGCCGACCGCACGCTCGCGCTCGATCTCGCGGTTCGCCTCGGTGCGCTTGCGGTAGTTGGCGTACTCCGCCGTCACACGCTGCAGGTCGGCGAGCCGCTCCGCAGCGAGATCTTCGGCCGAACTCTGGCCCGAGAGGAACGACAGGTCGGCGTCGGAGAGCGAGGTCTCCACATCCGGTCCCTCAGCCTGGATGAAGGACGAGTCGGGGGTCTCCTCGGCGGAGGCCCCCGACTCGTCAGCAGGCTGACGACCGTCGGTGTTGTCGTCAGTCATGGGTTACTTGTCCTTCGGCTCGTCTTCGTCTTCGACGACCTCGGCGTCGACCACGTCGTCGTCGGCGTTCGACGACTCGGTGGGCTGGCCCTCGTCGCCCGCGGGGGCGGCAGCGTCTGCCTGGGCAGAAGCATAGATGGCCTGGCCGAGCTTCTGCTGGCTCTCGTTGAGCTTGTCGAACGCGGTCTTCACGGCGTCGTCGTCCTCACCCGCGAGAGCGGACTTCAGAGCGTCGACGTCGGCCTGCACCTCGGTCTTGACATCCTCCGGGAGCTTGTCGGAGTTCTCCTTGATGAGCTTGTCGGTCGAGTACGCGAGCGACTCGGCCTGGTTGCGCACCTCGGCGGCCTCGCGGCGCTTCTTGTCTTCGGCGGCGTGCTCCTCCGCCTCGCGCACCATGCGCTCGATGTCCTCCTTGGGCAGCGACGAGCCACCCGTGATGGTCATCGACTGCTCCTTGCCGGTGCCCTTGTCCTTCGCGGAGACGTGCACGATGCCGTTCGCGTCGATGTCGAAGGTCACCTCGACCTGCGGGATTCCGCGGGGCGCCGGCGCGATGCCGGTGAGCTCGAAGGTGCCCAGGTTCTTGTTGTCGCGGGTGAACTCGCGCTCACCCTGGAACACCTGGATGGCGACCGACGGCTGGTTGTCGTCGGCGGTGGTGAAGGTCTCCGACCGCTTGGTGGGGATGGCCGTGTTGCGCTCGATGAGCTTGGTCATGATGCCACCCTTGGTCTCGATGCCGAGGGAGAGCGGGGTGACGTCGATGAGCAGGACGTCTTTGCGCTCACCCTTCAGCACGCCGGCCTGGAGCGCAGCGCCCACGGCGACGACCTCATCGGGGTTGACGCCCTTGTTGGGCTCCTTGCCGCCGGTGAGCTTCTTCACCAGGTCGACCACGGCGGGCATACGGGTGGAACCACCCACGAGCACGACGTGCGCGATGTCGTTGACCGAGACGCCGGCCTCGGCGATCACGTCTTTGAAGGGCTTCTCGGTGCGGGCGAGCAGGTCGCTCGTCAGCTCCTCGAACTTGGCACGGGTGAGCGTGACGTCGAGGTTCGCGGGGCCGTTCTCGGTGAGCGAGAGGTAGGGCAGGGTGATGCTCGCCGACATGCCGGAGCTGAGCTCCTTCTTGGCCTGCTCGGCGGCCTCCTTGAGGCGCTGCTTGGCGATCTTGTCGTTCGTGACGTCGACACCGGTGGTGTCTTTGAACTGCTTGATCAGGTAGTCGACGATCCGCTGGTCCCAGTCGTCGCCGCCGAGGCGGTTGTCGCCCGAGGTGGCGCGCACCTGGATGGTGGAGAAGTCGTCGTCTTTGCCCACCTCGAGGAGGGAGACGTCGAAGGTGCCGCCACCGAGGTCGAAGACCAGGATGAGCTCGTCTTCCTTGCCCTTGTCGAGGCCGTAGGCCAGGGCGGCCGCGGTGGGCTCGTTGATGATGCGCAGCACGTTGAGGCCGGCGATCTCACCGGCGTCCTTCGTGGCCTGACGCTCGGAGTCGTTGAAGTACGCCGGAACAGTGATGACCGCGTCGGTGACGGTGTCGCCGAGGTAGCTCTCCGCGTCGCGCTTGAGCTTGCCGAGGATGCGGGCCGAGATCTCCTGCGGGGTGTACTTCTTGCCGTCGATCTCGGTCGTCCACGGCGTGCCGATGTGGCGCTTCACGCTCGAGATGGTGCGGTCGACGTTGGTGACGGCCTGGCGCTTCGCGGTCTCGCCGACGAGCACCTCCCCGTCTTTGGTGAAGGCGACGACCGAGGGGGTGGTGCGGAAACCCTCGGCGTTCGCGATGACGGTGGGCTCCCCACCTTCGAGCACGGAGACCACCGAGTTGGTGGTTCCGAGGTCGATGCCTACTGCACGAGCCATGGTGGCTGTTCTCCTTCTGTTGGTGCTGCTGAATATCTGAAGTCTTCCAAGACTTGAGCCTTGTGAGATCAAGTTCACCACCGAGCGGATGCTGCGTCAAGCCCGGTTCGCAAAACTTGAGTCACTACGGCTCAACTCTCAGCCCTCGCTCAGCATTCCCGCCGGTGCTACTGTTCCTTCATGACTATTTCTCGACTTACAGCGATGATCTGCGCTGCCGCGTTCGTTGCCGGCTGCCTGAGCGGGTGCAGCGCTCAGGTCGTCGCCGCCTCCAGCCCCGATCCTCGGTGCTTCGATCAATTGACCCCTGGCGCCGAGGAGCGTCTGCGATCTGACCACGCCGAGGTGGAGGCCGCGTGGCCCGCCGAAGTACCGAATCTCCCCACGTCCGTCTTCGCGCAGCTGTTCGTCGCCACCTCAGGGGTGAGCTGCCAGTGGAACGGCGATTCGGGCACCGTCATCTATTCGTCGGTGCAGGCCGACGCCGACGCTCGCGATGCGGCGCGTCGGACGCTGACCGCTCTCGAGTACGACGCCCGCACGGTCTCGTGGGGAACGCTCTTCATCTCAGGAGAGGGCGACGACGCGCTCCGATTCGCAGTGACCGCCGATGGAGTCTTCGGGGCTACCGGCGCAGGCGACTTCGACGACATCTCGCTCTTCCGTTCGGAGCTGGGATGACCCGATCAGCCCGCATACCTGCAGCGCTTCGCGGCCTCAGCGGCGTCGCCGCGCTCGTCGCCGTGCTCGGCACCGCCGGGTGCAGTGGAGGGACGTCGGGGTCGGGCACGAGCACGTCGGAGGAGGCGTGCTCGGAGCTGGTGACAGAGGCGGGGCTGGAGGCTTTGGAGGGGGCGGGGCTGGGGTTCGATGCCGGGTGGCCGCGGGCTGATGACGAGTGGGGGGAGGTGTACTCGGCGATCACCGGGGCTGGGGGGCTCAGCTGCCGATGGGGGGAGGGGGACGAGGGGGCGACGTACTCGGCTGCGAACCTGACGTCGGAGCGGCTCGAAGAGGTCGCCGGCACCCTGGAAGGGCTGGGGTTCTCGCCGGCCGGGTCGGGCGATCGGGTGTTCTACGTGGCGCCCGACGGGCGGCCCGCGGTGTTCGTCGTCACGCCCGACGCCCTGTACGGCGTCGCCGGAACGGCGGCGCATCTCGAAGATCTTGCGCCGTACGAAGGCAGGTGAACAGGCGCGTGTAGCGCCTGCTGTGAAATCGCGGAATCGTCCAGGTGCACCGCCGCATCCGCCATGTACCCGGTGGTCGGGCAGAATCTAGGGTGGCTCTGGCACGCAGCGACGCCTGTCTGCATCACAGTTGCAAGGGAGCACAATGACCGCCTTCATCCACCGCCGAGCCGCCCGCGCGGCGACGGCCGGCCTTCTCGCGCTGGGCCTGACCGCCGCCATCGCCGGATGCTCGTCGAGCGAGGGCGCCGCCCCCGCAGACGGCTCTCCCGTCGAGATCACGTTCCAGTCATGGGTGCCGAACATCGACCAGGCCGTCGACGCGTTCAACGCCGCGCACGACGACATCCACGTCACACTCGAGACCATCACAGCGGGCCCCGACGGCGGCTACGCCAAGATGCTCTCAGCGGTGCAGGCGGGCAACCCCGCCGACGTCGTGCACCTCGGCTACGACGCGGTTCCCGACTTCCTGTTGAACGACGCCGTCGAAGACATCAGCGCCTACGTGAACGACTCCGAAGACCTCTTCGTCCCGTGGCAGTGGGCCACCGGCGTACTCGGCGACGGCGTCTACTCGGTGCCGCAGGCCTCCGGCCCCCTCGGCCAGTTCTACCGCGCCGACATCTTCGACTCGCTCGGCATCGCGTACCCGACGACGTGGGACGAGTACTACGAGGCGGCGAAGACCATCCACGCCTCCGACCCGAACAAGTACATCACCGCCTTCGCCTACAACCAGGCGCCCTGGCTCATCGGACTCTCGCAGCAGGCGGGCGGCAGCTGGTTCGGTACCTCCGGTGACGCGTGGGACGTCTCGATCGACGACGACGCGACGCTGAAGGCTGCCGCCTTCTGGCAGAAGCTCATCGACGAGGGCCTCGTGAAGATCGAGGCCGACTTCTCGAGCGAGTGGAACGCCGACATCCAGAACGGCAACATCGCGACCTGGATCTCGGGCTCGTGGGCCGACGCCATCCTCCGTGGCACCGCCCCCGACACCGCCGGTAAGTGGGCTGTCGGACCGATGCCCCAGTGGAAGGCCGGCGAGAACGTCTCTGCGACCTGGGCGGGCGGCTCCGGCGTCGCCGTGCTGAAGGGCTCGAAGCACCCGGAGCAGGCCGCGGAGTTCGCCGTCTGGCTGAGCTCCGACCCCGAGAGCGTGAACATCCTCACCAACGTCGGCGCGGGCTGGCCCGCCCTCGCCGACACCAGCGAGATTACCGCCCTTCAGAACGACCCGGAGGTCTTCGGCTTCTACGGCGGCCAGGACATCTGGGACGTGTTCGCCGAATCCGACGCCGCTGTCGACAACTCGTGGAAGTGGCCGCCGCTGTCGTCGACGCTATTCGCCTCGCTGACCGACAACGTCAAGAGCGCCGTCGACTCGGGAACGCCCCTGACGGACGCCTTCACGAAGACGCAGACCGACATGGTCGATGCCCTGAAGGCCAAGGGCATCTCGGTCAACTGACACCATCGGGGGTGGGGTGCCGAGCGGCGCCCCACCCCCGATCCGTTCCACCCGTTCCGACCCGAAGGAGCCCGGCCATCGCCGTGACCGCCACCGCCCCCGCCCCCCGCCGGCGCCCGCGCGCCGCCCTGCTGGTGCTCACGGTGCCTTTCCTCGTGATGTTCGCGCTGTTCTTCGTGGCGCCCATCGTCTACGCCGTCGTCGACAGCCTCTACTCCACGAAGGCCTCGGGCCTCGGCTTCGGAGCGCCGCAGAAGGTCTTCGTCTTCCTCGACAACTACGTCGCCGCCCTGTCGAACCCCTCCTTCGTCGAGAGCCTCGGCCGCCTGCTGCTGTTCTCGCTCATCGAGGTGCCGCTCATGGTGGTCACAGCCCTCGGCCTCGCCCTCCTGCTGGAGTCGGCGCGCGCGAGACTCCCCCGCTTCTTCCGGGTGCTGTATTTCGTGCCCTACGGCGTCCCCGGGGTCATCGCCGCCCTGCTCTGGGGCTTCCTCTACATCCCCGCCACGAGCCCCGTGCTGCAGCTTCTGGGCGCCGTCGGCATCGACATCAACCCGCTCTCCTCCAGCGGCGTGCTGTTCGCCATCGCGAACATCGCCCTCTGGGGCTTCGCGGGCTACAACATGCTCATCCTCATCTCGGCCCTGCACGCCATTCCGAGCGAGCTCTACGAAGCTGCACGCATCGACGGCGCCTCCGAATGGAAGATCACCTGGCAGATCAAGCTGCCCCTCGTGCGGCCCTCCATCATCCTGGTGACGGTCTTCACCATCATCGGCACGCTTCAGCTGTTCGTCGAACCGCTGGTGCTGCGGCCCCTCACCACGGCGATCAGCTCCGACTTCACCCCGAACCTCGCCGCCTACAACCAGTCGTTCGCCCAGGGCAACCCGAGCCTCGCCGCCGCGATGGCGGTGATCGTCGCCCTCCTCGGCTTCGTCTTCTCCTTCGGCTTCCTGAGGCTGGTCAACCGGAAGGACAACCGCGCATGGTGACGCAGACCTCCCGCATCTCGCGCTCGCAACGCATCAAGCAGCCCGTCGGCAGCTCGATCGTCGTCAACGGCGTGCTGGTCATCGCCGGCATCTACTTCCTCCTGCCCATCGTCTGGGTGCTCGTCGCGGCTACGAAGTCGCCCGGCCAGCTGTTCAGCAGCTTCGGGCTCTGGTTCTCCGACTCGCCCCAGGCGGTCGGCAACCTCGTCAGCCTGTTCACCCAAGACGGCGGCATCTTCACCACCTGGGTGCTGAACAGCGTCGTCTACGCCGCCCTCGGCGCCTTCGTCGCGATGGTGATCTCGGCCGCCTGCGGTTACGCCTTCGCGAAGTACGTCTTCCGCGGTCGCGAGACGCTGTTCTCGATCATCCTGGGCGGCGTGCTGGTTCCGGCGACGGTCATCGCCCTGCCGCTGTACTTCCTGCTGAACGCGGTGCAGCTCACCGGCACGTACTGGGCCGTCCTGCTGCCCAGCATGGTGAGCCCGTTCGGCGTGTACCTCGCGCGCATCCACGCCAACGCGGCGGTTCCCGACGAGGTCATCGAGGCCGCGCGCATCGACGGCGCGGGCGACCTGCGCATCTTCGCCTCGATCGCGACCCGGATGATGGCGCCGGCCCTGGTGACGATCTTCCTGTTCCAGTTCGTCACCATCTGGAACAACTACCTGCTGCCGCTCGTGATGCTGAACAACCCCCAGACCTTCCCGGTGACGCTCGGACTCACGCTCTGGAACTCGCAGACCCAGCGCGACCCGATGTTCTACCAGCTCGTCGTGACCGGCTCCGCCGTCTCAGCGATCCTCCTCGTGGTGCTCATGATCTCGCTGCAGCGGTTCTGGAAGGCCGACCTCACGGCCGGTTCGACGAAGGGATGACCGTGACCACCCCCCTCACCGGCCCCGTGCCCTCCCACCTGCCCCCTCGCCTCACCATCACGCTGTGGGACTTCTCGTGGTACACCCGTGCCGAGCCGGGCGGCCCCTTCGAGGATCTGGATGCTGCGTGCGCCGAGGCCGCGGCTCTCGGCTACAACACCATCCGCATCTGCGCCGCCCCGCTTCTGCTGCACGGCGCGCTCGACCACGCGGGCGAGCCGATCGCGCACTCCGCGCGGGAGCTCGAGATCGAAGGTCTCGGCGCGTCGACCGGCCTGGGGCGGTACGGCCAGCGCACGCGGTGGTACGACGCGCCGGGCGGCTACACCATCGACGTGGGAGCTCGGCTGATCGCGCTCTTCGACGCGGCCGAGCGGCACGGTCTCGTCGTGGTGCTGGCCAGCTGGGAGTACCAGCAGTCACCTGCCTTCGCCCGCTCACCCGCCTGGTTCGAGGCGATCCACGCGGTGCCGCTGCACGAGCGCTACGCCGTGCTCGCGGCCGCGTGGAGCCGGCTGATCGACGAGCTGACCGCCGCGGGCCACCGTTCACGCATCGCCCTGGTCGAGCTGCACAACGAGGTCGACTTCTCGCTGCTGGCTCCCCTCGAGGAGGGAGGCGCGGAGGCTGTCACGAGCCTTCGGGAAGAGCATCCCGACCTGCTGTTCACGGCGAGCTACGGCAAACCCCCGCACCTCGCGATGCACCAACTCCCCGAGGGCCTCGCAGCCGCGCAGTTCCACGTCTACAGCTACGGCGTTCTGGATGCGCTGCAGCGGCTGGTCGACATCCGCTCGGAGGGCAGCAGCGATTTCCCGAACGCGGCACTGCAGGGTTTTCTGCGGCCCGACGCCCCGACCCCCGCCGAGTACGGACGCGCGGCGGAGTGGAAGTACCGGGCGACGGTGGTGACCGATCAGATGATCTACGGCTACGACTGGCTCGACGCCGACGCATGGGACACGTGGCTCTACGACAACTACGGTGCCTACCGCGAGGTGATGCTGCGGGAGATCGAGTCGCGGGTGATCGCCGTCGCCGAGTGGGCGAGGTGGAAGCAGGTGCCCGCGGTCGTCGGCGAGGGATGGATCGGTTACACGCCCCTGCACGGCACCTTCGAGGAGGGGCCGGTCGGGCGCGCGCTCGCCGAGCACGGGATAGCGACGGCTCTGTCGCACGGCGTGTGGGGTGTCGTGCTCTGCTCGAACGCGGCGCCGCACCACCCGATGTGGCGTGATCGGGAGTGGCAGCTGCGCCTGAACGCGCAGATCCTCGCAGCGTGACGGCTTGGCTGACGTCCGTCAGCGCTCGCGGAAGGTCGCGCGATAGTCCGTGGGGCTCACCCCGTTGATCGTGCGGAAGTGCCGTGAGAAGTAGAACGGGTCGTCATAGCCCACGGTGTGGGCGATGTCGGAGATCGAGGCGTCGGTCGTGATGAGGAGCTCGCGGGCGCGGGCGCTGCGGAGCCGCTTCTGGTACTCCACCACCCCCATGCCCGACACCTTGCGGAACCTCGCCGAGAAGTGGGAGACGCTGAAACCGGCGACCGTCGCGAGCTCCAGCACACCGACCGTCACCGTCAGGTTCTCGCGCAGGAAGTCCTGGGCCGCGAGGATCGGGTCGCCGGCCCGTTTGGCGCCCCGGGCTCGATCGGCTGCGAGTTGCGCGAGCAGACCCCACGCCGCACCCGACGCGGAGAGCAGACTGGCGTCGGTGTCGTCGCGCTCGAGCGAGGCGACCACGTGCTCGAGCGCGGCCCGGGCAGCGTACGGGTCGTGCACGGCGAGCACGGGGTCGAACCCGCCCTCGTCTGCGGTGATGGCGGCGGCCAGCACGGTGGCGTCGGCACCGGTCACGTGCATCCACCAGATCGTCCAGGGATCGCTGGGTTCGGCTCGGTAGCGGTGGGGCTCGTCGGCGGGGAGCACCACGACCTGCCCGGGTGAGACGCGATGCGCCCTCCCGCGCAGATCGACCACGCCGGCTCCGTCGGTGCAGAGCATGACGACGACCTCGCGAGCGCCGTGCGGGCGAGCGCGACCGTGAGCCGCTGCGTGCGGGAAGAGGCCCGCATCCGTCACCAGGAGCCGCTCGGTGAGAGGCGAGTGAAGCGCCTCGGCCACTCGGGGGCGGGGAAGCACCCGGAGCCGCTGGCCGGGGAAGCCGTCGCGGATCAGCACGGTCGCAGTCTAGCCGCGCCGATCCGCGGCCCCCGGGTTCACTCCTCGGCCTCGCGGGAGAACAGCAGCATCTCGGGGAGGCTGGTGGCGAAGTAGTCGGTCACCCCGTCGTCGCCCACGGCCTGCGGGGCGGTGAACCGCGATCGCGCCTCGCCCAGGGTGGCCGGCGGGTCTGCGGGCACGAGACCCAGCGATTCGCGTACGTCGTCCCACGCGCGGAGCGCCCGCCCCTCGCCGCCCTCCCAGGGATGGAAGGTGCGGGTGGTGAGGATGTCGTAGGCCTCGGAGGCCCTGCCCTCGGCCGCCAGCAACTCCACGTACACGACGGTGAAGTCGTCTCGGGAGAGCACGAGGTCGCGCACCCCGTCGAGTCGGGAGAGACGAACGGATGGGGCGTGGCCGAGGCGCTCGGAGAGCTGGTCGTGTTCGTATCGCAGCCGCGCATCCTGGGGCGCACGCTCGATCGCACTGCCGTATCGCTTCCAGGCGAGCTCGTCGTCGTGCGCGACCGAGTACGCGGCGAGACCCGCGTTCCTCAGCAGCACGGGGTCGTCTCCGCCGTGTGCGATGGCTCGTTCCCAGCAGTCGAGGGCATCGCGGCGCCGCCCGTGGGCGTAGAGCAGCATGCCGAGCAGCGAGAGGGCGGTGACGTCGTCGGGCTCGACCGCGAGTGACTGCGTCAGGGCGTCGTGGGCGTCGAGACCGAAGGGGAACGCCCACGACGTGTCGCTCGCGCGAGCTCGGCGGCGGCGCTCGGCAGCCTCCTCCGCCCTGCCCAGCAGGTCGAGCAGGCCGGCAGCGACGTAGTGGGCCACGGGAACGACGTTGCCGGCGGCGGTGGCGGGCGCGTCGACGAGTCGCTCGAGCACTGCGAGCGCCTCGTCCGCCGCCCCGGCCGTTCGCAGTTCGAACGCGACGTCGAGGAGCAGACCGGGGTCGGAGGGGTACGAGTGACCCGACAGCACGCGCACCGTCGGGTTGAGCGGCTCGAGTGCGAGCTCCGCTCGCAGGAGGTCACCCGCCTCGTCGGGCCGCCCCGCCGCTCTCAGCACGATCGCTCGGAGCACCGCCCGCCGACTGTCGTGACCGACCACGCCGTCGAGCGTGTCGAGCACGCGTTCAGCGGCCCGGTGGCGTCCTCGTCGCAGGAGCGAGGCGGCCAGCTCGAACCCGGCAGCAGCAGCCCAGGTGCCGTCCCACCCGGCCTTCCCGAAGTGCTCCTCGGCCTCGACATCGCGGCCCAGGCGACGGAGCGCCAGGCCGGCGAGGTAGTACGCCTCGGTGTCGAGCGGGTTGCCGTTGCGGCGGGTGAGGCGTTCGAGGGCGAGTTCGGCGTGGGCGAGCGCCGAACCGTAGCGTCCGGAGCGGTACTCCCCGTCGCCGATGGCGAGATTGGTGCGGATGTCGCCCGGGTCGCGGCGGAGCGCTTCGTGCCAGTAGCTGCGAGGCGATCGGGTGGGGTGTCGGTACTGGCTGAGGTGGAGGCCGGTGAGGTACAGCTCCTCCACCGTGTCGATCTGCTCGGGCGCGCTCGGCTCCTCCGCGGTCGAGGGCTCACCGCCCGAGTGCGCGACCGGCGCGGTCCAGCGCACGAGCACCGTGCCCTCCGCGGAGAGGAGCTCGACCACGGTGGACGGTTCGACCGACTCGAAGCCGATCGACTCCACCCGACCGGGAGACAGGTCGACGGTGCGCGACGCGACGGGTGTCTCCCCGTTCCGCACCCGCAGCACGGCCGCCCGCCGAGGTGCCGTCGTCGCGACGCGCGCCTCGCACCTCGCACCTCGGCGAACGTGCACCGCAGCATCCGGTGTCGCCTGGTGAGCCGCACCGATGCCCGGGATGGGGAACCAGAACTGACTGAAGACCTTCGTCTCACCGGGGAGCAGCCACGAGAAGTCGGGCTGGTTGTCGGTGTAGACCCCCGCCATGAGTTCGACGTACGGCCCGTCGGCATCGGTGAGCTGCGCATCCCAGGCCCGACCGAAATCGGCGTCACCCCAGGTCCACTGCTTCTTGCCGGGCGAGAGCCGGCGTTCGGCCCAGTGCACGAACCCGGCGTTCTCGGCGTGGTCGTAGCCGCCGAAGAAGTCCTGGCGGGAGTCGACGACCATGTAGGAGGTGGGCACAGGGATGTTGCGGTAGAAGTCGATGCGGTCGGCGCCGGGCTGCTCGTCGGCGAGCGCCGGATAGTCGACGCCGTAGTACGGGCGGTCGGCGCGCGGGAAGGCCGTGATCGCGCGGCGCGCGTGATCGGCGACGTACCGCACGTCTTCGGGGAAGAACGACTGGTAGTCGTCGTGCACACGCGCTGCGACGTTCGCCCACCAGAGGAAGGACTGCCGCTCGCTGGTGCGGTTGTGCAGACGCACCACCACCTCGACGACCGAGCTGTCGGGCCGCAGCCGCACCCCGTGCTGGCCGGCCATACGCGCGAACGGGTCGTGATCGGCGCACCAGACGGTCACCGATCCGTCGGGGCCGTACTCGATCGAGTGCTCGACCGGGAGCACCGTGGCGGGGCGGTGGTGCTGCGGCCAGTTGAACTCCACGCCACCGCTCACCCAGGGCCCGGCGAGCCCGACGAGTGCCGGCTTGATGACGTTGTTGCGGTAGAAGAAGTCGTAGTCGGTGGTCTTGTCGTAGCCGATGTGGATGCGGCCGCCCAGCTCGGGAAGCACCACCAGTCGCAGAAAGCGGTTCTCCAGATGCACGGCCTGCCACTCCCGCGGCTCGGCGGTGTCGGAGACGGCCTCGGTGAACGGGAGGGGGTACACCTTGCCGCTCGACCCCTGGTACACCCGGTGGTCGAGATACATCGGATAGACGCTCGGCTCGGCCGCCGGGTAGGTGAGGATGGAGAGCGGCTCGCTCCACGCGACGGGCCGGCCCTCGGCCAGTGCCGACTGGAGCTCCTCCGGCGCGCTGGGGAGTTCGATCCGGCCTGCGCCTTCGACGGATCGGGGCGAGGGGCTGGTCGATTCGATCGTCATCCGAGTTCTCATCTGCGTTGATCAGCCGGTGGGAGCCGGGACTTCTAGGTGGAGCGCGACAGGAGCCGCACGCTCACGCTATTCGCCCCGGCCCCGGTGTGCCGAGCACGATCGCATTGAACAACCTGGACGATCGTCTGATCTCGGCGTCAGGCGGCGGGACCCTGAACGAGGGTGACCGTGGCGGTGGCGGTGGTTCCGGAGGTCGTGGTCCAGGCGAGGGTGACCTGCTCGCCCGGCTCCATGGCGCCGAGCAGCGCGGTGAGGGCGGCGCTGGAGGCGACCGCCTGGCCGTTGACGGCGGTGATGACGTCGCCCGCGGCGAGGCCGGCCGTGACGGCGGGGGTGCCGTCGATGACGCCGGCGACGGTCGCGCCGGTGGTGGTCGCGGTGCTGGTGCCGGCGCCGCTGGCGCTCGCACCTCCGGCGGCGCCGGAGCCGGGGGTGCCGGTGGTGCCTCGCGTGCGTGACGAGGTGGAGGTGCTCGTTGCAGCATCCTGAGCCACCGAGATGCCGAGGAAGCCCGGGTAGCCGATCTCGATGTACTCGGTGTCGACGCCGGCCTCGATCTGGCTGACGATGTCGAGCGCGTCGGAGAGGGGGATGGCGAAACCGGTGATCTCGGCGCTGCCCGACGAGGCGGCGGTGTCGATGCCCACGACCTCGCCGCTGGCGTTCACGAGCGGCCCGCCCGAGTCGCCCGACACGATGTCGGCGTCGACCTGGATGAGCCCGCTCAGGGTCTCCCCCTCGATGCTCGCCTCGCTCTGGGTGGTGATGGTCTGGTCGAGGGCGGTGACGGTGCCGGAGGCGGCGACCAGGTCGCCCGTGCCCTCCGCGTTGCCGATCGCGGTGACCGCGTCGCCCACGGCGACCGTGTCGCTGTCGCCGAGCTGGGCTGTCGTGAGGCCGGACGCGCCTTCGAGCTGCAGCACCGCGATGTCGTGCGTGGCGTCGGTACCGACGACCGTCGCGCTGTAGCTCGCGCCCGTCAGTTCGTCGGTGACCTCGATGGCGGTGGAGCCCTCGACGACGTGGTTGTTGGTGAGGATGAGTCCGCCGGAGCTCAGGATGATGCCCGTGCCCGCCGAGGCGGCGCCCTGGTAGCTGAGGTCGGAGACGATGGTGACGACGCCCGCGGTCTGGGCGGTGCTGGCGGCGACCGCATCCGTGGTGGTGCCGGTGCCTGTGGCGGTGCCTGAACCGGAGCCGTTGCCGTAGGTGCCCGGGCCGCCGCTGTAGGTGCCGTAGCCGTAGCCGGAACCGTAGGTGCCGGTGCCGCCCGGGGCGAAGCCGCTGCCGGGCAGCGTGGTGGTGGCCGATCCGTCGACGGATGCGCCCCCATCGTCGACGACGGTCGCCTGCGTCGATCCCGCGATGGCGGTCGAGGTCGCCTGACCGACCGCATAGGCGGTGCCCCCGGCGCCCGCGCCCACGACGAGCACGGCTGCCGCGACGCCGGCGACGAGTCCGACACGGCGGCGGCGGGCTCTCGCCGCCGCCCGGCGATCGCGCCGCGGTGCGCGCCCGGGTGCGGCGTCAGCTTGGGGGACGATGACGGGGCCGTCGGTGGTGTGGGCGATCACGAAGGCCGGGCGGTCGGCGGAGGGGGCGGGCTGGTCGTTCATGGCGTGTCCTCGGGTGGTGGGAGGGGCGGGGTGGGTCGTGCTCGCCATACCACCCGGCCTGCCTCGGCGCCGACCAAGACGCCGCTATGGCGTGCCTATGACTTCTCCACATCTCTCCTGAGCGCCCACTTGTCCACACTCGTGGGCACGCCACCCGTTGTTCACCCGTCCGCACTACTGTGGCCCCATGACCGTCCCCACCAGTCTCGAATCGGCAGCAGCTGCGGCGGGCGGTCGGCGGCCCAAGCGGTCGCACGTTCTGGCGTGGGGTCTGTGGGACTGGGGGTCCGCATCCTTCAACGCCGTCATCACGACGTTCGTGTTCACGGTGTACCTCACGAGCGACTCGTTCGGCGGCGAGACCACCACCTCGGCGCAGCTCGGCATCGCGATGACCATCGCCGGGGTTCTCGTGGCGGTGCTCGCGCCGGTGACGGGGCAGCGTTCCGACCGCGGCGGGCGGCGCAAACTGTGGCTGGCGGTCAACACGTACATCGTCGTCGCGCTCAGCGCACTCATGTTCTTCGTCGCGCCCGAGCAGGGGTACCTGTGGTTCGGCCTCTTCCTGCTGGCGGCCGGCACCGTGTTCTTCGAGTTCGCGAGCGTGAACTACAACGCCATGATCGCGCAGGTCTCGACGCCGAAGACCATCGGCAAGGTGTCGGGCTTCGGCTGGGGCATGGGGTACGTGGGCGGCATCGTGTTGCTGCTGTTCGTCTACTTCGGGTTCATCAACCCGATCGGGGGCACGGCGCTGTTCGGAGTTCCCGACAGCGAGGGGCTGCCGATCAGGGTGACGGTGCTGGTGTCGGCGATCTGGTTCGGGCTGTTCGCGCTGCCCGTGCTGCTGGCGGTGCCGGAGTACCACGCCCCGAAGGCCGTCGCACTCGAGCCGGGGCAGAAACGGCCCGGGTTCTTCGCGAGCTACGGCATCCTGTTCCGAGACGTGCGGGCGCTGTTCCGCGAGAGCCGGGAGACGGTGTACTTCCTGCTCGCGAGCGCGGTGTTCCGCGACGGGCTCACCGGGGTGTTCACCTTCGGAGGCGTGCTCGCTGCCGGGTCGTTCGGCTTCAGTTCGGGCGAAGTCATCGTGTTCGCGATCGCCGCGAACATCGTCGCCGGGGCGTCGACCATCCTGGTCGGCCTTCTCGACGACCGTTTCGGCGCGAAGCCGGTGATGGTGGCGTCGCTCGTGGGCCTGCTCGTGTGCGCGGCGTTCATCTTCGCGCTGCACGACGGCGGCCAGACCGTCTTCTGGACCTTCGGGCTCGCCCTCTGCGCCTTCGTCGGCCCGGCCCAGTCGGCGAGCCGCTCCTTCCTGGCCCGGCGCATCCCCGAGGGCCGCGACGGCGAGATCTTCGGCCTCTACGCCACCACGGGCAAGGCCGCGACCTTCCTGTCCCCCGCCCTGTTCACGCTCTTCATCGGCATCGGTGCCGCCGTCGTGGGCCCGGGGGTGAACGTGCAGTACTGGGGCATCCTCGGCATCGCGCTGGTACTCCTCGTCGGGTTGCTGCTCCTCATCCCGGTGCGGTCGCGCGGGCGGTGAGGGGCTCGGCGCTGTGGTGCTGGGCCCTCGGGTGAAGCCCGCTCGCGCAGGTTCATGGTGCGAGGTGCTCGATTACGCGCGCCAAGCACTTTGCGCGACCCGAGTGGTGCAGGGGTGTGTGTGGGCGGGATGGCACGAGCTCCCACCCCCGTGGCGTTAGTCGCGCAAAACGCTCGAATGCGGGCGGGAAGGAGCAGATTGCGCGACTAAGTGCTGCAGGTCCCCCTGAGTGCGGGCGGGATGGCGCGAGCGTGCGGGGCACGAGCACCCACCCCGTGGCGTTAGTCGCGCGAAACGCTCGAATGCGGGCGGGAGAGAGCGGTTTGCGCGACTAAGGCCCGAGCGGCTCAGCTGACGAGCGGGCGAAGGGGTCAGTGAGTCAGGGTGCCCACGTAAAGGCCGAGGTACGCGAGCGTGACGGCGAGCAGGAGCATGCCGAGGCCGTTGGCGAGGGCGGCGGTGTAGCGGCGGGTCTGGAGCAGGCGGATCGTCTCGAAGCTCGCGGTGCTGAAGGTCGTGTAGCCGCCGAGGAAGCCCGTGCCGAGCACGAGCAGCCACTCGTGCGACACCGTGCCGGCGAGGACGAGCCCCGTGAGCAGGCCCAACAGGAACGACCCGCTCACGTTGATGACCATCACGCCCACCGGGAAACTCGACGGCACGACGCGCTTGATGACCCCGTCGAGCACGAAGCGCACGACCGCGCCGAGACCACCGGCCGCCGACAGGGCGAGCATGAGCAGCGGAGTCACCGTCATCTCGACGACTCCCCTCGTCGCGCGTCTGGGGCGCGGCCCAGCACCGAACCGAGCAGGATGCCGCCCCAGCTGGCGAGGCCGCCCACCACGACGGTCGCGAGCCCGTAGACCAGGGCGACGCCGAGACCGCCTTGGCTGAGCAGCGACGCACTGTCGGCCGAGAGCGCCGAGTACGTCGTGAATCCGCCGAGCACCCCGGTTCCCACGAACAGGCGGAGGTGCCGGCGCAGTCCCTCGTCGGGCCCGCGGAGGGCGAGGGCCGCGAGAACGACCCCGAGCACGAACGCCCCCACGATGTTGATGCCGAAGATGGCGAGGGGGAACGAGCCGATCGGCTGCACCACGAGGGCGACCGTCTCCCGCAGCGCGGTACCGAGGGCGCCACCGATCAGCACGAGGGCGAGGCAACCGGGGTGGAGGTACGCCGGTCGCGGTGCGTGCGGCTCCGCCTTCGCAGGCAGCGCGGAGCCGGCATCCGCCGCGTCGCTGTCGATCGGCAGCGGCGCGCGGAAGTCGTCGGCACGCTCGTCCATCCCCCCAAGGCTACGACCAGCCGCCCGCGCCGCGTGCCGACTCACTCCGAGGCGGTGACGGATGCGCGTCAGACCTTTTCGCGGTCATGGCACCGGCCGACACGCGATCGCCGACGGGGTGACGGAGGTGGGGCGGATTGGCGATGGTGGTGGGGGCGGTTCGTCGGTACGATGCGGTCAGCCTTCGGCGATGATGCCGGGAGCGGCATCGCTTCGATCTTCGGGAGATCGTCATGACCAGGAACCTCCGCTCCCTCGCCGCCGCCGCGACGCTCGCCTTTCTCGCCTTCGGCGCCCTGCCCGCGCAGGCCGCCGCCGCTCCCCCGCCGCCGGCTGTCGAAGTCGCGGCGAGCGCCGCCGCAACGCCATCGCCCGAGCCGCCCGGAACCCCGACGCCGACGCCCGCACCTGAAGAGACCACGGCTCCCACGTCGATCCCTTCGACCACGCCCACCCCCGTGTCGTCCGCCACGCCCACCCCGACGCCCGCACCCGCACCCGAGGCACCCACACCCACACCCACACCCACGCCCGCCGAGTCCGCGCCGGCATCCCCGGCGCCCTCCTCCCCCACCGCGACGCTCACGGGCGTGCTGCGCGTGATCCCCCGCGAGGCGCCCCCGCTCTCGAGTGATGGCGCGTCAACCGCCGACGCACCCGACGCACCTGACGCATCCGCCGCCGCCGCCGAAGACCCCGCCCACACCTACCAGCTCCTCCCCGACACCGGCACCCCGGTCGACCTGAACGGCGCGCCCGCCGACGCCCTCACCGGCGATACCGTCACCCTCGAGGTCGCCGTGCCCGCCCCCGTCTTCGACGCCCTCTCGGCCCCTACCCGCGACGAGCTCGAGCAGGCAGCGGCCGACCCCGAGTCCCCCGCAGCCACCGCCGAACTCACCGCCACCGCCGCGGCGCAGGGCGCTGCACTGGAGGTGCGAAGCTGGCAGCTCGACGAGCGCCAGCTGCAGGCCGAGGCGGCGAAGAGCCTCCCCGCCTCCCACCGGCTCGACGTCGCGATCGTCACCTTCCCGGGCGAGAATTCGAAGGCGCTCTTCCCCGACGCGACCGTGTCGTCGATCCTCGGCGGCCTCAAGGAGTTCTGGGTGAGCCAGTCGGAGGGTCGCATCACCGATATCGCGGCCACCGGCGGCTACCAGCGCCTCCAGCGCAGCGACTGCGACCCCTACGGCGCCTGGACGAGCGCCGCCTCCGCCTTCGGCCGCAGCGAGCAGAGCTACCTCACCACCTCGGCGACACCGCGACACCTCGTGGTGATCACGAGCCCGCAGTGCGGCGCAGGTTCAGGCCTCGGCACGCTCGGCTCGGGCGCCGACTTCGGCGGACAGATCTGGGCCGCCGTCGACCCCGGCTACGCCCGCAACCAGGTGGTCGCCCATGAGTTCGGCCACAACATCTCGCTCGATCACTCGAACGTCGTCGACTGCGGCGACTCCCCCACCGCCGTCGACGACCCGGCCCGCTGCTACGACGCCGTCTACGACGACTACTACGACGTGATGGCCGGCGGCTTCACCTACTTCGGCGGCGCCGACACGGTCTCCACCGACTCCCTCGCCGCCCTCAACGTGACCCATCGCGTGCGCCTCGGCGTGCTCGCAAGCGGCAGCGGGCTGCAGCGCGTCTCGCTCGGCTCCGGTTCCACCCGCACGGTCACCGCCACGCTCGCAGCCGCCTCCTCCTCGGGCGGCACCCGCGGCATCGAGGTGACCGACCCGAAGACCGGCTCCCGCTACTACCTGGAGTACCGCTCGGGCACAGGCCGCGACGCCGCGAGCTTCTACAACCGTGTCGGCGACCTCGACCCGAGCTTCGGAAGCGGCGTCAGGATGCTCGCCCTCCGCGACGACGGAACCTCGGTCGCCCTCTTCGCCCCCGCCGCGAACGCCGACGAGCGCAAGCGCTACCTGACGCTGGGAAAGAGCATCTCCACCGACAGCGAGGGCGTCACCGTGCAGGTGACGGCCCTGAGCTCCAGCCAGGCCACCGTGAAGATCACCCTCGGCGACCTCGACCTGAGCGGCGTCACCACCCGCGACCGCATCGCGGGCGCCAGCCGCTACGACACCGCCGTCGCCCTCTCGAAGGAGGGCTTCCCCGGCGGCGCACCGGTGGTCTACGTCGCGACCGGCACCAATTACCCGGATGCGCTCGCCGCCGGCCCCGCCGCAGCCGAGCAGGGCGGCCCGCTGCTGCTCACCTCCCCCGCCAGCCTCCCCTCGGCGGTGCGCGCCGAGATCGTGCGGCTCAACCCGGGCTCGATCGTGGTAGTGGGCGGGGTGAACAACGTCTCGGCGGCGGTGGAGCGGCAGCTCGCCTCGATCGCACCGGTCACCCGTCTGGCCGGCGCCGACCGTTACGCCACCGGGCGCGCGATCGTCGACTATGCCTTCGACGACGCGCCTGCCGTGTTCGTGGCCACGGGCTCCAATTTCCCCGACGCCCTCTCGGCCGGCGCCGCCGGTGCCGCCGCGTCGATGCCGGTGCTCCTCGTCGACGGCGCGGCATCCGCTCTGCCGTCGGCCACGAAGTCGCTGCTGAAGAACCTCGGCACGACCTCGGCGACGATCGTGGGCGGCCCGTCGTCGGTGGGCTACGACGTCGAGTACGCGCTCTACGACGCCGTGCCCGGCACCATCTCGCGGCTCTCGGGCGAGAACCGGTACGAGACCAGCGAAGCGCTCAACTCGGCCTACTTCGGCCCGCCGACCGACCGAGTGTTCCTCGCCAGCGGTGTCGGGTTCGCCGACGCCCTGGCCGGAGATCCGGTCGCCGCGCGGTTCGGCTCGCCCCTGTACGTCGTGCCACCCGGATGCGTCTCCCGCGACCTGCAGGTCGCCCTCGACGTGCTCGACACGAGCCACGTCACCCTCGTGGGCGGCGAGTCGTCGCTCTCGCCCGCGGTGCAGCAGCTGAAGCGCTGCTGACACCCGCGGGCGAGAGTGGGACGGGCCGTGGCCGGCCGGGTCAGGCCCGGCGCCGCCGCATCGTCAGCACGATCACGAGCACGACGGCCCCGACGACGACGAGCGAGCCCACCGCGGCGGCGAGCACGAGGGGCAGCTGCACCCCGGCTCCGCCGTCGGCGGATTCGGCCCCCGCGCCCGCGACCGGCGAGCCGCTCGGCGTGCCCGTCGGGGCGGGCTCGGCCGTCGCGGGTGGCGTCGACGCCTCGGTGGGCGCCGCGGTGTCGGGTGCCGCCGACGGCGCGCCGCCCGACTCCCCGCCCGACGCCGCCACGGGCCCCTGGTAGTCGAAGCCGTACTCCCCCGACACCGGATGCCCGTCTGACGACACGGTCTGCCACACCACCGTGTAGCCCCCCGTCGCGGTCGGCGTGAACGGCACGCTCAGGGTGGCGTTCACGATCGACAGCTCACCGGATGCGGTGGCCCCCGACGGGTCGCGCACCTCCACCGCGATCCCCGCCTGGAGATCGGTGAGCGGCGGCTCGTTGAAGGTGAGCGCGACTTCGGTGAGGGGATCGGTGACGGTGGTGTCGGCGGCGGGCGAGGTCGACACGACGAAGTCGTGGGCCGATGCCGGCGCGACACCCCCCACGACCCCCGCCCCCGCGCCGAGGCCGAGCACCGAGGCCGCGACCGCGGCACCCGCCGTCAAGGCCACGGCGAGCAGCATCCTGCCGCGGGCAGCACCGGGGAAGGCCGCCCTCATCGCTGCACCGCGCCCGCGTCGTCGCCGCGAGTTCCGCGACTGCCGCGCGAACCCCGCGAGCCCCGCGCCGCGCCGACGGCGACCACCACGAGTGCCGCCGCGGCGAGCACGATGGCCCCGATGCCGAGCCCGAGCGAGACCGACGCAACAGATGCCGTGTCGTCGGCAGCAGCATCCGCACCGCCCGCGGACTCACCCGCAGTCGCGCTCATCGCCGTCGCGCCGTGCCCGTGCTCGCCTGTCGGCGGGGCGTCGTTCACGTACAGCACGGGTGCGGGGCTCTCGGGCTCCTCCCCCGAGTCGGGCGTCGCCTCGTCCCAGTCGACGACACTGCCGTCGGAGTAGGCCTGGTGCGCCGGGAGCGCGATGCTCCCCACGTCGGGCACGGGCCCGACCGAGAGCGGGAACTCTTGGAACTGGCCGTCGGCGATGCCGACACCGTCGACGGCGGTCCAGGTCACCGAGACGGGGGCCTCGGTGATGGTCGCCGATCCCGCCGTGACCGGCTCGGGGAGGGTGCCGGTGACGATCTCGGTGGTCCAGCCGGGCACCGGCTGGTAGCTCACGCTGGTGAACGGGGTGTCGGTCGGCAGGTCGACGGTGACCGAGGTGGTCGACGCGGTGGCCGACTCGTTCGGCACCTTGAAGGTGAGGGTGGTGTAGGAGCCGGCCTCCGCCTGGGCGGGGTTCACCCGCACGTGGGCGGAAGCGGCGAGGGGTGCGGCGAGGGCGAGGGCGCCCCCGGCGAGGAGGGCTGCGGCGACGCCGGAGGCGCGCGCGAGGGAGGACTTGGTCATGACTGATGTCTTTCTGACGAGAGGGATGAAGAGGTCGGATGCGCGTCTGCGCGCGCCGTCGACCACCGGCCCCTGAGAGGGTGGGCCGGTTTCATCCGTCGGGCGTCAGGCCCCGGATGCGGTCAGAGAGCGGCGAGCGCGGAGTGCGCCGACGGCGGCCCCCGATGCCTCAGCCGGGTGAAGACGGCGCCCAGGTCGTCGAGCGGGTCGACCGCCCCGAGCATCCAGGTGCGCACGCGGGCGCTGCTGCGGCTGCGCGTGACGAGATCGGCGCGTGCGATGAGATGGGCGAGCACGCCGGGGAGGGCGGCGAGGCCGGCGTGGAGCGCGCGCACACCGGCGGCGGCAGCGGCGAGACCGGCGCGGCCGAGCGCGAGCAGACGCCGGAGTGCGAACTCACCACGCCTCAGCGCCACAACGGTGAGCACCGCCGCCATCGCGTGCGCCACCCACATCGCACCGCCGTCGTGGTGGTGCAGCGCCGCCGACGAGCCGTCGGGAACCAGCGTGGTCGTGACATGGTCGCCGTGGCGCTGGGTCGCGACGCTGAGGCCGGAACCGCCGCGGTCTCCGACACCGAACAGCAGGTGGAAGGCGAATTGGCTGAGCGCCACCGACACCGCGAGCAGGGGCAGCGACGGCCGGCGGGCGGTGAACAGCACGCACACGACCATCGAGAAGGCACCGGCGATGACGAGCCCGAGCACCGCTGGTGCCCCTCCCCCGGCAGCCACGTGCGAGAGCGCCGCCATGAAGACGGCGACGGATGCGGCACCCAGCCCGCGCACGACGCGGGTCGACCTGGTGTTCATCCTCCCCGCATCCTGGCCCCTCTGGTGGCACCGGTTCCAGTGTAGTTGCGGGCATCCGGAGGTCTGTGTGGGCGCTTTCCGGATAAGCTCCTACACGGGCAAGAAGTTAGATAAACTAGCCACTAGTGCTTCTAGTTCATGATTGTCAACCCCCCTGTGACCCATTTGGGGGGACGGGTTACGCAGGCATAACCTTCCGATACGACCGGGATAGTCGAAGCACCGCAGGGCTGAGAGGCAAGGCGGTGCGGTGAAGCAGTTAGTCGAAGTAGCAACGGAGATGAACATGTCACGCACACTTGCCACGGCCCCCCTCGAGACCGACGACGCCGAGCCCCAGGCCCGTCTCGCCGACATCCGCGGGGCTTCCGAAGACCCGGTGAAGGACTACCTCCGCCAGATCGGTCGCACCGCTCTGCTGACCGCCGAGGACGAGGTCGACCTCGGCCGCCGCATCGAGGTCGGCGTGCTCGCCGACGCGAAGCTCAGCGAGACCCCGGTGATGGACGCGACGCTGAAGCGCGAACTGCAGTGGCTGGCCCGCGACGGCCAGGCTGCGAAGCGCCAGCTCATCCAGGCCAATCTCCGCCTGGTCGTGTCGATCGCGAAGCGCTACCTCGAACGCGGACTCCCGTTCCTCGACCTCATCCAGGAGGGGAACATCGGTCTCGTGCGTGCGGTCGAGAAGTTCGACTACCAGGCCGGCTTCAAGTTCTCGACCTACGGCTCCTGGTGGATCAAGCAGTCGATCAACCGCGCGCTCGCCGACAGCGGCCGCATCATCCGCATCCCGGTGCACACCTCCGAGAAGATCTCCTCGATCACGCGCATGCAGCGCCGCCTCATGATCGAGCTCGGCCGTGAGGCCACGATCGAGGAGGTCGCCGCCGCCGTCGACCTGCCGCCGCGCAAGGTGCAGGAGCTCATCCGTCACGGGCGCGACACGGTGTCGATCCACACGCCGGTGGGCGATGACGACGCCGAGCTCGGCGACCTGATCGAAGACACCTCGCAGGCCCAGCCGTTCGACGCCGCCGCCGCGTCGCTGCAGCACCACGACCTCTCGGCCGCGCTCGCCACCCTGCCGCCGCGCGAGGCGCGTGTGGTGTGCATGCGCTTCGGGCTCGACGGCGAAGACCCCATGTCGTTCGACCAGATCGGCGACGTGCTGGGTGTCTCGCGGGAGCGTGCCCGTCAGATCCAGCGCCGGGCGCTGAGCATGCTCCGCAACGAGGCGCTGCACGACTACCTCATCGCCTGAGCGAACTCGCCGCCCACCTCCCTCCTCCTCGCGGAGTCGGCGTGGAGTGGGCGCGGTGCGATCAGAAGGGCCTCGGCGAACACGCCGGGGCCCTTCTTCGTGGCCGCGTCTCCGGCGTCAGCGGGCTGACGGCGGTGTCGGCCGCGCTCGCTCGAGTCCGAGGCGGATGGCGCGGTAGCCGAAGCCCACCGCCACGACGACCACGCCCACCACCACAGCCGTGGACGGCAGCGCGGCGACGAGCACCACGCAGCCGGCCGCCCCGACGAGCTGCACCACGCGGGGCGAGCGCCGCTCGGAGCCCCGCTGACCGAACGCCGAGACGTTCGCCACGAAGTAGTACAGCAGCACCCCGAACGACGAGAACGCGATCACCCCGCGCAGGTCGACCGTGAGCACCAGCGCCACGATGACGACGCCGACGGCGAGCTCGGCCCGGCGCGGAACGCTGCGGTGCGCGTCGACCACGCCGAGCAGGCGGGGCAGGTCGCCCTGCCTCCCCATGGCGAGGGCGGTGCGCCCGACCCCCGTGACGAGGGCGAGCAAGGCTCCGAGGGAGGCCAGCGCGGCTCCCACGCCGACGACGGGAACCGCCCATCCCCAGCCGTTGGTCGACACCACCTGCGCCAAGGGGTCGGCCGCCGACGCGAGTCCCGAGGCGCCCAGCGTCGCGACCGCCACCACGGCGATCGCCGCGTAGACCGCCAGGGCGATGACGAAGGCCAGGGTCACGGCCCGCGGGATGGTGCGCTCCGGATGCTTCACCTCCTCGCCGAGGGTCGCGATGCGCGCATACCCGGCGAAGGCGAAGAAGAGGAGCCCGGCGGCCTGGAGGATGCCGTACGGCGTCACCGAGGAGAGGGGCGCCGAGAGGACGGCGGGCTCGGGCGACGAGCCGGCTGCGACGACGGGGCCGGCCAGCGCATCCGTCACCCCTGAGGCGACGACGATCGCGAGCACCACCAGCACCGCCACCACGATCACCCGGGCCGCCAGGGCCGTGCGGGTGATGCCGAACAGGTTGACACCCACGAGGGCGGCGACGGCGAGCGCCGCCAGCGGGCGCTCGAACGCCTCCGCTCCCGGGGGCAGCGCGTAGACGGCGAAGGTGAGCGCCATGGCGGCGCAGCTCGCGGTCTTGCCGATGACGAAGCTCCATCCGGCGGCGAAGCCCCACCACTCCCCCAGGCGCTCGCGACCGTAGACGTAGCTGCCGCCCGCCGTCGGATAGCGCGCCGCGAGTTGCGCGGTCGAGGTGGCGTTGCAGTAGGCGACCACGGCGGCGATGCCGAGCGCGCCGAGGAGCGCCGCGGCGCCTCCCGCCGAGGCGGCGGCCGGGGCGAAGACCGAGAACACGCCCGCGCCGATCATGGCGCCCAGCCCGATGAACACGGCATCGGTGAGTCCGAGTCGGCGCTCGAGCGCGGGCGGCGGCGAGGGCGGCGGCGAGGGCGGGGTGGCGGCGGTCACCGGCGAAGACTAGTCGTGCCCGGTGAACACGGGGCGACGGCCCGCATCACCGCGCGTGGCGAGGTGCCGGGAGCTGGGCGGCGACGAGCGAGTGGCCGCGGGCGGTGAAGTGGATGCCGTCGGCGTCGACGTCGCTGCGCAGCCGATCGGGCTGCGCCGGGTCGCGCAGCAGGAAGTCGGCGTCGATCACGCGGTCGAGGCCATACGGCAGCGTCGAGAGCCAGGCGTTCCAGGCCACCCTGGTGCTCTCCTCCGCTCCGCTCAACGAGCGCGGCGGCTCCGTCATGGCGTAGATCGTCGCGTCGGGCCACTGCGTGCGCACCCTCGTCACGATCGCACCCCAGTCGTTCTGGATGTCGGCGAGCTGCCGCCCCCGCGCGATGTCGTTCGACGCCGCCCACACGGTGACGACGTCGGGCGCGAGCTCCTCTCCGTACTGCTGCCACAGCTCGGAACCGCCGGCGAACAGCGCGCTCAGTGACCCGGGCGCCGCGAGCGACACCGCCACCGCGTCGTTCGAGATCGCCCACTGCTGCGGCCACGCCGTCTGCTCGCCCCGGGTCGGATGCTCGTCGGGCGCGAGCGTTCCGGGTGCGTTGAGCGAGTGCCCGATGCTGAGCAGAACGGGAGCGTCGCCGGTGAACTCGTACTCGATCCACACGTCGAAGTAGCTGAGGTCGGCACTGCGCTCGGCGCGCGGCGTGCCGATGGCTGCCGCATCGGTCGACGCCCCCACCCCGGTGGCGAGCCACGACAGACCCGGATTGGTGGCCAGGATCGCGCCCGCGGGGGCGGTGAAGCCGAGCGAGAGCAGGTAGGGCGTGTGGGCGGCGACGAGCTGGGTGTCGGGTTCGATCCACCCCGACACGAACCCCTCCCTGGCGAGGTTGGCGGTGCCGCTGACCTCGACGGGCGCGGTGCCGAACTCCCCCGTCTGGCCGTCGGGCCCGTCGATGCGGTGCTCCCCCACGTAGACGCCGGTGAGGGTGACGGGCGAGTCGATGCTCTGCTCGGTGTTGAACTGCCAGTTGCGCACGTGCACGCGGAACGCCGTGGCGTCGACGGCGAGCTCGAAGGGCAGGCGCATCGACGCCTCGACGTCGCCTCCCCCGCCGGCCTCGACCCGGTCAAGGGTGTGGCCGAAGCTGTAGTCGGCGACGCGGGCGGGGGTGCCCACCTGCTTCACCGGCACCCGGCCGGCGGCGTCGGCGCGACCTGCCCCTGCCTCCTGCACCCGGGCCGGGGCGATGGACGGCGCCGCGGCGTTCAGCGAGCCGAGGGCGAAGGCGGCGACGGCCAGTGAGACGACCGCGGCCACCGAGGTGATCGCGAGCAGCAGGCGCGTGCGATCGCGTCGGGGTCTGCTCATCACTCCATGGTGAGCAACCACTGCCAGATGAGCAAGAGCGTCACCAGGAAGCCGGCCACGTAGTTCAGCCACAGGAAGCGGTGCCACCCGGCGTTGGCGCGCTCGGCGTCGGCGTCGCTGATCGACCAGTAGGGCAGGATGCTTACCGCATAGGGCACGGCCAGCACGGCGGCGAGGGGGCCCGGCCAGGGCGTGAGCAGCAGCAGCACGCCCGACATGATGTATGCCGCGAAAGCCATACGCACCGTCGCCTTGCCGCCCACGACGGTGGCGATCGAGCCGATGCCGCCCTCGCGGTCGGCGACGATGTCTTGCACGGCACCGAAGGCGTGGCTCGCGATGCCCCAGAGGAAGTAGGCGCCGAGCAGGGCGAACAGTCCGGGCGTGAAGGCCGCGCCCGCGAGCGCGAGTCCGTAGACCGCGGGGCTCACGAAGTGCGTGCTCGAGGTGAGCGAGTCGAGGAAGGGGCGCTCCTTGAACCTCAGCCCCGGAGCGCTGTAGGCGATGACGGCGAAGACGCTCACCGCGAGCACCGCCCACGACAAGGGCGATCCGACCGCGACGAGGAAGACGAGGAACGGCACGTTCGTGATGACGACCGCCCAGAGCGTCACCCGGTGCAGCGAGCGGTCGAGCACCGCCCCCTCCACGCCGCCCTTGCGCGGGTTGCGGAGGTCGGACTCGTAGTCGAACACGTCGTTGATGCCGTACATGGCGAGGTTGTAGGGCACCAGGAAGTAGAGGGTGCCGAGCACGAACACCAGGTCGACCTCGCGCGTGGTGAGGAGGTAGCCGGCGGCGAACGGGAACGCGGTGTTGACCCACGACAGCGGCCGCGACGACAGCAGCAGGGTGCGGATCATCGCTCGCTCCCCTTCGTGTCACGTGCGCCGAGCAGCAGCCAGAGGGAGGGCAGGAGCAGCACCGCGGCGACCGCGTAGGCGAAGTCTTCGAGCGGCGCGATGCCGAGGAACGCCCCCGAGATCAGCCCCTCGTCGTAGCCGACGAGGCCGATGGCGATCATCACGTTGTCGAACAGCGCGGTGAGCACGAGCAGCACACCGAGGCTCACGCCGAACGCACCAAGGATGCCGCGTCGCGCCTCCGCCGGCCGTCGGCGCACGACCACCGCCGCCACGACCAGCACCACGAGAACGGGAGCGAGGAAGAGGGCGTTGAGGGTCCAGTACGTCATGAGGCCGACCGCCGCGCGATCAGCCGACGGGCGCCGAGGAACACGTTCATCGTGAGGTAGCAGAGCAGGGTGAGGAAGAACAGCTCCTCCACCGGCAGCTCGGGCGCCACCTGCAGCCCCGTCATGAACGAGGTCTCTCCGCGGAAGAAGATGCCGAGGCCGATCCCCGCCAGGTCCCAGAGCACGAAGAACACGACACCCGCGACGAGCACCACCGCCGCGCGGCCCGGCCGGTCGAAGAAGAACAGCCGGAAGCGTCGGTCGAGCACCACCATGCCGGTGATCGAGACGAGGAGCGCCGCGAGGTACAGGATTCCCATGCGCGCCGCTCAGCCCGCCGAGGCGAGCGGCTCGGGCAACGCCGTGGTGCTGGTGTCTCCGCGCAGCCGCTTGAGCACGAGCTCGGCGCTGATGAGGCACATCGGCAGCCCGATGCCCGGCGTGGTCGAACCTCCCGCGTAGTAGAGGCCCTCGACCTTCGAGCTCACGTTCTTGGCGCGGAACATCGCGCTCTGCCGGAGGGTGTGTGCGGGCCCGAGGGCCGTGCCCTTCCACGAGTTGAGGTCGTCGGCGAAGTCGGCGGGGCCGACGGTGCGACGCACCTTCACCCGCGCGGCGAGGTCGGGGATGCCTGCCCACTGGGCGATCTGGGCGATCGCCGTGTCGGCGAGCCGCTCCACCGTCGCGTCGCCCGCCCCGTCGACACCGCCGTGCCCGATCGACGGGTCGGCGGGGATCGGCACGAGAACGAACAGGTTCTCCGTGCCCTCCGGTGCCACCGTGTCGTCGGTCGCGCTGGGGCGGCAGACGTAGAGCGAGGCGGGGTCGGGAACGCTCGGGTGATCGCTGAAGATCTTGCCGAAGTCGCCCTTCCAGTCCTTCGTGAAGAACAGTGTGTGGTGCTCGAGCTCGGGCAGCTCGCCCTCGACACCGAGCAGCACCAGCAGGGCGCTGGGGCCGGCGGTGCGCTTCTCCCAGTACGACTCGGGGTAGCTCTGCAGCTCCGGCAGGAGCATCCGGGTCTCGGTGTGCCAGAGATCGGCGGTCGACACGACGACGTCGGCGTCGAGGGAGTGCGCGCGGCCTGCCTCGTCGGAGTAGTGCACGCCGCCGACGTGCGGCCTGGTCGACGGGTCGCCCTCCGGCTCCGGCGCGACCGCCGTCGAGGCCTCCCCCGCCAGCACCCGCCGGAGCTCGTCGCGGTCGATGACGTTCGTGTCGAAGGCGGTGGTCTCGTAGTCGTAGGGGTCTTCGGGCTCGGGGGCGACCACGACGCTCGCGTCGGCGGCCATCACGATGCGGGTCACCTCGGCTCCCGTCACGATCGTCACACCCTCGGCACGGGCAACGCGCTCCACGGCATCGATCACTGTGGAGAGCCCGCCCTTCGGGTAGAGCACCCCGTCGTCGAGGTCGAGGTGGCTCATCAGGTGATACATGCTCGGAGCGGCATATGGTGAGCTGCCGAGGAAGACGGCCGGGTAGCCGAGCACCTGAACCAGCCGCGGGTCTTTCACTGTGCGGCCCGCGAAGGTGGCGAGGGGTTCCGAGAGCAGCCGCACGAGGCGCGGCAGCCGCTTCACCACGGGGGCGACGAGCAGCGGGGTGTACTTCTCGAACGTGGTGTACAGGAAGTGGTCTTTGGCGAGCTCGTAGGTCTCGCGCGCGGAGTCGAGGTACCCCGCCATCCGCACCCCCGAACCGGGTTCGAGCGACTCGAACAGCTCGAGGTTCGCCTCGCGCGACGCGGCGAGGTCGATGTGCTGCTCCTCGCCCTCGAAGTACACCCGGTACCCGGGGTCGAGCTTCACCAGGTCGAGCTCATCGGCGGCGCTCGTGCCGAACAGCTTGAAGAAGTGGTCGAAGACCTCGGGCATGAGGTACCACGAGGGGCCGGTGTCGAAGCGGAATCCGTCACGCTCCCAGACCCCCGCGCGACCGCCGAGCGCGGCGTTCTTCTCGAGCAGGGTCACCGCGTACCCCTCACGGGCGAGCAGGGCGGCGCTGGCCAGCCCGCTGATGCCGCCACCGATCACGATCGCGGTCTTCTGCGCATCCGTCACTCGATCAGATCTCCCTCGCCTGCGTGCGGGCGGTGCCCGACGGGTGCTCCTGGGGCACCCGTCCGAGCGCCGCACCCACGGCTATTCTCACCTTGACGGGGTTCGGAACCCGGATGCGCGTCGCGGCGAGTACGGATGCGGGCGTGCGGCGCAGACGCTCGGTCAGCTCCTCGAACAGCCGCTGGGCCAGCACGACGGCCCTCCGGCTCGACGGCGGAAGCCCGCGCAGGCACGACCGGGCGATGCGGAGGTCGTCGTCGATGCCGGCGACGATGCGCAGCTTCTCGGCCTCGCTGAAGGTCGTGACGTCGACCCCGGGGAAGTAGCTGCGGCCGAGCGCCTCGAAATCGGCGGCGAGGTCACGGAGGAAGTTGATCTTCTGGAAGGCCGCGCCGAGATGACGCGCGCCGTCTTCGAGACGTGCACGCTCGGCGGGAGCCGTGGGCACCCCGTCGAGGAACGCCGCGAGGCACATCAGCCCCACCACCTCGGCCGAACCGTAGACGTAGTCGTCGAACGACTCCGGCGTGTGCTCCCGCTGCGAGACGTCGGCGCGCATCGACCTGAAGAAGGGCGTCGTGAGGTCTTCACCGATGCCCACCCGCCGTGCGGTGTACCCGAAGGCGTGCACGACGAGGTTCGTGCTGTACCCGCAGGCGAGGGCCTCGTGGGTCTCGCGCTCGAGCGCGTCGAGCCGTTCGGCGATCTCGCCTGATTCGAGGTCGGCCGCGGCGGCGACTCCGTCGACGACCTCGTCGGCGAGGCGCACCAGCGCGTAGATGTTCTCGACGTGCTGCCGCACCGACGGCGCGAGAAGGCGGGAGGCGAGGCCGAACGACGTGGAGTAGCGGCGGATGACGATCGCCGCGGTCTCCATGGCCACGCGGTCGTAGAGATCGGGCTCGCGATCGGAGCCGCTCTTCCCGCGTGCACTGCTCACAAGGCTCACCGTACGCGACCAAGCACCGAGGCGACCACCGGGCGGAACTCGTCGCGCACCTCCGGGGTCAACGACTCGTCGGCGAGCGCCTCCCAGGCGCGGTTGGCGTTCTCGCGCGCGAGCGCCTCGGCGAACCGCCTCGACCCGGTCTCCTCGAGCACCCCGCGGATGCGCTCGGCGTCTGCGGCGGTGAGGTCGGGCGACCCGAACAGCGAGGCGACGGAGGCCCATTCCGGGCGGGTCACCGCGTGGGCGAGCAGCACGGTGCTCTTGCCCTCGCGCAGATCGCCGAGCGCGGTCTTCCCGGTCTCGTTCTCGTCGCCGAACACCCCGAGGAGGTCGTCGACGATCTGGTACGCGATGCCGATGCGCCGGCCGAAGCGCCCGAGCGCCTCGACGGCCTGGTCGGCGGCCCCCGCCAGCACGGCCCCGGCCTTGAGCGGCGCCTCGAAGGAGTACTCCGCCGTCTTCAGCCGTTCCATCTCGACGATCTCCTCCACCGCGGGAGGATCGCTGCGCAGCGAGAAGTCGACGTCGAGCAGCTCCCCCGCCGCCGAGACGAACATCGCCTCGTCGAGGATGTCGTGCAGCCGGGTGCGCAGCACCCCGTCGACGCCGGAGCGATCGATCATGCGGAAGGCGTTGAACAGGGCGAGGTCGCCCGCGATGACCGCGACCGACATGCCGCGGTGCTCGGCGATGGGAAGCGGGATGCCCGCCGTCGTCGCGAGGTCGCGGTAGCTTCCCGAGACGTTCGGCCCGCCGCGGCGCACGAAGTCGCGGTCGATGACGTCGTCGTGCACGATGAGGGCGGTGTGCAGCAGTTCGAAGGCCGCGCCGATGTGCGCGGCGGCGTCGATGTCGGTGCCGCCGAGCGATTCATAGGCCGCCATGACCATGCGCGGGCGGAAGCGTTTGCCGCCCGACGCGTTGCGTTCGAGCGTCTGCCAGAGCGCGGCGTATGGATTTCCGAGAGCTTTCGCCCGATAGTGGGAGTCATCGAAGAAGGAACGGAGCACACGATCGACCTGATGCTGACGGCGCTCCGAGACGGCGACCAGATCGTGAGTATCCACGTCTCTCACGTTACACGGCAAACTGGTAATAAAGGAGAATAGTGAAATGACCACGACTCCTGAGCAAGTGATCCTTCTCGCCGACGACGGATCCCCCATCGGCGTGGCCGACAAACTCACCGTACACACCGACGACACGCCGCTCCACCTCGCTTTCTCCTGCCACGTCTTCGACGACGAGGGCCGCGTGCTCGTCACCCGTCGCGCGCTCACCAAGCTCACCTGGCCCGGGGTGTGGACGAACTCGTTCTGCGGCCATCCCGCACCGGGGGAGTCGTTCGACGACGCCGTTCGGCGCCGCGCCGAGCGCGAGCTCGGGCTCGAGATCGCGAGCCTCGAGCTTGCACTGCCCGACTTCCGCTACCTCGCGATCGACGCCTCCGGCATCGTCGAGAACGAGATCTGCCCCGTCTACACCGCTCGCGCCGCCGGCCCGATCTCCGCCAACCCCGACGAGGTCTCCGAGTGGCGCTGGGCCGATACCGCGGAGCTCGGCCTCGCCGTGTCGCTCACCCCGTGGGCCTTCAGCCCGTGGCTGGCGCTGCAGCTGCCGCAACTGGCGCCGCTAGCCTGAGGTCATGGCCGAAATCGACCCGCAGGCGGCCGACGCCTCCATGGCAGCCGACCTCGGGCGCCGCATCTCGGCGTTGCGGAAGCGTGAAGGGTTCACCCTGGTGCGGCTCGCCGCACTCACCGAGCTGTCTCAGCCCTTCCTCTCGCAGATCGAGCGCGGCAAGGCCAGGCCCAGCATGGCGTCGCTGCACCGGATTGCGCAGGCACTCGGCACCTCGACCCCGATGCTGCTCTCCTCGACCTCCGAATCGGCGGCTGCGAGCGCCCATGCCGAGATCGACACCGAACTGGTGAGCCTGGTGCGCGCCGACGAGGGGTCGATGGCGGAGCAGGACACCGGGCAGGCGAAAGCCCTCGTCGCCGGAGAGCGCGCGATGCACCCGATGGAGTTCGTCACGCGGCTGACGGAGTTCGAGGAGTACTACGAGCATCCGCACCCCGAGTTCATCTACGTGATCTCGGGCGTGCTCGAGGTCGATCTCGCCGAGCAGGGCCTGCACGTGCTCCAAGCGTCGGACACCCTCTATTTCGCCGGGGGAGTGCGTCATCGCTGGCGTGTACGGGGACTCTGGCCGGCGCGCCTGCTGATGGTGCAGGCCGGTGGCCCGCACCACTATCTCTCCGCGCAAACTTGACAGAAGTAATATTTCCGACCCGAGCCTGAAATGCTCGCGTAACGCTCTGTCCTCAGTATTGAACGCATCAATACTGCGAGGAGGCCCTGATGGGCGATGCGATGGTCGAGTTCGACGAGCTGTCGATGACCTTCCCAGACGGCACGACAGCGCTGCGCGACGTCGACATCCGCATCGAAGAGGGTGAGTTCGTCGCGCTGCTCGGCCCCTCGGGCTGCGGCAAGTCGACCCTGCTGCGCCTCGCCTCCGGCCTCGAGACCGCCACCGGGGGAGCGACCAGGGTCGCCACGCGGCAGATCGGCTACGTCTTCCAAGACGCGACGCTGCTGCCCTGGCGCACGGTGCGCCAGAACGTCGCCCTGTTCGCCGAGCTCGACCACCTGAGTGCGGCCGAGACCGCCGCCCTCGTCGACGACGCACTGGAGCGGGTCGGTCTCACAGGCTTCGCCAAGCACCGGCCGCACCAGCTGTCGGGAGGCATGAAGATGCGCGTGTCGCTCGCGCGCTCGCTGGTGAACAGGCCCGAGCTCTTCCTGTTCGACGAGCCGTTCGGCGCGCTCGACGAGTTCACCCGCGAGCGCCTCAACGACGACGTGAGGTCGCTGTTCGTGCGCGAGCGCTTCACCGGCATGTTCGTCACCCACTCCATCCCCGAGGCGGTCTACATGTCGACGCGGGTCGTCGTGATGGGGGCACGGCCCGGCCGGGTGATCGGCGAGTTCGCCGTTCCCTTCGGCGACGCCCGCGACGAGCACACCCGCTACTCGCCCGAGTTCGCGGCCCTCGCCACCGACATCTCCGACTGCCTGAAGGGAGCGATGGCATGAGCGCCGTCCCAGACCTTCGCCGCAGGAGACCGCGCTCGCGAGCCCTCACCGTGGGCCTGCCCATCGCCTTCGGCGTGCTCTTCCTGGGCCTCTGGTACGTGACGAGCGCGTTCCTCCTCTCCCCGTCACGGCGCTTCATCCTGCCCATGCCGCACGAGGTGTTGATCGACGCCTTCCTTACCCCGAAGAATCTTCTCGCGCTCCTCGGCCCGCTCTGGACCTCGACCGTCATCGCGATGGTGGGCCTTCTCATCGCCGCCGTCATCGGCATCGTCACCGCTGTGCTCATGAGCCAGGCGAAATGGGTGGAGATCACCCTCTTCCCCTACGCGGTCGCCCTGCAGAGCGTGCCCATCCTCGCCATCGTGCCGCTCATCGCCTTCGCCATCGGGTACGGCTTCGAGAGCCGCATCCTCGTGGTCGTGCTGATCAGCCTGTTCCCGATCATCACGAACACCCTGTTCGGGCTCCAGTCGACGAGCCCGCAGATGCGGGAGCTGTTCACGCTGAAGCGCGCGAGCCGCTGGACGGTGCTCACCAAGCTGCAGTTCCCCGCCGCTCTGCCGGCGCTGTTCACTGGCCTCCGTATCTCGGCGGGGATGGCCGTGGTGGGCTCCATCGTCGCCGACTTCTTCTTCCGCAAGGGCGACTCCGGCATCGGACTCGTCATCGACACGTACCGCAACCAGCTGAACGGCGAGATGCTCTACGGCGCCATCATCCTCGCCTCCCTGCTCGGCCTCGCCGCCTTCTGGCTGTTCGGACTGCTCTCGCGGCTCGTCGTCGGGCCGTGGTACCGCCCGAACGCGCGCTGACGCGCCCCTCGACCCACCCCTGCATCACCCGCGCACCGCCTATCCCTGAGGAGTCCCATGCCCCACCGCACCCGCATCCGTCTCGCCGCCGGCGCCGCCGTCACCTCCGCGGCGCTCCTTCTCACCGCGTGCTCGTCATCGGCCCCCGCCGCCCAAGACGCCGAGGCGGCCGGCGGCGACGGAGCGCTGAGCGCCTGCCCGTCGACCGTCGTGCTGCAGACCAACTGGTTCCCCGAGCCGGAGCACTCCGCCGCCTACGCCCTCATCGACCCCGCCACGGCGACGATCGATGCCGACGCGGGAATATACTCCGGTCCGGCGATCGCCGACCCGAGCATCACCGTCGAGGTGCGCGCCGGCGGGCCGTTCATCGGCTTCCAGCAGTCGACCGCCCTGCTCTACTCCGACGATTCGATCATGCTCGCCATGATCGACACCGACGAGTCGGTGAAGCTGTCGAAAGACCAGCCCACGAAGGCCGTCTACACGCCGCTGCAGAAGAACCCGCAGATCCTCTTCTGGGACCCGGAGAAGTACTCCTTCGCCGATCTCTCCGACATCGCGGCGAGCGACTCCACGGTGCTCTACTTCCAGGGCGCCACCTACATGGACTACCTCATCGCCCAGGGCGACGTGCGCGCCGACCAGGTCGACGGCTCGTTCGACGGCTCGGTCACCCGCCTCGTCGCCGGCGAGCCCGTCGTGATGCAGGGCTACATCACCCAAGAGCCGCACCGGTTGAAGTTCGACTTCCCCGACTACGGCCGCGACGTCGACACGCTGCTCATCGCCGACTCGGGCTACGACATCTACCCCGCCGCCTGGTCGGGGAAGCCCGACGTGATCGAGGCCCAGAGCGAGTGCCTCGCTCAGCTCGTGCCCGCCATGCAGCAGGCGCAGATCGACTACATGGAGTCGCCCGACGCGGTGAACACCGCGCTCACCGACTACCTCGTCGAGATCGACCAGTTCTTCCAGATCTCGCCCGAGCTCGCCCAGAACGTGCACGACGTGCTGCGCGACGAAGGCCTCGTCACCGACGGCGCCGACGGCGTGTTCGGCTCGTTCGACCCCGAGCGGATGGAGCGGATGACCGGGGTGCTCACCGACATCTACTCCGGCACCGACGTGGAGGTCGCCGACGGTCTCGAGGCCACCGACATCTACACCAACGAGTTCCTCGACCCCTCCATCAGCTACACCGAAGGCAAGTGACGACCGTGCGCATCCGTTCCATCACCCCGCTCCCGCTGCGGCTCACCACCGACTACTCCACGATGACCTGCTTCGTGGTGAGGGTGGAGACCGACGAGGGGCTCGTCGGCTGGGGGGAGAGCTGCGACTGCTTCGGCATCTCCCACCCCGCCGTGCTCGCCGCCATCGTCGACGACGTCTACGGGCCCGCGCTCGTGGGAGTCGCCCTCGACGAGGCGAGGGTGGCGCTGGAGCGGGTGCGCACGGCCACCCGCCGCACGCTCGGCGACCAGTTCGGCGCCGCCCAGTCGCGCAGCGCGATCGCCATCGCCCTCCGCGACCTGGAGGGCAAGGCGGCGGGCCGGTCGATCTCGGGGATGCTCGGGAGGGTGAAAGACAGCGTGCGCGTGTACGCGGGCAACAGCCACTTCCTCGAGACGCGGGAGGCGGGCGCCCACCTCGAGCTGCTGGCACCTCTGCTCGACCGCGGGGTGTCGATCGTGAAGCTGCGCATCGGGCTCGACTGGCGGAACGCCCTGCGGGTGCTCGCCGACCTCAGGGCCGAACTGCCCGAGACGGTGGAGATCACCGTCGACGGCAGCGAGTTCTTCTCCGTGGCGGAGTCGATCGAGATCGCCGCCCGCCTCGGTGCGCTCGGCGTGGGCTGGTTCGAGGAGCCCGTGCCCGCCGGCCGGCTCGGCGCCATCAAGCGGGTCGTCGAGTCGTCTCCCGTGCCGGTGGCCTATGGCGAGCACTTCTTCGCCGCCGAGTACGCCCTCGACGCGCTCGAGATCACCGGGCTCTCGGTGGTGCAGCCCGACGCCTCGATCTGCGGGGGAGTCGACGAGGCGCGCAGCATGGCCCGCGCGGCGCTCGGGCGTGGGGCCCGCGTGGTGGTGCACCTCCACGGCGGCCCGGTGACCGTCGCGGCGAACGCGCACGTCGCGGCCTCGGTCGAAGGGGTCGAGGTGCTCGAATACCCGTTCCACCTCTCGCCCATGCTCGAGCGAGTGGCGCCGGCGGCCGGCTTCGGCGTGAGCTCCATCGCCGACGGGCGCCTCGCGGTACCATCGGGGCCCGGCCTCGGCATCGAGGTCGACGAGAGCGTGATCGACGAGGCGCACCGCGCCTGGAAGGAGCAGTCGGCGTGAGCGACCACCTCGAGGGCTCACGGATGCTCGGCCCCGGCAGCCGGGTGCTCGTCACCGGTGCACGAGGCAAGGTGGGAAGAGCCGCCGTCGCCGCCCTGGTCGCCGCGGGCTACGACGTCACGGCGACCGACGTGCTGCGCCCCGTCTACGACGCCGACGCCTCGAACGACGTGCGCTACGTGCAGGCCGACCTCACGAGCGGCGCCGACGCCTTCTCGGTGGTGCGGGGGATGGATGCGGTGGTGCACGCGGCCGGCATCCCCGAACCTACGAAGAACACGCCGCACACCGTCTTCCTCACCAACGTCACGGCGGCCTTCAACGTCATCGAGGCGGCGGCGCACTCCGGGGTGCGCCGCGTCGTCAACCTGTCGAGCGACTCGGTGTCGGGGATGACCTGGGCCCACCGCCCGTTCACCGGCAGCTTCTGCCCGATCGACGAGACCCATCCCGACCTCGCGCACGACGCCTACGGACTCTCCAAGCGCGTCTCGGAGGTGCTCTGCGACGGGCTGGTCGGAAGGTCTGACGCGACGGCGGTCTCCATCCGCCCCACTTGGGTGCTCACGCCCGAGAGCTACGCGGCGAACCTCGCGCCCTTCTTCGCCGACCGCGACGTGACGAGCGCGGTGTTCTGGGCCTACATCGACGTCGCCGATCTGGCCGAGCTCATCGTCGCGGCCGTCACCCGGCACACCCCGGGCCACGAAGTCGTCTACGCCGCCGCCGCCGACAACATCGGCGGGCGCGACCTCGCGGCCGAGATGGCCCGCCTGCACCCCGAGGTGCCGGTGCGGGAGCTCGACCGCGCCGACGCCTCGGGCATCAGCTCGGCGAAGGCCGAGCGGCTGTTCGGCTGGCGCGCCACCCGGTCGTGGCGCGACCATCTCGACGACGGCGGGCATCCGCTCGGCTGAGGCGGCTGCGCCCCCAGCCGGCACCCCCATCGGCGGCACATCGGTGCGGCGGTGCCGTATGGGATGCTGGTCGCATGGACGCCCACGACATCCGTAACCGCTACCTCGCCTTCCTCGCCGAGAACGGACACACCGTCATCGAGCGGGCGCCCCTCGTTCCCCGCGGAGACACCTCCACCCTGTTCAACGGCAGCGGCATGCAGTCGCTGCTGCCCTACCTGCTCGGCGAAGAGCACCCCGAGGGCAAGCGTCTCGCCGACTCGCAGCCGTGCGTGCGCGCGCAAGACATCGACGACGTCGGCGACAACCGCCACACCACCTTCTTCGAGATGCTCGGCAACTGGTCGCTCGGCGACTACTTCAAGGAGACCCAGATCAGGCAGTTCTTCACCTTTCTGGTCGACATCGTGGGCCTCGACCCCGAGAACATCTACGTCACCTGCTTCATCGGCGACGCCGACAACGGCATCCCGCGCGACGACGAGGCGGCCGGCATCTGGGCCCAGGTGTTCGCCGAGCGCGGCGTCTCGAACGGCATCGCCGAGATCGGCTCGCAGGCCGACGGCGACGCCCGCGGAGTGCATGCCGGTGAGCGCATATTCTTCTACGACGGCGGCGAGAACTGGTGGTCGCGTGGCGGCTCGCTCGCCGCGACGCCGATCGGAGACCCGTGCGGGCCCGACAGCGAGGTCTTCTACGACTTCGGCCCGGCGCACCAAGACCCGTCGTACGGCTTGGCCCACCCGGCCAGCGACGGCGGCCAGTTCATGGAGATCGGCAACCAGGTCTTCATGCAGTATCGTCGCCTCGACGACGGCTCGTTCGAGGAGCTCGCACGACGCAACGTCGACTTCGGTGGCGGGCTGGAGCGCATCGCCGCGGCGTCGCTCGGCTCCGACGACGTGTTCCGCATCTCGCTGCTGTGGCCGATCATCGAGACCCTGCAGACCCTCACGGGCAAGTCCTACGACGACGAGACGGCCGCGATGCGCATCATCGCCGACCACCTGCGCGGCGCCACCTTCCTCGCGGTCGACGGCGTGCGCCCGTCGAACAAGGAGCAGGGTTACGTGATGCGCCGGCTGCTGCGCCGCGCCATCCGCCTGGCGCTCTCGCTCGGGCTCTCGGAGAACTTCTTCGCCACGGTCGTGCCCGTCATCGCCGACCTCTACGCCGACGACTACCCCGAGGTGGCCGCCTCGCGCGACGAGGTGATCGCGGTGCTGGTGAAGGAGGAGAACTCGTTCCGCCGCACGCTCGAGGGCGGGCTGCTGGCGCTCGGGGAGTACCAGGGGCAGGTGCTGACGGGCGGCGACGTGTTCCGGCTCTCCGACACCCACGGATTCCCGAAGGAGCTCTCGGTCGAGGAGGCCCGCCGCCTCGGCATCGCGGTCGCCGACGACTGGGAGGCCGGCTTCGCCGAGGCACTCGAGGAGCAGCGCGCCCGCTCGCGCGGCGCCACCCGCCTCGGAGCCGCGGGCCTGCCCGGAGGCGCCGCGGCGCCCGCGCCCTCCGCCTGAGGCCCCGGCACCCCGCCGCCCTGCCTGCGGCCCCAGCACCCCACCGCCCCGCCTGAGGCCTCGGCGCCCCACCGCCGAAACGACGGAGTCTCACGCGTTTTCGGCGGAACGACGGATGCTCGAGGCGGTGAGGTGGCAAGACTCCGTCGTTTCGCCCCGGCTGGACCGGGCTACTCGCCGAACGGCTGCTCCGTGTCGCGGGAGACGTCGGTGCGGTGGAAGTTGAGGTGCGAGCGCGAGGCGGTCGGCCCGCGCTGGCCCTGGTAGCGGGAGCTGTACTGGCTCGAGCCGTAGGGCCGCTCGGTGGGGCTGGAGAGCTGGAAGAAGCAGAGCTGCCCGATCTTCATGCCCGGCCAGAGCTTGATGGGCAGCGTCGCCACGTTGCTGAGCTCGAGGGTGACGTGGCCGGTGAAGCCGGGGTCGATGAAGCCCGCGGTCGAGTGGGTGAGGAGGCCGAGCCGCCCGAGCGAGCTCTTGCCCTCGAGCCGCGCCGCGATGTCGTCGGGGAGGCCGACGCGCTCGAACGTCGACCCGAGCACGAACTCGCCGGGGTGCAGGATGAACGGCTCGTCTGCCTTGGTCTCGATCAGCCGGGTGAGCTCGGGCTGGTCGTCGGCCGGGTCGATGAACGGGTACTTGTGGTTGTCGAACAGCCGGAAGTACCGGTCGAGCCGCACGTCGATCGACGACGGCTGCAGCATGGCGGGCTCGTAGGGCTCCAGGCTCACGCGGTTCTCGCGGATCTGGGTACGGATGTCGCGGTCGGAGAGCAGCACGCAGTCAGTGTATTGGGTGAGCGTAGGGGCTGAGCGCGCGCGAACCCGGCGTGATCGCGCCCGACCGCGGCTGTCAAGCCCGGTGCGGGACGGGCCGACGCACTGTGGACTTGAGGCATGAGCATCCGTTCCCGATCCCTCCGCCACCGCCCGCTGACCGCCGCGGCGGGCCTGCTGCTCGTCGTCGGCACCGCCGCCGGGCTCTCCGCCTGCAACGGCGGCGCCCAGACGGAGTACCCGGAGCGCACGAGCTCGGGCACACCCGTCGCGCCGAACGACGAGGTCACGCCGCTGCCCGAAGACACCGCGAGCCCGAGCGGCACCCCGTCGCCCGTGCCCACCACGGTCGACGACTCGGGCACCCAGGACGGCGGGTCGGACTGAGCCGGGTGAGCGCTCCGGTCGACGTCGCGGTCGTCGGCTCCGGGCCGAACGGCCTCGCCGCCGCGGTGACCATGGCCCGCGCCGGGCTGTCGGTGCGGGTCTACGAGCGCGCGTCGACCATCGGCGGGGGAGCGCGCACCGCCGAGGTCACGCTGCCGGGGTTCCGGCACGACATCTGCTCGGCCGTGCATCCGCTCGCTCTCTCGTCGGGCTTCTTCAGGTCGTTTCGCCTGCCGGAGCGGATGCGGCTCGCCGTTCCCGAGATCTCGTTCGGCCACCCGCTCGACGGCGGGAGGGCGGCGATCGCCTTCCGCGACCTCGACCGCACCGCCGACGGCCTCGGCCCAGACGGAAGCGCCTACCGGCGCCTGATGGAGCCGCTCGTGCGCCGCGCCGACGAAGTGGCGCAGTTCACCGGGTCGAGCCTCGTGAGGCTGCCCGCGCATCCGGTCGCCGCCGCGCTGTTCGGATTGCGCGCGCTCGAGCAGGGGTCGCCGCTGTGGAACCTGCGGTTCAGCGACGACGTCGCGCCCGCGATGCTGAGCGGGGTGGCGGCGCACAGCATCCTGCCGATGCCGAGCCTCGGCACGGCAGGGGCCGCCCTGTCGCTCGGGGTGCAGGCGCACGCGCGGGGGTGGCCGGTGCCGATCGGCGGCAGCCAGGCGATCGTCGACGCGCTGGTGGCCGACCTGCTCGAGCACGGCGGGGAGGTGGTGACGGATGCTGAGGTGCGGCAGCTCGACGACGTGCGGCCGGCGCAGGCGGTGCTGCTCGACGTCGCACCCGCGAACCTCGCCCGCATCGCCGGTCGCGAGCTGCCGCGACGCTATCTCGCGGCACTCCGGCGGTTCCGCTACGGCAACGCGGTGGCGAAGACCGACTTCGCGCTGAGCGGGCCCGTGCCGTGGACGAACGAGCTGCTGCGGCACGCGCCGACCGTGCACGTGGGAGGCACGCGCGCCGAGATCGCGGCGGCGGAGCGCGAGGTCGCGGCCGGGCGGCACTCGGCGTCGCCGTACGTGCTGGTCTCGCAGCCGTCGATCGTCGACGAGGGTCGCGCACCCGCGGGCGGCCACGTGCTGTGGGCGTACACGCACGTGCCGAGCGGGTCGACGCTCGACCAGACCGAGGTGATCACGAGGCAGATCGAGCGCTTCGCACCGGGGTTCCGCGACCTGGTGCTCGGCTCGGCGTCGCGCACGGCGACCGAGTACGAGTCGTACGACCCGAACTACATCGGGGGAGACATCGCCGCGGGAGCCGCGACGCTGCGGCAGCTCATCGTCCGGCCCACGCTCTCGCTCGACCCGTGGTCGACGCCGGCGCGCGGCGTGTACCTGTGCTCGTCGTCGACGCCCCCGGGGCCGGGCGTGCACGGCCTGTCGGGGTGGTACGCGGCGCGACGGGCGCTGGCGACGGTGTTCGGCATCCGTACCCCACCCTCGCTCGCACCCCGCCCGACCAGAACGGAGTCATGATGTCGATCAACGTGGGAGTCTTCTCCTGCCCGCCCGAGCGCGTGTTCGAGGTGCTGGCCGACGGCTGGCTGTTCCCGGTGTGGGTGGTGGGTGCCTCGCGCATGCGCGACGTCGAGGAGGCCTGGCCCGCCGAGGGCAGCAAGCTGCACCACTCCTTCGGGGTGTGGCCCGCGGTGATCGACGACGAGACGACCGTGCTCGAATGGAACCCGCCGCACCGCATGGTGATGCAGCCCGCCGGCTGGCCCATCGGCGAGGCGCGGGTGACGATCACCGTCAAGCCGCGCGGCACCGGATGCGTCGTACGGCTCGAGGAGCACGCCTCCCGCGGCCCCGGCACGCTCATGCCCGCGCCTCTGCTCGACATCCCCCTCCACATCCGCAACACCGAGACCCTCCGCCGCCTCTGCTACATCTCCGAGGGCTGACCCCTGCTATCCTCGGGGGAGCAGTACACGCGGATGTAGTTCAATGGCAGAACTTCAGCTTCCCAAGCTGATAGCGCGGGTTCGATTCCCGTCATCCGCTCCATGTGACGCGTGGGTACGCGCGTCCCGCCCCGCGCTCGCCCTCAGGCGC
Organism: Herbiconiux sp. SALV-R1; assembly: GCF_013113715.1. GTDB lineage: Bacteria > Actinomycetota > Actinomycetes > Actinomycetales > Microbacteriaceae > Herbiconiux. The sequence goes on from NZ_CP053344.1 coordinate 3,886,950, forward strand.
GCAGCCACGTCGTGTCGGAGAAGAGCGCGCGAAGTTCCTCGATGAGCCGCGCGGTGTGGAAGCCGTCGGCGACCGCGTGATGAACCTGCACCGCCAGGGGGAGCAGGGAGCGTCCCTCCCGCTCCGCGTAGCGTCCCAGGGTGAAGATCGGCGCGAAGTGGTCCCATCCGCCGTCGATGTTCAAGGTGAAGCCCGTGAAGGTCGTCCACGGCACGCTGGAGATGTCGAAGACGTTCGCCGGGGGTGCACCCTGCGGGAAGAGCTCGGTGGTTCCCGCGAACCGAGCCATCGTCTCCGAGGCGGCGTCGTGGAATGCGCCGAAATTGCGGTCGAACGGTTCCCAGAGGCACGAGAACGTCTCGCTCGGCGGGTTGAAGACGGTGAAGGCAGGATGCACCTCCCGCCACACGGCGGGGCCACCCGCCTCGTCGAGGGTCATGCGGAACTCGTCGTGCCGGTTCACGACGGAGGCGATCGCCCAGATCTGCGCGACTCGGGGTGACGCTCCGCTGTCGGGCGGGGAGGGGCAGAATGGGGGCATGGGTTCTTCTGCTGCTGGGCGGTCGGTGGGGCGCACGATCGGGCGGATCGCGCTCGGTTCTGCGCTGGTGTTCGCCGGGGTGTCGCATCTCACGTTCGCGCGCAAAGACTTTCAGGCGCAGGTGCCCGACTGGGTGCCGGTCGACGACGACACGGTCGTGCTGGGGTCGGGCGTGGCCGAGATCGCGCTGGGGGCGTCGCTCATCCTCCTGCCGAAGCACAAGCAGCTCGTGGGCAATACGGCGGCGGTGTTCTTCACAGCGATCTTCCCCGGCAACCTGTCGCAGTGGCTCAACGAGCGGGATGCGTTCGGCCTCGACACCGACCGCAAGCGCTTCGCACGGCTGTTCTTCCAGCCCCTGCTCGTGGCCTGGGCGGTGTGGTCGACACGCGACAAGCGCTGATCGTCAGGTGTGGGCGGTAGATTGAGGCCGTGACCCATCGCGTTCTGCTCGACGTCGACACGGGGGTCGACGATGCCCTCGCCATCCTGTTCGCCATCGCCCACCCCGACATCGATCTTCTCGGCGTCACATGTGTCGCGGGGAATACGTCGCTGCCGAACGTCGTGGCGAACACCCTGAAGGTGCTCGACGCGGCGGGTGCTCCGCCCGTGCCGGTCGCCGGCGGCGCCGTGCGACCGCTCATCGAGCCGCTGCGCTCCTCTCATGTGCACGGGGAGGACGGACTGGGCGACCTCGGCCTCGAGGCGTCGACACGCGCGGTCGACCCGCGGCACGCGGTCGACCTCGCCCGTGACCTCATCCTCTCGGCCGACGGCCCGGTGACCCTGGTCGGACTCGCGCCCCAGACGAACCTCGCGCTGCTCCTGCGCCAGTACCCCGAGGTCGCCGAGAAGCTCGAGCGGATCGTCGTCATGGGTGGGTCGGCGAGCGGAGGCAACGCGACGGCGGTCGCCGAGTTCAACGTCTGGCACGACCCGGAGGCGGCGGCGATCGTGCTCGACTCCGGCGTTCCGGTCTTCATGTACGGGCTCGACGTCTTCAACCAGGTGACCATCGCCGAGGCCGACGCCGCCCGACTCACGACGAGTTCGAGTGCCTCCGGCCGGCTCGCCGGCGCCCTCCTGTCGTTCCAGATGGCCGACCCCGAGGTCGATCAGGAGTCCGAGGGCGAGGGCGCCTGGGGCGGCCACATCGGCGACGCCGGCGCCCTGTGTGCCCTCGTCGACCCCGGAGCCCTCCGAATCGAGACCCACCCGGTGCGGGTCGAACTCGCCGGCTTCGCCCGCGGCCAGACCATCGTCGACCGACGCCGCCGCTCCGGCGAGGATGCCGTTCACGGCATACACGCGGCGGTACCCGCCATCGACATCGCGCTCGACGTCGACGTCGACCGCTTCGCCCGCCTCTTCCTCGACACGATCGCCCGCCTCCCGTGAAGGCCGCCGGCCCGAGCACTCCCGAGCCCGTCGACGCCGTCGAGTTCGCGGCCGACCGTGCCGCCGAGCACGGCGTGCCGCTCGGCGAGAGCCTCCCCCCTGCCGCCGAGGTGCGACCCGGAGTCTGGGTGCTGCCCCAGCCCACACCGGGCGACGGCATTCCGCACTACACCCTGAGCTACGCGATCGTCGACGAGGCCGGGGGAGTGCACCTCGTCGACCCCGGCTGGGACACCGAGGAGAACGCCGACCGGCTCGCCGCATTCCTCGCCGACCGCGGAGCCCGTCTCGACGACGTCGTCTCCGTCACCGCCACCCACCTGCACCCCGACCACCTCGGCCTCGCCGAGCGCCTCCGCCGCGAGACGGGAGCCCGGGTGCAGCTGCACGCCGCAGAGCAGGAGGCAGCGCAGCGGCTCGCCGAGCAGGCCGAGACCGCCGTGGAGACCGCCGCAGAGCGCCTCGCCCTCTGGGGCGTGCCCGAAGCCGACCGCGACGAACTGATGCAGGTCGCCCGCGTCGCCGCCACCGCCGGCCCGCGCACCACCGCGGTGAGCACCGGCGTCGGCCCGGCCGGCTTCACCGCCGACCTCGTGCTCCACGACGGCGAGCTGCTCGAGGTTCCGGGCCGACGCCTCGAGGTGCTGCACACCCCCGGCCACACACCGGGCCACCTCGCCCTGGTCGATCACGGCGACGAGCTCCTGTTCACGGGAGATCTCGTGCTCCCGACGATCTACCCCGGTCTCGGCCTCGGCGGGCCCGCCGACGACCCGCTGGGCGACTACCTGCGCTCGCTTGAGCGGGTATCCGCCTACGCCGGGCACGAGGTGCTCCCCGGCCACGGCTACCGCTTCACCGGCATCGCCGCGCGCTGTGCCACCATCCGCGAACATCACCTCAAGCGCTCCCGTGAGATCGCCGCCCTGCTCGACGCGCATCCGGGTCTCACCGTGTGGCAGCTCGCCGAACGCGTCACCTGGACGGCCGGCTGGGCCCACCTCCACGGCTTCTACCGCGTCTCGGCCCTCAGCCAGACCGCCATGCATACCGCCTACCTGCAACGGGCGGAGGCGGCATGAGCGAACTCGTCGACATCCCGTCTCCCGGCTGGCCGCTGGAGTTCGGCGTTCCCGGCCGGGCCGGCGTCGTCATCGTGCACGACGAGTACGGCCGGCTGCCCTACCTGGAGTCGTACGGCACGGCCCTCGCCGCTCAGGGATTCCACGTCGTGGTACCCGACCTGTTCGACGGCAAGGCCGCCGTGCAGGAGGCCGGCGCCGCCGAACTCGTGGCCCGGGTCGACGAGGGCTTCGCTCAGGCCACCCTCGACGACGCCATCGGCTTCCCCCGCGCCGCCGGCGCCACCCGCGTCGGCGTGATCGGGCTCGGCCTCGGCGGCAGACTCGCGCTGCGGGCAGCGCAGAGCGGGGCAGCGGATGCGGTGGTCACCTACTACGCCACGCTGGGCGACGACGAGGGCGGCATCATCCCCTGTCCGGTCATGCTGCACCGCGCCGCCGGCGACGAGTTCGACGCCTTCGTGAGCCGGCTGAAGGAGCACGGCACGCCCGTCACCCAGCACAGCTACAGCGCGGCTCCGGGGTTCGCGAACGCGACGGTCGCCGAGCTCGTCGACCCTCAAGCCGCCGCCCTGGCGTTCGCCCGCTCGGTCTACTTCATGCAGGCCCAGCTGCTCGACTGACGGCCCGCCGTGTAGCGTGTGGCCGTGACCGCATTCGCTCCCGACGTCATCGACGCCGTGCTCCGCCACATGAACGGCGACCACTCCGACGACAATCTGCTCATCGCCCGCGCCTTCGTCGACCCCTCCGCCGACGCCTCCACGATGACGGGGTTCGACGGCGACGGGGGAGTGTGGGAGGTGACGGCCGGGGGTGCGACGACCGCCGCATCCGTGGCCTGGCCGGCGGGCCCCATCACGGAGCGGGCGGAGGTGCGACGGGAGATCGTCGCCCTCTACGACGAGGCCTGTGCCGTACTCGGGGTGGAACCACGCGCCCACGACCGCTAGGTTAGGTAACACTAACTTCCGCACCGACCAGCTGGGAATGAACACATGGCCGCAGTGATCCCCTTCTCTCAGGCTCTCCGTGAGCGCACCTGGTCGGGCCACGGCGACAGCGAGGGCGCCGGCTTCATGACCGACCTGATGAGCGGCAAGGGCTCGAGAGACGACTACATCTCCCTGGTCGCGCAGCACTTCTTCATCTACGAGGCGCTCGAGGCTGCTGCCGAGCGCATGAAGAACGACCCGGTGGCCGCCGCGTTCATCACGCCCAAGCTCACCCGGCTGCCGGCGATCGAGGCCGACCTGCAGTTCCTGCTCGGCGACGACTGGCGCGAGAAGATCTCCCCGCTGCCCACCACCGAGCGCTACGTGCAGCGCATCCGCGAGGTGGCGGCGACCTGGAACGGCGGGTTCATCGCGCACCACTACACGCGCTACCTCGGCGACCTCTCGGGCGGGCAGATCATCCGCACGCTCATGCAGCGCCAGTTCGGTTTCGAGACCAATGGTGTCGGCTTCTACCTGTTCGGCGACATCGCGAAGCCGAAGGAGTTCAAGGAGACCTACCGCACCCAGCTCGACGCCGTCGACTGGAGCGACGAGGAGCGCGACCGCGTCATCGACGAGGTGCTGGTGGCCTACCGCTTCAACACCGAGCTCTTCCTCGACCTCGCCGACGCGAAGGCCGCGCAGGTCGCGTAGGCGGCCACGCGTCGCCTCGCCCGCCCCTGGTCGCGAAGCCCGCCGCGGGTCCGCCGCGTGCGCCCGGCGCCTAGGCGGCAACCGCCGGCACGACCGCACCCGGCGCGGCCACCACGACACTGCGCGACCGCGCCCTCGTCACGGCGACGAGCGTGAGCACGAGCCCTAGGGCGGCGAACACGACGAGCACGAGCGCCTCCTGCCCGGCGACCACCGCCGAACCACCCCCGATGAGCGCGTGCATGCCCGTGATGGCATGCGACAGCGGCAGCAGCTGCGCGAGCCCGGTGTAGAAGGGCGAACTGAGTCCGTTCGGGATGATCACCGCCGCCGCGGCGACCTGCACCACCACCAGCGCAAGCGACACCAGCCGCCCCGCCTGCCCGAACAGCGCCACGAGCCCTTGGTGCAGCATCACGAAGCTCAGCGACATCACCGCCGAGAACACGATGGCGCCCATCACGTGAACCGGATGCGCCCCCACCGCGACCAGCACCACCGCCACGATCGCGGCCTGCACCAGGGCGAGCACGGCGGCGGGCACGAGGGAGGCGACGACCACGCGGAAGGTCGACGCCGTGGAGGCCAGCTCCCGGCGGCTGAACGGCGTGAGCAGGAGGTAGATCGCGAAGGCGCCGATCCAGAGCGCGAGCGGCACCGCGACGGCGGCGATCGCCGCTGCCGGCGTGGGAAGCGCGTCGATGTCGCTCTGCTGGGTGACGACCGGCGTGGCGACGACTGTCGAGATGGAATCCTGCTGCTCCGTGGTGTAGCTCGGTATGGCGGCTGCCGCTTCGGAGAGGCCGGAGGCCAGCTTGCCGGTGTTGGTCGCGAGCTCCGTGCTGCCGCCCGCGATACCGGAGGCTGCCGTGGAAAGGTCGCCGAGACCGGTCGCGAGGCCGGCCGTGCCCGCGGCGATCTTCTCGGTGCCGCTCGCCACCTCGCCGAGCGTCGAGGTGAGCAGGGGGAGGTCTTGGGCGAACTCGCCGGCACCCGTGCTGACCTGGTTCGAGAACCCCTCGAGGGCCGTCACTCCGAGCGCGTCGAGGCCGAGACCCAGTGTGACTCCGAAGGACTGAACCCGGATGCCCGCCGCGGTCGCCTGCAGGTCGGCGAGACGAGCTTGGATCTCGTCGTCGGTCAACCCCGGCACCGCGGCGCTCAGCGCGGCGATGTCGCTCTCGAGCTGCTGCTGCTGGGCGTCGACGCCGTAGCTCGCCGCGGTCTCCTCGGCGAGGCGCTGCTTGAGTACTCCGATGCCGTCGGTGACGCCGGTCGATCCGACGGCGATGGCGTCGGCGTAGACGGGCAGGTCGGTCGTCCCGTCAGCGATCTGCCGCATCCCGGTCGCCAGCCCCTGCACGATGGTGTTGAGCTCGGCCCCGCCCTGAGCTGCCCCCGCGACCCCGGTGGCCAATTGACCCTGGTAGTCGGAGAGGGTGTTCGCGCCCGCGGCGAGCTGACCGGCTCCGTTCGCGGCCTCGCCGAGCTTGCCGTTCAGCTCGGTGAAGCCGCCGAGCAGCCCGGTGACGTACTGCTTGGTCGACGCCTCCGAGATCGCGGCCTGGAGGTTGGCCGAGAGGGCGCTGGCGAGCAGCTCGGTGACGTAGCTGCTCGCGCCGTTCGTCTGCACCTGCACCCCGGCCTGCACCGGGTCGCTGGTGGCGATGGAGGCGTACCCGGCCGAGAACTCCTTCGGAATGGTGACGACCGTGGCGAACTCGCCCGACGACAGGCCTGCGCCCGCGGTGTCGGCGTCGGTCACCGTCCACGAGAAGCCCTTGCCGGCCGTGCCGTCGGTGAGCTGGCTCACGAGCAGCTTGCCGGCGGCCACGGGCGTACCCGTACCGCTGCCGTCGGAGGCGGCGGGGGTGACCGACCCGCCGTCGACGTAGACGAGCTGGTCGAGGTTCACGACTGCCGCCGGGAGGCTGGGCGCCGCGGCGTCTGCAGAAGCGGAGGTTCCCGCATCCGTCGACCCGCTCGCGGTGGTGTCGGCCTGGGCCCGCAATGCCGTCACCGCGACCCCGGCGATGAGAAGCGGTGTCAGCACCGCGAGCACGATCGCGATGCGGCGACCGATCGGTGACAGGCCGCCGTTGTCGCCGCGTCTGACGAGGGAGCGGAGCTTCGTCATGCTGTCACCTCCTGTCGGGGTTCGGTGGGCGGGTTCTGGTCGGGGTCGTCGGGGGAGTCTGGGGCGCTTGGGGCGCCTTGCGCGCCCGATGCCGAGCCCGGGCCCGATCCCGAACCCGGGTCATCGGGTGCGGCGGCCTCACCGCGACCGGCCGACCCGGCAGGGGCAGCTACCGCGGGCACCGAAGGCCCTGACGGCAGCGCCGACACCACGGACGCACCCGGCAGACCCGGCAGCACCGGCGGCTCCGGCCGCACCGCGGCGAGCGCCACGATCTGCACCGGGCGGATGCCCGCGTCCAGCCGCGCCCCGTGATGCGCGACCACCAGCGTCGTCGTGAGTGGCAGCGCGGCGTCGACGATCGACAGGGCGTGCTGCAGGTGGGCGGTGGGGATGCCGGTGCCGTCGACGGCGACGAGCCCGACCTTGGCAGTGGCGCGCCCGCGCCGGTCGGTGACGGTCGCCGCGGCAGCCGTGGCCTCCGCGAGCTGGCGGATCCACTCCGCGGCCAGCGCGCGGCCCCACAGCTCCGCGAGCTCCTCGCCGAGCTCGCGCTGCAGTCGCTGCTCGACGCTCCGTGCGCCCGCGGGCAGCGAGCCGAGCGGGATGCGGTCGGCCAGCAGGTCATCCTCGACCGGCCGCGACACCAGCACGCTGTGCCGGCGCAGCTCGGCGGCGTGCACGGGGAGCGGCAGGTCGAGCACCCGCAGGTGGCCTTCGAGCAGCCGCTGCCGACCCGCCATCGCGGCGGCGACCGCCTCGGGGTGGGTGCCCACCGCTCCGGTCACGATCACGAGGTCGCCCGCCTCGGCGCGCACGCTGAACGGAGCCACCAGCTCGCCCTCGGCCGCGGCCTCCACGACCGCCCGCTTCGCGGCCACCGCGTACGGCGGCGCGTCGGTCGCCGGAAGCGGGCGCCACCGCACGGCGTCGAGCATTTCGCGCACCCCTTCGCCCTCGAGGTCGACGTTCGGCAGGATGTGCGCCAGCCGCTTCGGAATGGCCCAGCCCACCCTGCCGAGCAGCATCATGAGCGCCGGGATGAAGGTCATGCGCACGAGGAAGGCGTCGATGAACACCCCGGCGGCGAGGCCCAGGGCGATGGGCTGCAGCACGGCGTTGCCGCCCGGCACGAAGCTCGCGAACACCGCGAACATGATGCACGCCGCCGCCGCCACCACCCGGGCCGCGCCCACGAATCCGTGACGCACCGCGAAGTGGGCGTCACCGGTCTCGGTGTAGACCTCGCGCATCCGTGACACCAGGAAGACCTGATAGTCCATGGCCAGGCCGAACAGCACCGCCATCAGGAGGATGGGGAAGAAGCTGATGACCGGCCCCACCTTCGCCACCCCGAGCACGTCGGCGAGCCAGCCCCACTCGAACACCGCGGTGACGATGCCGAACGACGCCGCCACCGAGAGCAGGTAGCCGATGGTCGCCGAGATGGGTACGGCCAGCGAGCGGAAGACGATGGTGAGCAGGATGATGCACAGCCCCACCACGACGACCGCGAACGGGAGCAGGGCGTCGGCGAGCCGTGCCGACACGTCGATGCCGAGCGCGGTCTGCCCGGTGACCTGGTAGCCGAAGCCGTTCGTCGTCTCGAACTCCGCTTCGCTGTCACGGATGCTGTGCACCAGCTGCTCGGTGGCGACGCTGTCGGGCGAGCTGTCGGGGATGATCGAGACGATGAGCATGTCGAGGGTCGCGTTGGGCAGCGCCTGGCTCACACTCGCGACATCGGGCAGGCTCGCGAACTGGTCGTGCAGCGCCGTGCGGGCCTTGTCGAGATCGGTGATGGCGGCGATGTCGGCGGTGATGAGCAGCGGGCCGTTGAAGCCGGGCCCGAAGCCCTCGCTCAGCTGGTCGTAGCCCTCGCGCGACATCGACCCGCTCGGGTCGTACCCGGCGTCGGGCAGGGTGAGGCGGAGCGAGGCGGCGGGCAGCGCCACCACGATGAGCCCGATCACCACGACGGCGACGGTGATGATGGGCTTGGCGGTCGCGAGCGCCACCCAGCGCGCACCGAGGGTGGTCTTCTTCGCGTGCGGGTCGGCCGAGGCGAGCTCGCGCCGGGCGGCGCGCGAGGTGGGCTTCGGCACCAGCCGCCGCCCGAACAGGCCCAGGATGGCGGGCAGCAGGGTGAGCGCCACCACGACGGCGATCACGACCGAGATGGCCGCGCCGATGCCCATCACGGTGAGGAACGGGATCTGCACGACGGAGAGGCCGAGCAGCGCGATGATGACGGTGAGGCCGGCGAACACGACGGCGCTTCCGGCGGTGGCCACGGCGGTGGCCGCCGACTCCTTCGGATCCATGCCGTGGATGAGCTGCGTGCGGTGCCGCGCCACGATGAACAACGCGTAGTCGATGCCCACCGCGAGCCCGAGCATGGTCGCGAGCAGGGGCGCCGTGGAGGAGATGCTCACGAAGCCCGACGCGATGGTGATGGTGGTGGTGGTGACCGCCACGCCGATCACCGAGGTCACGAGCGGCATGCCGGCGGCCAGCAGCGAGCCGAAGGTGATGAGGAGCACGACGAAGGCCACGAGCAGGCCGATGGCCTCGGTGTAGTCGACCCCGGCCTCAGGCGGGTCGGTGACACCGGAGAAATAGATCGTGAGCCCGTCGGTCGCAGCCTTCTCGCCGGCGGCCACGATCGCCTCGTTGTCGGCCTCGCTCAACTGCGAGCTCGCCACGTCGAGCTGCACGGTGGTGTACGCCATGCTGCCGTCGTCGTTCACCTGCGCCGACGCGTTGGCGTCGAACGGCCCGGTGACCATCGAGACGTGGTCGACCGACCCGAGGGCGGTGACGGATGCGGCGATCTGGCTCTCGAAGGCATCGACCTTCTGCCCCGACGGCGGCACGTAGATGACCTTCGCGCTGCCGCCCGAGGCCTGCGGGAAGCGCTGATCGAGCATGTCGATGGCCTGCTGCGACTCCGTGCCGGGAATGGTGAACGAGGAGCTCATGGTGCCGCCGAGCACGCCGGCCCCGCCGATGAACAGCCCGAGCAGCACCACCCAGCCCACGATCACGGCGATGCTCCGATGCGCGGCGAAGCGCCCGATCCTGTACAGCAACGTGGCCATGTGCCCTCCCCTACAAGGCTATCGGTCACGAGTCGCCGCATTAGGGCCGGTCAGGCCCCCCTTACTGGGGCCGTGACAAGCCGCGCTCAGCGGGAGCGGGTGGCGCGTTGCATGAAGGCGAGGACGGCCTTGTCGACGATGATGTCGCTCGGTTTGAGCGGGCGGGTGAGGTAGAGGCCGTCGAGGGAGGTGAGGCGGCTGAGCGCGACGTAGGTCTGGCCGGGGCTGAACACCCGGGAACCGAGGTCGACGATCGCCTCGTCGTAGGTCTGGCCCTGCGACTTGTGGATGGTGACCGCCCAGGCCAGCCGCAGCGGGAACTGCGTGAACTCGCCGATGACCTCCTTGGTGAGCTGCTTCGACTCGGGGGAGTAGGAGTAGCGGTGCTTCTCCCAGGCCACCGGGTCAACCTCGTGCACCTCGCCGTCGACGTCGACCCAGACGGTCGAGTCGATCTTTGTGACCGTGCCGACCGTGCCGTTGACCCAGCGCTGGTCGCCGTCGTTGCGGAGGAACATCACCTGCGCCCCCACCTTGAGCTCGAGGTTCACGTCGGCCGGGTACGCACGCCCGGCGAAGTCGCCCGAGATCTCGGCCTTCGCGCTCAGCACGCGCCCGGGGAGGCGCGCGAGCGCGTTCTGGTTGATGCGGTTCACCGAGTCGTTGCGGGTGGCCAGGGTGATCGCCCCGTCGGCGGGCGGAGTGCGCGCACCCGCCCCGTTCAGCGCATCGGCGATCTCCTTGGTCACCATGCCGAAGCGCACGGCGTTGAGCATGAACTTGAAGTCGTCGTCGTGCTGGCGGTGCACCTCGGTGAGCTCGACGATGCGGAGCGGCGCCTCCTCCCACACCGAGGCGTCGAAGAACCACATCGAGCGGTAGCGGTCGGCGAAGTAGGCCCGCTCGTCGGCGTCGCCCGGCACAGGGGCGAGCTGGTACGGGTCGCCGAACAGCACCACCTGCACGCCGCCGAAGGCTTCGGCCGGGCGCTGCCTGGCCTGCCGGAGGCTGCGGTCGATCGCATCCATCAGGTCGGCGTTCACCATCGAGACCTCGTCGATGACGAGCGTGTCGATGGTGTTGAGCAGCTTCCGCACCTCGGCGCCCTGCTCGATCTCGTGGTCGGCGATGACCCCGATCGGCAGCTTGAACAGGGAGTGGATGGTCTGCCCGCCCACGTTCAGCGCCGCGACGCCGGTGGGGGCCGAGATGACGAGCTGCTTCTCGGTGTTCCACGAGAGGTGGTTGAGCAGCGTCGACTTGCCCGTACCGGCGCGCCCGGTGACGAACACGTGCTCGCGGGTGCCCTCGATGAGGTCGAACACCCTCTGCTGTTCGGCCGAGAGCGCTGGCCTGTCCATCCCTCCAATCTACCGGCCCCCCGGGGCGGGCCGGAGGGGTCACCGTAAACTGTGGAGATGACCGACGAGGCGGATGCTGGGGAGAACTCCCGCGACGCCGTTCAGAGATCGGTGGTCATCTACACCGGGCTGCTGCTGCTCACCGTGGCCGCCGCGTTCTCGGCGGTCGGCATCCTGAACCGCGAGTTGTACAGCGCGTCGGCGTTCGTGCGCATCTACCTCGACGCCGTCGCCGACCACGACGTCGCCGCCGCCCTGGCCACCCCCGGGGTGACGCTCGTCACCGACGACGAGCCCGGCACCGGTGAGGCGTCGCTCATCACGCCCGACGCCCTCGGCGGGCTCTCCGACGTCGAGCTGGTGAGCGACACCGAGATCATCCCCGGCCGCCACCGCCTGGTGTTCTCCTACACCCTCACCGGCACCCCGGTGAGGGGCGACTCGAACCCCTACACGATGACGGCGCAGAGCGAGTTCGACGTGGAGCGCACCGGCACCAGCTGGCTCGTGTTCCCCGAATGGTCGTTCGTGCGCTCGCCCACGGCGACCGCCACCGTCACCGTGTCGCACGCCTCCGATTTCACGGCGGGCTCGGTGCAGGTCGCGGCCGGCGACCCGACAGCGTTCCACGCCAGCAGCTCCTACGAGATGCTCGTGCCGAGCCTCGTGATGCTGTCACACCACTCCGAGCAGCTCGGCTCGAGGGCGGTACCGCTCTCGGCGACGAAGCCGCGCAGCCCCGTCAGCGCCATCGTCGACGTGCAGCCCACCACGGGGTTCCTGGCCGAGGTGCAGTCGGCGGTCGACGACTTCCTCGCCGACTGCGTCACCGAGCGACTGCTGTACCCGCCGGGATGCCCGTTCGGCCTCGACGTGAACGACCGCATCGTCTCGGAGCCGGTCTGGTCGATCGAGACGCTCCCCCAGCTGACGCTGCTCGCGGGTCAGGACAGCTGGGTCGTGCCGAACGCCAAGGGCAGTGCCCGGGTGGTGGTCGACATCCGCTCGCTGTTCGACGGCACCGTCACCACGCGCGACGAGATCGTGCCCTTCGACGTGAGCTTCGCCGTATCGGTCGAGCCCGACGGCTCGATCGTGTTCTCACCGCGGAGCTGAGCCCTCGCCCGGCCGGCCGCCCTCGGAACGGGCGCCACCGCCGGCGAGCTGCGCGAGCATCCGGTTGTACTCCTCGAGCTCGGCCTCCCCGGTGCGGTCGGCGTTGCGGTCGCGTCGCTTGGTCTCCTTCTTGTCGTTGCGGCTCCACTGCACCGCGACGACGAAGGCGAGGATGACGGTGGGGATCTCGCCGATGCTCCACGCGATGCCGCCGCCCGTCTGCTGGTCTTCGAGGGCGTCGGCGGCCCAGGTGCGGCCGGTGGCACCGAACCAGTCGGCGAGCAGCAGTCCGGTGCCCTCCATGAGGGCGAGACCGAAGAAGGCGTGGAACGCCATGGTGGCCAGGAGCAGCACCAGGCGGAACGGGTACGGCAGCTTGTAGGGCACGGGGTCGATGCCGATGAGCGCCTGCACGAACAGGTAGCCGACGATGAGGAAGTGCACGATCATCCACTCGTGCCCGAGGTGGTCTTCGGTCGCCCAGCGGAACAGCGGCGTGTAGTAGAAGGCCACGAGGCTGGTGGCGAACAGCACGCCGGCCACGATGGGGTTCGCGACGACACCGGCGACGCGCGAGTGCACGGCGAGGAGGATCCACTCGCGCATGCCGCGGCTGCCGTCGTCGCGCTTGCGGATGGCGCGGAGCGCGAGGGTCACCGGGCCCGCCGGCACGAGCAGCAATGGGATGGCCATGCTGAGCGTCATGTGCCCGAACATGTGGGCCGAGAACAGGAACTTCTCGTAGACGTTGAGGCCGCCGTTCGTGACGTAGAACAGCATGAGCATGCCGGCCACCCAGAGCACCGTGCGGTACCAGGGCCAACGGTCGCCGCGCCGGTGCAGGCGCCACACGCCGGCGAGGTAGAAGACGATGCCGAAGGCGCACACCAGCACCCAGACGAGGTCGAAGTTCCACAGGGTGAAGAAGCGCTCCACCGTCGGCTCGGGCGGCAACTGCGTTCCGGTGAGAATCTGCGCCGCCGTCTGCTCGGGCGGCAGCGTCTCGGGCACGGGGGTGGCGGTGCGGGCGAGGGCTGCGGCGAAGCCGGTGGCGATGCCCATGAAGGCGAGCTCGGCGACCACCAGCCACCAGAAGTGGCGGCGCCGGCCGGTGCTCTCCAGACGGCCGATGACGAAGCGGCGATGGAAGGCGCCGAACAGGCCGAGCGCGATGAGGGCGCCGACCTTCACGAGCACCAGGATGCCGTAGGGGGTGAGCAGGCGGTCGAGCGAGCCGACCCTGAGCTCGGCGCTGACGTACCCCGAGGCCGCCACCACGACGAAGCAGACCAGGGCGACGCTCGAGTAGCGAGCCACCACGTCGACCAGGCGCGGGGTGTCGAGCTGACGGCTCAGGATGGCGATGACGACGAGGCCGCCGAGCCAGGCGGCCGCGAACACCAGGTGCAGGGCGAGGGCGGTGATGGCCGCGTCGTGCCCGTCGGTGCCGGCGGCGTGGCCCTGCTGGGCCATGGGCCACAGCGACGCCGCCGCGAACAGGCCGACGAAGAACAGCGCCGTCTGGTTGCGCACGGCGAAGCAGAGCACCGTGACGACGGCGCCCATGAGGGTGGTCTGCAGCCACGCCTGGCCGAGGGGGATGGCGGTGAGGAACTGGCCGAGGCCCTGCGAGAAGGTGTCGTCGAAGCTGAGCGCCCGCGCGGTGACGCTGAGGTAGCTGAAGAAGCCGGTGAGCCCGGCGGCGACGGTGAACAGGGCGGCCGAGCCCGCCGCGACGTCGAGGGTGCGGGCGGCGACGGGGCTGTCGCCGGGGAAGACGAAGAGCACGAGCCCGATCGAGCCGATCATGCCGGCGGCGGCGATGTTCACGAGCATCGTCGCGGTCGGCAGCCCGTAGCGCACCACCGCGCCCGGGTCTTCGAGCAGTTGCGGGGCGGCGCCGCCGCCGATGGCGAGGGCCACGAGCAGCGCCACCACCGAGACCGCCACGAGGACGGCAGGACCGGCGACCCGCACGACTCTCAGCACCCGACCACTTTACGCGCCGCTACCTGTACCCCAGCCCGGCGCCGGGGCCGAAGCATCCTGCCCATCGACGACGAAGGGCGCCGACCGGAGTCGACGCCCTTCGTGAATGGAGCTGGATTACTTGGCGGCAGCCTTGAGCTTGGAGCCGGCCGAGATCTTCACGGAGTGGCCCGCGGGGATCTCGATGGTGGCGCCGGTCTGCGGGTTGCGGCCGGTGCGAGCGGCGCGCGAGGTGCGCTCGACGGCGAGCCAGCCCGGGATAGTGACCTTGGTGCCGCTGGCGACCGAGTCGGCCAGGGTCGAGAACAGAGCGTCGAGAACCTCGTTCACCGAAGCCTGGGTCTGGCCGGAAGCGGCGGCGACGGCTGCGACGAGCTCGGTCTTGTTGAGTGACTTGTCAGCCATTTAAGGTGTCCTCCTCGGACCATTTCGCTGCGGATGCAGCTGTTGACAGTGGAACAACCCCGGCCACCGGGGCCAGTTCGCTTGGTCTGTTCGACCGAGGGTAACTTACCAGCTGGACTTCGTAATGCCCGGCAACTCGCCTCGGTGCGCCATGTCGCGGAACCGCACACGCGAGATGCCGAACTTGGTGAGCACACCGCGGGGGCGGCCGTCGACCGAGTCGCGGCTGCGCACGCGGATGGGCGAGGCGTTGCGGGGGAGCTTCTGGAGGCCCAGACGCGCTGCCTCGCGCTCCTCGTCGGTGGAGGTGGGGCTGACGAGAGCCTTCTTCAGCTCGAGACGCTTCGCGGCGTACCGCTCCACGACGACCTTGCGCTGCTCGTTGCGGGCGATCTTGCTCTTCTTGGCCATGTGTTTACCGCTCCTCTCGGAAGTCGACGTGCTTGCGGATGACCGGGTCGTACTTCTTCAGCACGAGGCGGTCGGGGTCGTTGCGACGGTTCTTCTTGGTCACGTAGGTGTAACCGGTGCCCGCCGTCGAGCGGAGCTTGATGATGGGACGGACGTCCTGCTGCTTTGCCATTAGAGCTTGATCCCCCGAGCCTGGATGTCCTTGACGACGGCCTCGATGCCACGAGCGTCGATGACCTTGATGCCCTTGGCGGACAGCGTCAGGGTGACGTTACGGCGAAGCGACGGCACGTAGTACGTCTTCTTCTGCACGTTCGGGTCGAAGCGCCGCTTGGTGCGACGGTGCGAGTGCGAGATGTTGTGACCGAAGCCGGGAACGGCTCCTGTCACCTGGCACACTGCTGCCATTGTTTCCTCCATTTGGTTACCGTGAGACGAGCGCCTCACCCAAGATGACTTGTCGGCGGCCTGCGCCTGTGCGCACACCACAATGGGCGGAGGATTCCACCCAACCTGAGTAGCTTAGACGAGCGCCGCCGAAGCGGCAAGTCGAACCCGGTCGCCTCACTCACCCGCGTAGTCGGTGACCGTCAGCCAGAGCGGGTACA
This sequence comes from Herbiconiux sp. SALV-R1, assembly GCF_013113715.1. GTDB lineage: Bacteria > Actinomycetota > Actinomycetes > Actinomycetales > Microbacteriaceae > Herbiconiux. The sequence goes on from NZ_CP053344.1 coordinate 3,902,754, forward strand.
GGTCGTGCCGCTCACCGCGGTCGCCGGTGGCGAGCTGGAACGGGCCCCCCGCCGAGAGGTTGGCGAACAGGTCGTCGGCCGTGATCTCCCCGGCGAGCCTGAAGTCGTCGAAGACGAAGGGCACGCCGTTCGAGCCGAGCGGGCTCGGCGAATCCATGAGGTGGAAGTGCAGGTGCGGCGAGTCGGTGTTGCCCGTGTTGCCGAGGAGTCCGATGATGTCGCCGGTCGAGAGCCGCTGGCCCACCTCGACCCCGGCGGGGTTGCCCGGCTGGAGGTGGGCGTAGAACGCGTACACGCCGTCGCCGAGCTGCTGCACGACGTGGTTTCCGCCGTACTCGTCGACCGTGAGACCGGTGGGGTTGGCGCCCGGCTTCTGCTCGGGCAGGTCGAAGCGCATCGAGACGATGGGCCCGTCGCCGACAGCGAGGATGTCGGCGCCGAAGTAGGGGTAGCTCGAGAGCTCGTCGACCGGTCCGGTGACGAAGGAACCCTCGGAGTCGAGCTGCACGTAGTCGATCGCGTAGCGCTCGGGGGCGTGGTACGAGCCGCCGATGGGGTTGACCGCCCCGCGGTGCGGTGTGACGGCGCAGCAGCTGTTGCCGTTCAGCCAGCCGTCGCCGCGCAGGGGAGGCGCGATCACGACGGGCGCCTCGCGATCGACCTCGGTGCTCGCGAGCCGCTCCGTCATCTCGGGGGTGATGACGGGCGGGGCGGCCGGGTCGAAGCCGAAGGTCACGTCGTGGGCGAGCTTCGCGGGTACGTCGTCCATCGAGTCGACGGTGACGTCGAGCCACACCAGTGCACCCTGACCGGGGCCGATCACCCGCCCCGGCTCGGTCGTGCCCGACACGTGCACCCAGGGCACCACCTCGTCGCCGTCGAGTCGCTCGAGCGACTGGCCCTTGCCGTCGAGCACGTCGATGCTCTCGATCGTGGCCGTCTGGGTGGTGACGTTGCTGAGGTAGAGCTCGTAGGCGAGGTGCACCAGGCCGTCGGTGGCCGGCACGGGGCGGGGCGTGCTGAGCACCCGCGCGATCACCGGGGTGAAAGGGTCGTCGGATGCGGTGGTGGCGTCGGTCGTCGCGTCACCGCTCGAGGGGGTGCTGTCGTCTGATACCGGCTCCGTCGCCGGAACGGGTGCGGAGCCCGGGGTGCAGGCCGCCAGCAGCAGCGCTGCCACGGCGACCGGGATGAGGAGAAGAGGGCGTCGGGTCATGCAGTCAGTATGAGACGCCGACGCCCCCCGGCGATAGATCCCCGTTGGTGCGACCCGCGCCCCGGCTCAGGGGGCGGTCGTCGGAACGCAGGCGTTGCAGTAGCCGAAGATGTCGACGACGTGTTCGGGGCGGGTGAAGCCGTGGAGGGCCGCTGTCTTCTGGGCCCAGGCTTCCACCTCGTCGGCCTCGATCTCGACGGTGAGTCCGCAGCTGCGGCAGATGAGGTGGTGGTGGTGGGCCAGCGAGCAGGCGCGGTAGAGCGACTCGCCCTCGGGCGACTGGAGCGAGTCGGCCTCACCCTCCTGGGCGAGGTCGGCGAGCGCCCGGTACACCGTCGCCAGCCCGATCTGCGACCCGGTGTTCTTCAGCGAGGAGTGCAGTGCCTGCGCGCTGACGAAGCCCATCTGCGTGCCGAGCGCCGACCGCACCGCCTCCCGCTGCCACGTGTTGCGCTTCACGAACCGACCACCTCTTCCGACCGTCTCCACCGTAGCCGCGCCAGCTGGGAGACGCCTAGCGCCAGCACGAAGAACAGGGCGGCCGTGAGCGAGATCGCCGCACCGGCCGCGATGCCGAGCCACCTCGACGAGAGCACCCCGATCACGCCGGAGAGCGCCCCGATGACGGGGGCGAGCACGAACATCTGGGTGGTGGTGCGCGCGACCACCCGGGCAGCCGCGGCCGGGGCCGCGATGAGCGCGAGGGCGAGGATCGCCCCGACGGCCGGCATGGCCGTGACCACGGTCAGCACGATGAGCGCGAGCGAGACCGCCTCGACCACCCAGGCGCGGTACCCCGCTGCCCGGAACCCCATCGGGTCGAGGGTGGAGAACAGGATCTCCTTGCCCGCGGCCAGCAGCACCACGACGGCCACGAGCAGCACCGCCGTCGACGCGGCGAGGTCGAGGTCGGTGGCGTTCAGGATGGAGCCGATGAGGTAGCTGTCGACATGGATCGGCAATTCGGGGAAGAACGCCTGCAGGAAGACCCCGAGCGCGAAGCCGGCCGTGAGCACGACGCCCGACGCCACCTGCGACCCCTGGCGCGTCACCTTGCCGAGCAGGGTCATGGCCACGATGAGCAGCACGCTCGACACCACGGCGCCGAGCATGACGCTCACGCCGAGCGCCGCCGCCAGCACCGCACCGGGGAAGGTGGCGTGCGTGAGCGCCTGCGTGAAGAAGGCGCGCCGGCGCAGCACGACCACCGTGCCGACGAGGCCGCTCAGCACCCCGATGACCACGGCGAGCACGAGGGCGCGTTCGAAGTACCCCATCAGGCGGTCACCCGCATCCGGCCGCGTCGCGCCGCGTCGACGACCACACGCACGAGGAGCACCACGAGGTAGACCGCCACCACGACGAGCACCACGGTGGCGCCGCTCGGCGCGGGTACCCCCGCTCCCACGGAGAGCGCGAAGGCGATGCTCAGCCCCAGCCACCCGGTGAACGCCGCGAAGGCCGCGGCGAGCGCGAAGATGAGCCCGATGCGACCGGCGATGAGCCGCCCCACCGCTCCGGGCACGATGAGCACCGCGAGCACGAGCAGGTTGCCGACCGCGTTCGACGCCGCCACCACCACCAGGGCGATCGCCACGTTGAGCACGAGGTCGAGCACGAGCACCCGGTAGCCCGCCGCCGCCGCTCCCGGGCCGTCGAAGGCGCGGAACAGCTGACCCTTCAGCGTCACCAGCACGAGCAACAGCGCGATGCCGCAGACCACCGCGGTCTGCACCAGGTCGGAGTCGGTGACGGTGAGCAACCGCCCGAACAGCAGCTGGTCGAGCTGGCCCACGTAGTCGCTTTGGGTCGAGACCACGATGATGCCGATGGAGAACATGCCGGTGAGCACGATCGCCGTGGAGGCGTCGGAGGTGACCGCCCGCCGGGTGAGCAGCGTGAGCACCACGGCCGCCACGACGGCGGCGATGACCGCGCCGGCGTACAGCCCCTCCCGGCCGGAGACGACGAAGCCGATGACGAGCCCCGGGAAGACGGCGTGCACCAGCCCGTCGCTCACGAACTCGAGAGCGCGCAGGTTCACCAGCACCCCGATGAACCCCGCCACCACGCTCAACACGAGCAGCACGCCGAGCGCCTTCGCCATGAACGGCAGGGCGAAGGGGTCGATGAAGAAGGCGCCGAGGTCCACCTCAGCGCACCTCGTCGTGGGTGGGCGGCTGCAGCGGCTCCCCGTCGGGCCCGAGCTCGACCTCGCTGAAGGTGTTGTGCACGTTCGGCATGGTGAGCACGCTCTCCCGCTCGCCGAAGGCGACCTGGCGGCCGTTCAGCAGCATCACCCGGTCGCACACCTGCCGGGCGAGGTCGAAGTCGTGGGTCGAGACGACGATCGCCACCCCCTGCGCCTTGAGCGCGAGCAGGGTGTCGATGAGGGCGGCCCGGTTGTCGTGGTCGAGGCCGTTGAACGGCTCGTCGAGCAGCAGCAGCTTCGGGTTCGACACGATCGAGCGGGCGAGCACGCCGCGCTGCTGCTGACCACCCGAGAGGTCGCCGAAACGGATGCGCGCCCGCTCGGTGAGCCCGACGGCGGAAAGCGCCGACGCGACTGCCGCGCGGTCGGCGGCCCCCGGCATCCTGAACCAGCCGATGGAGCGGTAGCGCCCCATCATCACGACCTGTTCGAGCGTGACGGGGAACTGCGGGTCGAGCTCGTCGTGCTGCGGCATGTAGCCGATCGCGGAGGCGTAGCGGCGCCGCGAGTCGCCGCCGTCGACGATGAGCCGGCCCGCCACCTGCGGCACGAGCCCGAGGATGCCTTTCAGCAGGGTCGACTTGCCGGCGCCGTTGGGGCCGATGAGGGCGACGGCCTCCCCGGCCCGCACCTCCATCGAGATGCCGGAGAGCGCCACCGTCGGCCCGTAGGCGAACGACGCGTCGTTCACCTGCAGGACGGGGGCGCTCTGGGTCACCGCGCTAGTCTTCCAGGTCTGCGGGGAGCGCGCTCGGCGTGGCCCCCCACGACTCCAGGATGACCGTGGCGTTGTGGATCTGCGAGTCGAGGTAGGTGGCGCCGTCGCTGCCGGCGGGGCCGAGCGAGTCGCCGTAGAGAGCCTCGTCACCCGAGTACACCGTCACGCCTGCCTCGCTGGCGATGGTGTCGGCGGCCTTCGGCGAGATGGAGGCCTCCGAGAACACGGCCTTCACGCCGGTGGCCTCGATAGCGGCGACGAGCTCGTCGATCTGCGCGGCGCTCGGCTCGGCGTTGTCGTCGAAGCTCGGGATGACCGAGCCCACGTAGGTGATGCCGTAGGCGTCGACGAAGTAGGTGAAGGCGTCGTGGTTCGACACCAGCAGCCGCTTGTCGGCCGGCACCTGGTCGACGTTCTCCCGAATCCAGTCGTCGAGCTCGGCGAGCTTCTTCTCGTAGGCGTCGGCGTTCGCCGTGAAGTCGGATGCGGCGGCCGGGTCGGCAGCGGCCAGTCCCGATTCGATGGTGGCCACCATCTGCTCGGCGCGCGCCGGGTCTGTCCAGATGTGCGGGTTGCCGCCCTCGTGCGCGTGATCGTGGTCGTCACCCGCCGCCTCGTCACCCGAGCCCTCCTCGTGCGCGTGGTCGTCTTCGGTGCCCTCTTCGTGGGCGTGCTCGTCGCCCGCCTCCTCCTCGGAGAGCTGGATGCCGGTCGACGCGTCGATGGTGACGCCGTCGAAGCCGGAGGCCGAGATGGCGTCGTCGAGCCACTCCTCCAGCCCGGCCCCGTTGATGACGAGCACGTCGGCCGAGGCCAGCGCCGACAGGTCGGCCGCGGAGGGGTCGTAGCTGTGGGCGCTCTGGTTGGGCTGGATGAGCTGGGTGACGCTCGCCGCGTCGCCCGCGATCTCGCGGGTGAAGTCGGCGACCTGGGTGGTGGTGGCGACCACCTTCAGCCCGCCGGTGGCGCTGCCGGTGGAACCCGCATTTGTCGACGAGGCGCCGGAGGCGCACCCCGCGAGGGCGAGCGCGGAGGCCGACAGGAGCACGGGGGCGATGAGCGCGATCTTCTTCACGCCCCCGAGCCTAGATGATAATGATTATCAACACCAAATCAGTCCAGTAGAAGCGCAGGCTCCTCGATGATCGAGGCGACGTCGGCGACGAAGCGGCTCGCCACGTCTCCGTCGACGACACGGTGGTCGAAGCTCGCGCCGATGGTGGTGACGAAGCGCGGGCGCACCTCGCCGTCGACCACCCAGGGCTTCTGCTTGATGGTGCCGAGCGCCACGATGCCCACCTCGCCCGGGTTGAGGATGGGCGTTCCGGTGTCCATGCCGAACACGCCGATGTTGGTGATGGTGATGGTGCCGCCCGCCATGTCGGCGGGAGAGGTGCGGCCCTCGCGCGCCGTGAGGGTGAGCTGCTCGAGGGCCTCGGCGAGGCCGCGCATCGAGAGGTCGTGCGCGTCTTTGATGTTCGGCACGATGAGCCCGCGCGGGGTGGCCGCCGCGATGCCGAGGTTCACGTAGTTTCGCACCACGATCTCCTTCTCGGTCCACGCCGAATTCACCATGGGGTTCCGGCGCACGGCCCAGATGAGCGCCTTGGCCATGATGAGCAGCGGCGAGATCTTCACCCCGGTGAAGTCGGGCGAGCTCTTCAGCCGCTTCACGTACTCCATGGTGCGGGTGGCGTCGACGTCGACGAACAGGCTCACGTGGGGCGCGGTGAACGCGCTCGCCACCATCGCCTTCGCGATCTGCTTGCGCATGCCCTTGACGGGGATGTACTCCTCGCGCACCGGCGCCCACTGCGGGGTCTCGATGTTGTGGAACACCTTCGCCTGGTCGGCGTGACGGATGACGTCTTCGCGGGTGATGTCGCCGATGAGCCCGGTGGGCGTCACCTCGTTGAGGTCGACCCCGAGGTCTTTCGCGAGCTTGCGGATGGGCGGCTTGGCGATGACGGGCACGCCCGGGATGGGCTGGTGCACGCGGGCCTCGCGCGTGGCCGGCCGCTTGGCGTCGGGGCTCTCGCCGATCGCGGGGATGGCGGCGCCGGCGCGGGAGCGGGCGGTGCGACGGCTCGCCACGTGCCCCTTGATGCCGTAGCCGACGAGCACGGCGCCCGAGGTCTCGGGGGCAGGGGTCGGAGCCGGTGCGGTGGCGGGGGTGCCGGCCCGCGCATCCGTGGCCGTGGCGGTGCCCGCGGCCGAGGCGGCCGCCGCATCCGGCAGCGTCACGGTGCCGAGGATCTCGGTGGCGGCGACCGCGGGCGGCGCCTCCTGGCCGTCGCTCGCGTTCACGGCGATGATCGCCGTGCCCACGTCGACGGTCGTGCCCTCGGGCACCAGCAGGTTCTCGACCGTGCCGGCGAACGGCGACGGCAGCTCGACGAGCGATTTGGCGGTCTCGATCTCGACGATCACCTGGTTGATCTCGATGGCGTCGCCGGGGGCGACCTTCCAGGAGACGATCTCGGCCTCGGTGAGACCCTCGCCCACGTCGGGCAGATGGAACTGTGCGCTGGTCATCGGATTCTCCCGGTGTCGGTTCAGTAGGCCATCACCCGGTCGACCGCCTCCATGATGCGGTCGGCATCGGGGAGGTACAGCGTCTCGAGCTTGGCCGGCGGGAACGGGGTGTCGAAGCCGGAGACGCGGAGCACCGGCGCCTGCAGCGAGTAGAAGGCGCGCTCGGCGACGGTCGCGGCGATCTCGGAGCCGACGCTGACGAACCCGGGGGCCTCCTGCGCCACCACGAGCCGGCCGGTCTTCGTGACCGAGTCGAGGATGGGGCCGTAGTCGACGGGGCTGAGCGACCGCAGGTCGACGACCTCGGCGCTCACTCCCTCGCCCGCCGCGATCTCGGCAGCGGCCATGAGCACGCTCACCATCGCGCCGTGGGCGAGCAGGGTGACGTCGGTGCCCGTGCGCACCACGCGGCTGGCGTGCAGCGGCGCGGCGGTGCCGGCGAAGTCGACCGGGCCCTTCGGCCAGTAGCGGCTCTTCGGCTCGAAGAACATGACCGGGTCGTTCGAGGCGATCGACTCCTGGATCATCCAGTACGCGTCGTTCGGCGTCGACGGGCTCACCACGCGGAGGCCCGCGGTGTGGGCGAAGTACGCCTCGGGGCTCTCCTGGTGGTGCTCGACGGCGCCGATGTGCCCGCCGTAGGGCACCCGGATGACCACGGGCATCGAGAAGGCGCCCTGGCCGCGGTTCGTCAGTTTCGCCAGTTGCGAGGTGATCTGGTCGAAGCCGGGGTAGATGAAGCCGTCGAACTGGATCTCGCACACCGGGCGGTAGCCGCGCATCGCGAGGCCGATCGCGGTGCCGATGATGCCCGACTCGGCGAGGGGGGTGTCGACGACGCGGTCTTTCCCGAACTCGGCCTGCAGGCCCTCGGTGACACGGAACACGCCGCCCAGGGCCCCGATGTCCTCACCCATCAGCAGCACCTTGGGGTCGTCGGCGAGCGCCTGCCTGAGCCCGGCGTTGAGCGCCCGCGCCATGGGCAGCTCCTCGACCCGGGAGGCCGCGGCAGCAGCATCCGGTGCCGAGGTCGCCGAAGCCCCCGGAGTCGTCGTCGTCTCGATGCTCATGCCGTCTCCTCCTCGAACGAGGCCTCGTAGCGTTCGAGCCACAGCTTCTGCTCGGCCATCACGGGGTGCGGCTCGGAGTAGACGTGGTCGAACATGGTGGCGGCCGCCGGCGCCTCGAGGGCGAGCGTGCGGTGGCGGATGTCGGCGGCGAAGTCGTCGGCCTCGGTCTTCACCTCGGCGAAGAAGGCGTCGCCCTCGCCGAGCGACCTGAGGTACTTCTCGAACCGCGCGATGGGGTCGCGCGACACCCAGAGCGCGTGCTCGGCGGGGTCGGCGTACTTCGTGGGGTCGTCGGAGGAGGTGTGGGCGCCGATGCGGTAGGTGAGCGCCTCGATGAACTGCGGGCCGTTGCCGCCGCGCGCCTCGTCGAGGTGCTTCGTGGTCACCGCGAAGCTCGCCAGCACGTCGTTGCCGTCGATCTGCACGCTCGGAATGCCGAAGCCCCGCGAGCGGAGGTAGAGCGGCGTGCGCGACTGCACCGAGACGGGCACCGAGATGGCCCACTGGTTGTTCTGCAGGAAGAACACGTTCGGCGACTGGTTCGACGCCGAGAACACGAAGGCCTCGCTCACGTCGCCCTGCGAGGTGGAGCCGTCTCCGAAGTAGCACAGCACCGCCGCGTCGACGGAGTCGTCGCCCGTGCCCACCACGCCGTCGCGCTGCAGGCCCATCGCGTAGCCGGTGGCGTGCAGCGCGTGCGAGCCGATCACCAGGCAGTAGCCGTGCACGTTGCCGTTCGTGGGGTCGGTCGGGTCCCATCCGCCGTGCGTGGTGCCGCGGAGGAGCTCGACCACGCCGAGCATGTCGACCCCGCGCACCTTGGCGACGGAGTGCTCGCGGTAGGAGGGGAAGATGTGGTCTTGCGGGCGGGCGGCGAAGGCCGAGCCCACCTGGGCGCCCTCCTGCCCGTGGCTCGGCACCCAGAGCGCCATCTGCCCCTGCCGCTGCAGGTTGGTGCCCTCGAGGTCGAAGCGGCGCACGACGGCCATCTGGCGGTAGAACTCGCGCAGATCGCCCTCGCCGAGGCGGTCGAGGTAGCCGGCGTACTCCTCGGCGGCCTCGGTGGGGGCGAACTGCCCCTCGGTCGTGAGGAACCTCACGGGTGCGGTGTCGGTCATGCGATCTCCCTCATGATCTGAGCGGATGCGGCGAGCACGTTCTCGACGGACTCCTCCTCGCCGATGGTGAGCCTGACGCCGTCGGGCAGGTACGCCCTGGCGATGATGCCGTGGTCGCGGAAGATCCCCAGCGCCCGCTCGGTGTGCTCGCCCGTGGGGTACCAGACGAAGTTGCCGTGCGGACGGGGGATGGTGGTCCACCCCTGCTCCACGAGGAAGTCGTAGATGGCGTCGCGGCGGGCGGCGATGTCGGCGACGCGGGCGCGCAGTTCGTCGCCGCGGTCGAGTGAAGCGATGGCGGCGACCTGGGCGTGGTCGGTGAGGCTGAGCGGCATCGCGGCGATGCGGGCGGCGGCGAACACCTCGGCCGGGCCGATGCCGTATCCGATGCGGAGACCGGCGAGCCCGTAGGCCTTCGAGAAGGTGCGGAGGATGACGAGGTTCGGGTACCGGCGCACCAGCGTGCGGCCGTTCACCGCCGTGGGGTCGGTGACGAACTCGGCGTAGGCCTCGTCGAGGATGACCAGCACGTCGGCGGGCACCTTCTGCATGAACGACTCGAACTCGGCGGCGGTGACGATGGCGGAGGTGGGGTTGTTCGGGGTGCAGACGAGCACGAGCCGCGTGCGCTCGGTGATGGCGGCGGCCATCGCGTCGAGGTCGTGGCGGTGGTCGGGTGTGTTCGGCACGGCGACCTTCACGGCCGAGGGCAGCACGGTCATCCACGGGTACACCTCGAAGGAGCGCCAGGAGTAGACGACCTCGTCGCCCGGGCCGGCCGCCGCGAGGGTGAGCTGCACGAGCAGGGCCACCGAGCCCGCGGCGAGGATGACCTCGTCGGGCTCCACGCCCCACTCGGCGGCGATGCGCGCCGTGACCTCGGGGGCTGCGGCGTTCGGGTAGCGGTGGAGCGTGCGGGTGGCGGCGTCGACGGCCTCGAGCACTCCGGGCAGCGGGTCGAACGGGTTCTCGTTCGACGACAGCTTGAAGCCGGAAGGAGCCGCCTGACCCTGTCGGTAGGCGGGGAGGGCGAGGATCTCGGGGCGCAGCTTGACCGGGCTGCTCGCAGTGCCGGAACTCATCCGTTCATCTTAGTTCTCGCTGTGAAAGCGGCTCCGGAATATAGGCCACTCCTCGGCGAGCATCGCGTAGACGAGGGTGTCGGTCCACTCCCCTTTGAAGAACTCGTCTCTCACGAAGTGAGCCTCGCGACGCATGCCGAGCCGGTCGGCGAGCCGAGCGGATGCGTCGTTCCGCGCGTCGAGCCGGGCGATCACGCGGTGAAGTCCGAACTCGTCGAAGGCCAGCCGCAGCATCTCGTGCGCGGCTTCGGTGGCGTAGCCGTGGCCTGCCACGTCGGCGGCCATCGCGTAGCCGAGCTCGCCCCGCGCATCCGTCTCGCTGTCGAACTTCAGCAGCACCTCACCGATGACGCGGCGCTCGGCGCGCAGCTCCATCGCCAGCACCAGCCACTGCCCGGGGGCGGAGACGACACCCTGCTTCGTGCGGCCGGCGATCGCCTCGCGCACCTGCTCGGGCGTGCGCACCGGCCAGGGGATGTACCGCACCACCTCGGGGTCGGAGTGGTAGCGCAGCAGGTCGTGGAGGTCGCCCTCCCGGTGCGGCCGCAGGTCGAGGCGGGGCGTCGCGACGGGGTAGTCGGGTGCCCAGAGGGTGCTCACCATGCCTCGACTCTGACATCTCCGGCCGTTCCGCGGAACACCCCGACCTGGGATAGTGGGGTCATGCGCAGATTCCTGGTCTCCCTCATCGCGAACGCCATCGCCCTGTGGCTCACCACGCTCATCGTCGCCGGGGTCAAGATCGACTCCTTCGGAGACGACGGCGCGCTCGACACCATCCTCACCTACCTCTTCGTCGCCCTCATCTTCGGCATCGTGAACGGCATCATCGGCAGTGCCATCCGCATCGTCGCGTTCCCGCTCTACATCCTCACGCTCGGCATCATCGCGCTGTTCGTCAACGCGCTGCTGCTCTGGCTGGTGTCGGTGGTGACCGGCTGGTTCGGCTTCGGCCTCGTGGTCGACGGCTTCTGGAGCACCGTCTTCGGCGCCCTCGTGCTCGCCATCCTCTCGGCGATCATCGGCGCGATCCTCCGCCCGCTGGCGGGTCGTCGCGACCGCTGAGGTCTCCGGGCGCGGGCCCTCAGGGTGCGTCGCCTGGTGCGAGGTCTCCGGGGGCCAGTCCGAGCATCCGTTCCATCACCTGCGCGATGAGCAGCCGCTGACCCCCCGTGCCGCCGCGCAGCACCATGGCCTGGGCGTTGGCGCCGTCGATCAGCGCGATCACCTGCCTCGCCACCGCGGGTGGGTCGTCGGTCGCCAGGCAGCCGGATGCGACCCCCGCCTCGACGAGGTCGGTCACCACCGCGTGCCAGGCCGCCATGTGCTCCCGCACCGCTTCGGCGAGCGCCTCGTTGCGCCTGCCGAGACCCCAGGCCTCGACCCAGACCACGGTCGTCGCGTCGCGCGCCGGGTCGAGCAGGGTGCGGATGAGCGCGGCGAGAGCGGCGACCTCGCCGTCGGCGTGCGCCCCCACGCGCACGGCCGCCAGCAGCGCGGCGACCTCGTCGAGCTCCGCTCCGACGATCGCCGAGTAGGTGCGGGCGACCAGCGCGTCCATGCTCGGCTCGTAGTGGGCGACGAGGGCCGGGGCCACCGCCGCCCGGGCGGCCACGGCTCGCAGCGTGAGGGCGCTGAGCCCCTCCTCGAGGGCGAGTTCGCGCGCGGTGGCGGCGAGCTGCGCGGCCCGCTCGTCTGCGCTCAGGCGGATGCGCGGGGGTCTTGACATGGCGATCCCTCCTTCCGTAGCCTCGGTGCCATCTTATTGATCGCGTGATCAATAAGCGAGAGGAGCGGTGATGACCTGGACGATGCCGGCCGAGTGGGCCCCGCAGGAGCGCATCTGGATGGCGTTCCCGCGCCCCGGCTACACCCTGGGCGACGACCCGGAGTCGGCCGAGGAGGGCCGCCGGGCCTGGGCCGCCGTGGCCAACGCCGCAGCGGGCTTCGAGCCGGTGACCATGGTGGTCGACCCGAGCTCCCTTGCCGACGCGCGCCGGCTGCTCTCGGCCGAGATCGAGCTGGTCGAGGCGCCGCTCGACGACTTCTGGATGCGCGACATCGGCCCGAGCTTCGTGCTCGCCGACAACGGCAGGCTCGGCGCCGTCGACTGGACCTTCAACGGCTGGGGCGCCACCTCGTGGACCACCTGGGACAGGGACTCCCTCATCGGCGAGCGCGTCGGCACCCTCGCCGGAGCCGAGATCGTCACCTCGGTGCTCGTGAACGAGGGCGGCGGCCTGCACGTCGACGGCGAGGGCACCGTGCTCGTCACCGAGACCGTGCAGCTCGACCCGTTCCGCAACCCCTACCTCACGAAGGCGCGGGTGGAGGCCGAGCTCCGCCGCACCCTGGGCGCCACCACCGTGGTCTGGCTGCCCCGCGGACTCACCCGCGACTACCAGGCACCGGGCACCCGCGGCCACGTCGACATGGTCGCCGCCTTCGCCGGCCCCGGCCGGGTGCTGCTGCACTGGCAAGACGACCCCGCGCATCCCGACTACGGGGTGGTGCGGCAGGTGCGCGCGGTGCTCGAGCAGTCGACGGATGCACGGGGCCGCTCCTTCGAGATCATCGAGCTCCCGGCGCCCACCACGCTCCGCGACGCCGAGGGCTTCGTCGACTGGAACTACGCGAACCACCTCGTGGTGAACGGCGGCGTGATCGCCTGCGGCTACGGCGAGCCGGAAGCGGATGCGCGGGCGGCGTCGATCCTCGCGGAGGCGTACGGGCGGGAGGTGGTGACCGTCGACGCGCGGCCCATCCTCGAGCGCGGCGGCGGGGTGCACTGCATCACGCAGCAGCAGCCCGTGTCGGTTTCTGGGCCGGCATCCGTGTCGGGGCCGGGGTCTTCCCGCGGCGGGCGGGACGTCGCATGAGCTTCGACGTCGTGGAGGCGTCGATCGCCGAGCTGCGGGCGGCGCTCGAGAGCGGCGCGGTGACGAGCGTGGGTCTCGTGGAGGCCTATCGGGCGCGCATCGAGGCCTACGACAGGTCGGGCATCCGTCTGAACGCGGTGATCGTCGACAACCCCGAGGCCCTCGCCGACGCGCGGGCCTCCGACGCGCGCCGCGCCGCCGGCGCGGTGCTCGGGCCGCTCGACGGCATCCCCTACACGGCGAAGGACAGCTACCTCGCGAAGGGCCTCACCGCTGCCGCCGGGTCGCCCGCGTTCGAGCACCTCGTCGCTCAGCACGACGCCTTCACCATCGAGCGGCTGCGGGCCGGGGGCGCCGTGCTGCTCGGACTCACGAACATGCCCCCCATGGCCAACGGCGGCATGCAGCGTGGGCTCTACGGCCGCGCGGAGAGTCCTTACAACGGCGACTACCTCACCGCGGCGTTCGCCTCGGGCTCCTCGAACGGCTCGGGCACCGCCACCGCGGCGAGCTTCGCCGCGTTCGGGCTCGGCGAGGAGACCTGGTCGTCGGGTCGTGCGCCCGCCTCGAACAACGCGCTGTGCGCCTACACCCCGTCGCGCGGCGTCATCTCGGTGCGCGGCAACTGGCCGCTCGTGCCCACGATGGACGTCGTGGTGCCGCACACCCGCAGCATGGCCGACCTGCTCGAGGTGCTCGACGTAGTCGTCGCCGACGACGAGGAGAGCCGTGGCGACTTCTGGCGGGTGCAGCCGTGGGTTCAGCTGCCGCGTGCCTCGAAGGTGCGGCCGGAGTCGTACCCGGCGCTCCTCGACGACCCGCTGCTGCTCGCCGGCCTGCGGCTCGGCGTGCCGCGCATGTACGTGAACGCCGACCCCGAGGCGGGCACGGGGGAGAAGCCGGGGATCGGGGGGCCGACGGGGCAGCGCATCCGCACCCGCGCATCCGTCATGGAGCTCTGGGAGGCGGCGCGACGCGACCTCGAGCGGGCAGGGGCCGAGGTGGTGCCGTGCGACTTCCCCGTGGTGTCGAACTACGAGGGCGACCGCGCCGGCGCGCCCACCGTGTTCACGCGGGGAGTCGTGCCGCCGGAGTTCTTCGAGCGGGAGCTCTGGGAGCTGTCGATGTGGGCGTGGAACGACTTCCTCGCCGCCAACGGCGACCCGGCCCTCGACCGGCTGGCCGACGTCGACGGGTCGCGCATCTTCCCGCATCCACCTGGCGCGCTGCCCGACCGCTACGGCGACTTCGACTTCGATCTCGCGCTCTACGCCGAGCGGGCCCGCCGCGAGGGGATCATGCAGCTCGACGAGATACCGGGGCTCGCCGAGGGGTTACTCGGGCTCGAAGAGACCCGGCGGATCGACCTGGAGGACTGGCTTGCAGGGAACGGCTTCGACGCCGTGGTCTTCCCCGCCGTCGCCGATGTGGGCGCCGCCGACGCCGACGTGAACGAGCTGTCGGCCGAGCGCGCCTGGCAGAACGGGGTGTGGGTCGCGAACGGCAACCTCGTGCCGCGGCACCTGGGCATCCCGACCGTCACCGTGCCGATGGGCACCATGGCCGACATCGGCATGCCGGTCGGACTCACCTTCGCCGGCGCTGCCTACTCCGACACCGCGTTGCTGCGCCTCGCCGCCGCCTTCGAGGCGCTCGCGCCACGGCGCACGGTGCCCCCGCGCACTCCCGCCCTTGGGGGTCGCGCGGGCTGAGTGCGAGAATGAGGGCCATGCCCCGTGACCCCGACGAACCCGCAGACGAGGCGTTCCGCATCAGCATGGTCTGCACGGGGAACATCTGCCGCTCGCCCATGGCCGAGGTGGTGATGCGCGACCTCGTCGATCAGGCCGGTCTCGGCGAGCGCGTCGTGGTGAGTTCGGCCGGCACGGGGGAGTGGCACGTCGGCGAGCACGCCGACCCGCGCACGGTCGCCGCCCTGCGGGCACGCGGCTACGACGGGAGCCTGCACCGGGCGCGACAGTTCGACCCGTCGTGGTTCGACCGGCTCGACCTGGTGGTCGCGCTCGACCGCAGCCACGAGCGGGTGCTGAGGTCGTGGGCGCGCTCCGACGACGACCGGCAGAAGATCCGTCTGCTGCTGAGCTTCGACCCCGAGTACGCCGGGCGCTCCGACGTGCCCGACCCGTACTACTCCGACTCCGCGATGTTCGACTCGGTGCTCGCCATGGTGGAGCACTCCTGCCGGGCGCTGTTCCGGCAGCTCGAGCCCGCGTTCCGGCGGCCGCACCCCGCCCTCTGACCACCCGGCCACCGCATCCGCCCAGCCCTCCGACCACCCGGCCACCGCATCCGCTCGGCCACCCGCCCCCAGCCCAAGCCGCACCCCCGCCCCCAGCCCCTCTGCACGGAAGACCTCATGCCCCCTCTGCCTCCCCAGCCCATCAGCCCCCTCGACGGCCGCTACCGCCCCGCTGTCTCGGAGCTCGGCGAGTTCCTCTCCGAGGCCGGCCTCAACCGCGCCCGCGTGCACGTCGAGATCGACTGGCTGCTCTACCTCACCGACCACTCGATGTTCGGCTCCGAGCCGCTCGAACCCGAGCTCGCCCGCCGCCTCCGCGCCGTGGTGCAGGAGTTCGGTCAGGCCGACATCGACCAGATCGCGACCCTCGAGGCCACCACGCGGCACGACGTCAAGGCCGTCGAGTACTACGTGCGCCGCAAGCTCGCCGACCTCGGGCTCAACCACATCGCCGAGCTCACCCACTTCGGCTGCACCAGCGAAGACATCAACAACCTCTCCTACGCCCTCACCATCCGCTCGGCGGTGACGGATGTCTGGCTGCCCGCCTTCACCGCGGTGATCGAGGAGCTCAGGCGGCAGGCTGTGGAGTACCGCGACGTGCCCATGCTCGCCCACACGCACGGCCAGCCCGCCACCCCCACCACCATGGGCAAGGAGCTCGCCGTCACGGTGCACCGGCTCGAACGGGTGAAGGCGCAGATCGAGGGCACCGAGTACCTCGGCAAGTTCTCGGGAGCGACCGGCACCTTCGCGGCCGACCTGGTCGCCGACCCCACCGCCGACTGGCAGGCCGTCTCGCGCGGCTTCGTCACCTCGCTCGGCCTCGAGTGGAACCCGCTCACCACCCAGATCGAGTCGCACGACTGGCAGGCCGAGCTGTACGCGCGTATCAGCCACGCCAACCGCATCCTGCACAACCTCTGCACGGATGTGTGGACGTACATCTCGATGGGGTACTTCGCGCAGATCCCGGTGGCGGGTGCCACGGGCTCGTCGACCATGCCGCACAAGGTGAACCCCATCCGCTTCGAGAACGCCGAGGCGAACCTCGAGCTCTCGAGCGCACTGCTCGACTCCCTCGCGGCGACGCTCGTCACCTCGCGGCTGCAGCGCGACCTCACCGACTCCACCACGCAGCGGAACGTCGGCGTCGCCCTCGGCCACTCGCTGCTCGCCCTCGACAACATCAAGGGCGGGCTCGGGCAGATCTCCCTCGCCGCCGACGTGCTCGCGCGCGACCTCGACGCGAACTGGGAGGTGCTCGGCGAGGCGATCCAGACCGTGGTGCGGGCCGAGGTGACGGCGGGGCGCTCGTCGATCGCCGATCCGTACGCCCTGCTCAAGGAGCTCACCCGCGGGCGCCGCATCGGGCAGGCCGAGCTGGTGGAGTTCGTGCGCGGCCTCGACATCGGTGACGAGGCGAAGGAGCGGCTCGTGGCGCTCACCCCGGCCGGTTACACCGGGCTGGCGTCGGAGCTCGTCGACCACATCCTGCCGCAGCAGTAGCGCGCGGCCGGGTCTGTGCCGGCTGCCGCGCTGGCGGCCTGTCGGCCCACCGGTCTCCCGACCTACCGGCCTCAGTGCCCGGAGGGGCGTGTGTCCTCTCCGGGTGCCGACCCGGTGCCGTCGTCGTCGATCTCGTGCTGCTCGATCTCGTTCGGCTTGATCGACAGCGAGAACATCGCCATCACCACGAGCACGACGATGAACGCGATGCCGAAGAAGATGAGCGACAGCACGATCTCGCGCGTCGACAGCAGCACCGTCAGCCCCACGAACAGGGCGAGGATGCCGGAGAGCACGAGCAGTTCGACGGGCTTCAGCCGGTCGCGCCTCGAGGGTTGGTTCACGATGCCTTTCCGCCCCGAGGGGGCTGCCCGGTGGTCGCGGCGGGCACCGCCTGGACTCCCCAGCGCAGCGAGAGGCCGGCGATGACGAGGAACAGCCCGACGATCGCGGCGTAAGCGCCCAGCATCCCGACCGCGAAGACGGGGTCGGTGGGGAAGAAGATCAGCACGAGCGCGAACACGACGGTGAGCGCGCCCACGATCGCCCAGTCGCGGCCCGCGGGGTTCTTGGTGCTGCGGAGACCGGCGTAGAGCTCGAGGAAGCCGCCGATGGCGGAGTTCATGGTCGCGCAGAACAGGAAGAAGCCGAGCCCGCCCGTGCTGAACGCCAGTGCGAGCGCGCCGAACACGACACCCGAGATGCCGTGCACCAGGAAGACGACCCGGATGCTGCGCTCGGCCACCGTACGCCACGACAGCACCGCGACCAGAAGGCCCGAGACGATCGCGAACACGCCGTAGGCGAGGAGGCCCACCTGGGCGGAGTGGTTCGAGACGAAGGTGATGACTAGAGCGGTGACGACGAACGGGATCGCCCTGGCCACGGGAACGCCCCAGTAGGGCGACCGCGGAAGAGTTCGGGGTGCGTCGGTCACGCGGAAAGCCTCGATTCAGCTAGCTCGTACCCCCAGTTTATTGTGCTCAGCCTGGGAGCCTCTCCCGACCGCGTCCTCCGACGCCCGGCGCGCGGGGCGCGACGGCCACCAGAAGCGGTCGCCGGTGAGGAACACCAGCGCCGGCACCAGCACCGTGCGCACCACCAGGGTGTCGAGCAGCACGCCGATGCACACGATCACCCCGATCTGCGTGAGCGCCACCACGGGCAGCACGCCGAGCACCGCGAACACCGCCGCGAGCAGGATGCCGGCGCTCGTGATGACCCCGCCGGTCGAGCTCAGCGCGCGCACCATGCCCTCTCGGGTGCCGTGCACCCCCGCCTCCTCGCGCGCTCTCGTGGTGAGGAAGATGTTGTAGTCGACGCCGAGCGCGACGAGGAAGAGGAAGGCGAACAACACGACGTTGGAGTCGAACGCGGGGAAGCCCATCAGGTTCTGGAAGATGAGGTTCGAGGCGCCGAGGCTGGCGAAGAAGGTCGCCAGTACGCTCGCGATGAGGAGCACGGGCGCCACGAGCGAGCGCAGCAGCAGGGCGAGGATGACGAACACGATCGCCAGGATGAGCGGGATGATGAGCGCCTGGTCGGCGGCCGCCGCGGTGTTCTCGTCGAGGGCTGTGGCATCGCTGCCGCCGACGAGGCTCTGCGAGACGTCACCCGGCGCATCCGTCAATGCCGTGCGCAGGGCTTCGATGGTGGCGAAGGCCGCGTCGCTCTGCGGCTCCGCCGCGAGGGTCACGTCGAGGCGCGTGTAGCCCTCCGCGCTCTCGCCAGCACGCACCGCCTCGACGCCGTCGACGCCCTCGGCGACGCTCGTCGCGTCGGTGACCGCGTCATCCGGGGTCAGCACGATGGTCTGGCCGGTGAGGCCCGCCGAGAACGAGTCGTCGATGACGCGCTGGGCCACCACCGACTCGGGGTCGCCGACGAACTGGTCGACCTGGGAGAGGCCGATCCGCACCCCGAAGAGCCCGAGCGCGAGGGCGCCGATGCCGAGGGTCGCCACGATCGCCACCGCGGCGGGGCGGCGGCGCACGCCGCGGCCGAGCCTGGTCCAGAGCGTGGGCTTCTGGGCGGCGTGGTGGTGGTCGCCCGTGGCGTGCACGCGGGGTACGAACGGCCAGAACAGGCCGCGACCGCAGATGACGAGCGCGGCGGGAAGCACGATGAGAGCGAACAGCACGGCGATGGCGATGCCGATGGCGCACGCGATGCCGAGGGCGCGGTTGCCGGCCAGCTCGGCGAAGACGAGGGTGAGCAGGCTCAGCGCGACGGTGCCGCCACTGGCGGCGATGGCGGGCCCGGCGCTCGTGACCGCCGTGAGCATGGCGCGGTGGCGGTCGTTCTCGCGGGTGAGCTCCTCGCGGTAGCGGGCGACGAGCAGCAGGGCGTAGTTGGTTCCCGCGCCGAAGACGAGCACGGAGAGGATGCCCCCGATGGAAGCGTCGATCGTGACGCCCAGCGGGTCGGCGAGGGCGGTCACCACGACGCGGGCGAGGCCGTCGGCGGTGCCGACGACGGCGAGCGGCACGATCCAGAGCAGCGGGCTGCGGTAGGTGACGATGAGGAGCACCGCGACCACGATCACGGTCACGAGCAGGAGGCGGAAGTCGGCGCCGGCGAAGGCGTTGCTGATGTCGGCTTGGAAGCCGAGCGGTCCGGTGAGCAGGGCTGACACGCCGTCGGGGAGGCCCTCCGACGCGGTGCTGCGCAGGTTCTCGGCGGTTCCCTCGAGGTCGTCTTCCGCGGTGGCGGAGTCGAGCGGCACGACGACGATCGCGGCATCGCCGTCGTCGCTGAATTGCGGCACGACGGCCTGGGGGGCGATCGAGTCGTCGGCGAGCGCGGTCGCCGACGCGGTGACGGCCTCGCGGTCGGCGTCGCCCAGCGCCGCGCCGTCGTCACGGCTGTAGACGACGATCGCGGCCGTGCTGTCGGCGCTCGGGAACTCCTCGAGCAGCGCGGAGACCTTCGCGGCGTCGCTGGAATCAGGAAGGCCCGAGGCCGGGAAGCTCTCGCTCGACCCCTTCGGCAGCAGGCCGAACAGCAGCGCCACGGCGGCGGCCGCCAGACCGAGAACCAGCCATGCCGTGCCCTTGCCGCTCACGAACCGTGCGACAGCGCGCATCCGTCTTCTCCCTCGTCCGGTGTCTTTTCCATCGACTTGCCAGATAACCAAGTAACTTAGCTATCTAGTGGATTAGCATGGCACCCGTGGATGTCGACCGCAAACCGGGAACGGAGCGCCCGGCCGCCGAACCGGGCGGCGCCTTCGCCGACCCGGAGGAGCAGGGCGCACCCTGGTCGCGAGACGAGCTGGAGTCGGCCGGCATCTCGGAGCGCGACCCGATCATCACCGCCCTGCGCGACATCGACACGCACTCGCGGGCCTTCGAGCGCCGCCTGGCGTCGACCCTGACGGTCAACCAGACCGACCTCACGGCGATGCAGCACCTCATCTCGAGCGGCCCGCTCACCCCGAGCGACCTCGCCGCGCGCCTCGGCGTCACCACCGCGGCGTCGACCCTCGTCGTCGACCGCCTCGTCGCCCTCGGCCACGCCGAGCGTCACCCGCACGAGCACGACCGCCGCAAGATCGTCGTCATCCCGGCCCGCAGCTCGGTGCTGCGCGCCATCGACGAGCTCCGCCCCGTCATCGACGGCCTCAGCGACCTCGTCGCCGACCTCACCCCCGAGGAGCACACCGTCGTCGAACGCTTCCTCCGCGGCGTCGACACCATCTACCGCGACGCCGCCTCCGCCGACTGACCGCGGCGCTCCGCGCCCCGGGTCAGTCCCGGTAGTCGGCCGAGATCATCCAGCGGTCTCGCACGCGGAACGTGGGCAGCGTCTGGCGCTTCGCTCGATTCCCAGCGACGGTCCCTCGCATCCCCACCTCACGCGCCCACGCAGCGAGCGTCACGACCTTCCGGCTGGTGATTCATCACCATGCGCCCGATGCGGCCGTTGCCGTCGACGAACGGATGGATCACCTCGAACTCGCAGTGGAACCACGCGATGCGCTCGATCACCCCATCAGGTGACCCACCCGGAAGCGCTCGAGTGCCTCGTCGATCAAGCCGGCGACAAACGCGGGATTCGCGCCGAGGTGAGAACCCACTCGCACCCACTCGTCACCGCGCCGGAATCGGCCGGCGGCGTCGTCACGGATGCCGGTGAGCAGCTCCCGGTGCCACCGCAGGAGCAGGTCGACCGACAGTGGCTCGGTCGAGTTCAGGAGATCATCGGTCACCCTCGCGAGGTTGCTCGCTTCGACGATCTCCCGCAGATCCCGAGCGGTCGTCGGAACACCACCCGCCAGGATGCGCTCCGTGTCTTCGAGGGTGAGCGTCGAATTCTCGATGGCATTCGACTGATGCACCGATTCAGGGAGTTCGGCGAGTGCGAATTACCGTGAATCGACGCCGCCAAGAACATCAATTCACGGTTAACCTAACGCCACTATGACCGCGACAAGGTGACCTTCTCGGGCTACGCCGGGGGCATGTCCGCGAAGCGGGAGAAGTGGCCGTGGAAGCCGACGGTGATGGTGGCGGTAGGGCCGTTGCGGTGCTTGGCGACGATGAAGTCGGCCTCGCCGGCGCGCGGGTTGTCTTTCTCGTAGGCGCCCTCGCGGTGCAGCAGGATGACCATGTCGGCGTCTTGCTCGAGCGAGCCCGACTCACGCAGGTCGCTGATGGCGGGCTTCTTGTCGGCGCGCTGCTCCGGGCCGCGGTTGAGCTGCGACAGCGCGATCACGGGCACCTGCAGCTCCTTCGCCATCAGCTTCAGCGCACGCGAGAACTCCGACACCTCCTGCTGGCGGCTCTCCACCTTCTTGCCGCTCGTCATGAGCTGCAGGTAGTCGATGACGACGAGCTTGAGGCCCACCTTCTGCTTCAGCCGACGGCACTTCGCCCTGATCTCCACCAGGGTCATGTTCGGGCTGTCGTCGATGTAGAACGGGGCGTCGTTGATGCGCCCGCGGGTCGAGGCGAGGGTGGTCCAGTCGCGCCCCTCGATGCGCCCCTTCCGCATGCTCTGCAGGGGAACGGATGCTTCTGCCGACAGCAGCCTCATCGCGATCTCCGAGCGCCCCATCTCGAGCGAGAAGAAGATCGACGGCATGTCGTTCTTGATGGAGGCGGCGCGGCAGAAGTCGAGCGCGAGTGTCGACTTACCGAGCGCCGGACGGGCGGCGACGATGATCATCTGCCCCGGGTGGAACCCGTTCGTGAGGTTGTCGAGGTCGGAGAAGCCCGTGGGCACCCCGGTCATCTGCCCGTCTTTGCCGGCCGCCGCCTCGATCTCGTCGATGGCCGCGGTGACGGCGACCGTGAGGGGAACGTAGTCCTCGGTCTCCACACCGCCGTTGACGGCGTAGATCTCGGCCTGGGCGTTGTTGACCAGGTCGGTCACCTCGCCCTCGCTGGCGTAACCCATCTGCACGATGCGCGTGCCGGCCTCGACGAGTCGCCGCAGCACCGCCTTCTCCGCGACGATCGACGCGTAGTAGCCCGCGTTCGCAGCCGTGGGCACGAGCCCGGTGAGGGTGTGCAGGTACTCAGCACCACCCGCGCGCACCAGCTCGCCGGTCTTGGTGAGCTCGTCGGTGACGGCGATCACGTCGGTCGGCTCGCCGTGCGAGTAGAGGTTGAGCAGTGCCTCGAAGATCACCTCGTGCTTCGGCACGTAGAAGTCGACCGAGCGCATCACCTCGACGACGTCGGCCACCGCATCCTTGCTGAGCAGCATGCCGCCCAGGGCGCTCTGCTCGGCGAGCAGGTCGTGGGGCGGGGTGCGGTCGCCGGCCGAACGCGGCTCACGGTCTCCGGGGCGTTGCTGGTCTCCCGCGAGGCCGAGATGGGCGATCGACACGTGGTCTCCTCCTGGTCGTTCTCGTTGCTCGCACCAGCAAAGCGGTGGCGGGCGGTCGGATCAAATTCACTTGTGGATAACGTTGTGGACGATCTGGGCGAAACGCCGTGGCCGATGTGCACAAGGTGTGTATTAGTCTGTGGACAACCACCGACATCGAACCCTGAAAACGACTCTGACCGGGCCTTTCACGTTCCCACATCCTGTGAGTGGATACATCCTTCGATCAACACTTGAATGTTGAGGGACGGCCCTCGTCCTGTGTATAGGCATGGGGATTCCGGGCGCGAAAAAGGGGCGCCAAGGGCACGAAAAAACCCTTGACACCCCTTGATCGGGTGGACTACTTTGCTGCGACCACCTGAAGGCTGATCGTGGCCGAGATGTCATCGCGCAGACGCACCGTGGCCTCGTGGTTCCCGGTCGCCTTGATGGCGGTGGGGATCTCGATCTTGCGCTTGTCGAGCGAGCCGATGCCGGCCGCCGCCACCGCGTCGGCGATGTCGGAGGTCTTCACCGAGCCGAACAGACGACCCTCTTTGCCCGCCTTGACGGTGAGCTTGACGGTCGCGTTCTCGAGCGACTGCTTGATGTGCTGAGCCTCTTCGATGGTGGCGAGCTCACGAGCGGCACGAGCCGCCTTGATCTGCTCGACCTGCTTCTCGCCACCGCGGCTCCACGCCACGGCGAAGCCCTTCGGGATGAGGTAGTTGCGGGCGAAGCCGTTCTTGACCTCGACGACGTCGCCGGGGGTTCCGAGACCGGTCACCTCGTGGGTGAGGATGAGTTTCGACATTCTGCTGCTCCTTAGCGGCCCGAGCCGGCGTAGGGCAGGAGTGCCATCTCGCGGGCGTTCTTGACGGCACGGGCGATGAGGCGCTGCTCCTGAACGGAGACTCCCGTGATACGGCGGGCGCGGATCTTTCCACGCTCCGAGATGAACTTGCGCAGGGTCGCGACGTCTTTGTAGTCGATGACTCCGACGCGGATCGACTTCGCGGGTGCGGCGTTCTTCGCACCCTTGGCGCCGCGCAGCGGCTTGCGGCGGTCGCCGCTTGACTTTCCAGCCATGGTGATTCCTGTTCTGAAAGAGAAGAGAGTTTAGAAGGGGGTGTCGTCGGCGTACGAGCCCGGAGTGTTCCAGACGTCGCCGCCCGAGCCACCCGACGAGGAGGGAGCGGATGCCGCCCACGGCTCGTCGACGGCGGGCTGACCACCGCGGTTGCCGCCCCCGAAGGAGCCGCCGCCACCGCCGCCACCGGAGGTGGCACGGGTGACCTGCGCGGTCGCGTAGCGGAGCGAGGGGCCGATCTCGTCGACCTCGAGCTCGATCGAGGTGCGCTTCTCGCCCTCTTTCGTCTCGTAGGAGCGCTGACGCAGGCGGCCGGTCGCGACGACACGGCTTCCCTTCGTCAGCGATCCGGCGACGTGCTCGGCGAACTCACGCCACACCGACGCCCGGAGGAACAGCGCTTCGCCGTCCTTCCAGTCGTTCGACGCACGGTCGAAGGTGCGGGGGGTGGAGGCGATCGTGAAGTTCGCTACCGCGAGCCCGTTCTGCGTGTAGCGCAGTTCAGGATCGGCGGTGAGGTTTCCCACCACGGTGATGACGGTCTCGCCGGCCATGATCGACTACTCGGCAGCCTTGGTCGACGCCTTCGACGCAGCGGCCTTGACGGCGGCGGCGGGGGAGGCGGATGCGGCGGGAGCGGCAGCCGGGGCAGCAGCGGCCTTCGGGTTGGCGGCCTTGCGGGCGGCCTTCTCGTCGGCGAGCTTCTTGGCGGCGGCGACCTGGGCGATTCCCTCTTCGGCACGGAGCACCTTGGTGCGCATGACGGCCTCGGAGAGCTTCAGCTGGCGGTCGAGCTCCTTGGTGGAGTCGGCGGTCGCGGTGAGGTTCACCACGGCGTAGATGCCTTCGCTCTTCTTGTTGATCTCGTAGGCCAGGCGACGGCGGCCCCAGATGTCGACGTTGTCGACGGTGCCACCGTCGTTGCGGATGACATTGAGGAACTTGTCGAGGCTCGGAGCCACGGTGCGCTCGTCGATCTCGGGATCGAGGATGACCATGAGTTCGTACTGATGCGTCACAAACCCACCTCCTTCGGACTAGAACGGCCACAGACGGTCTGTGACAGGAGGGTTCTGCATCGGCCCGGCACCCGAACGGAGAGTTCCATCGGGCACAGGACAACCTGGGTAGCCTACCAGAATGCGCATCGCCCTGGTATCGCTGCACACCTCCCCGCTGGCCCTCGCCGGCTCCGGCGACGCCGGGGGCATGAACACCTTCCTGCTGGGTGTCGCCGACGCGCTCGTGGCCGCCGGTCACGAGGTCGAGCTGCTGACCAGGGCGACGGATGCGCGCCCCGGCACGCCAGACGCGCTGCGCACGCCGGGCGGTGCGGTGGTGCGCTTCCTCGAGGCCGGGCCGCGCGCATCGGTGCCTAAAGGGGAGCTCGCCGCGCTGGCACCCGCGTTCGCCGACGCGCTGCGCGCCCTGCCCCCCTTCGACGTGGTGCACTCGAACTACTGGCTCTCGGGCCTCGCGGCGCTGCCCGTGGCGGAGGAATGGGGCGTGCCCCACGTGCTCAGCCTCCACACCGTCGCCGCCCTGAAGAACGCGCGCCTCGCGCCCGGCGACACACCTGAGCCCTCGTCTCGGCTCGACGGCGAGCGGATGCTCGTGCGGGCTTCCGCTCTCACCGTCACCCACACGGCCGCCGAGCGGGAGGCCGTGGTCGAGCTGCTCGGCGCGGAACCGACCGCAGTGGTGACGGTGCCGCCTGGCGTCGACACCGAGCTGTTCCACCCGGGTGACGCGACCCCCGGTCGGCCTGTCGTCGCGGTGCTGGCCCGCATCCAGCCGTTGAAGGGGGTCGACCTCGCGATCGAGGCGCTGGCGCGCATCCCGTCGGCATCGCGGCCGCGGCTTGTGATCGCGGGAGGGGTGAGCCCCGGCCACGACGACTACGCGCACGACCTCCTCTCGCGCACCCGCGAACTCGGGCTTGAGGGCGACATCGAGTTCCTGCCTGCCCAGGAGAGGGCCGCGGCCGCCGAGCTCCTGCGCGACGCCGCGCTGCTGCTGGTCCCATCCTTCTCCGAGACCTTCGGGCTCGTGGCCCTGGAGGCGGCGGCCAGCGGCACGCCCGTGGTGGCCGCGCGCACGACGGGGCTCCTCGACGCGGTGTCCGATGGCGAGAGCGGCGTGCTTCTCGACGGGCGCGATCCCGCACTGTGGGCCGCCACCATCTCGGGGCTGCTAGCCGATCCGGCACGGCTCGCCGCGCTCTCCACCTCCGCAGTCGCGTTCGCGGCCCGCCACACCTGGCGTGGCACCGCGGTTCGCCTCGCCGGCCTGTACTCCGCCGCCGTCGCGGCGCGCATCGCCCGCGCGGCGTTCGGCGACAGCCCCGTCTTTCTCCACGCGCATCCCGACGACGAGTCGATCTCGACCGGGGGAGCGATCGCCGCGGTCGTGCGGGCGGGGGGACGGGCGACCGTCCTCACGGGAACCCGGGGGGAGCGCGGCGAAGTGGTGCCGGGCCCGTTGCACGCGTTGGAGGGCACGCCACGGCTGGCGCCGCACCGGGAGGGCGAGTTGCGCGCCGCGCTGGCTGAACTCGCCCTGGCGGGTGACGGCACTCTCGCGCACGCCTACCTCGGGGGTCGTCGGCAGACGTATGCCGATTCCGGAATGCGCTGGGGCGACGACGGCTTCGCGGTCGCCGCGGCCGACGCCCCGGCCGATGCGCTGAGCCTCGCACCGCTCGAGGACGTGGTGGCAGACGTGGTGACGGCGCTGGAGGAGCTCGGCGTGCATCCGTCTTCCATCGTCAGCTACGACGCCCGCGGGGGATACGGGCACCCCGATCATGTGCGCATGCACGACGCGGCCCTCGTTGTGGCGGCCCGGCTCGGCGTGCCGTTCTTCGCCGTCACCGAGCCCCGCGTCGACGGCGGCGACGGGCCGGAACCGCCCGCCACCGAGGTGCGACTCGAACTCGGGGCGCTCTGCGCGGCCAAGGCCAGGGCGATGGCCGCCCACGCCACCCAGCTCACGCTAGACGACAGCACCGAGCCGCCGCACTTCGTGCTGAGCGGCGGTCAGCGGCATCCGCTCGGCGTCATCGAGGGTTTTCGCCGGGAGGAGACCGATACGATCGTTCAGTTCTGACAACTACTGAATGAGAGCCGTGCCGAATGAGCATCAAGGTCGCCATCGCGGGCGTGGGCAACTGCGCCAACTCGCTGATCCAGGGCGTGACGTACTACGCCGACGCGGATGACACGGAGGCGATCCCCGGGCTGATGCACACGCGCTTCGGCAGCTACCATGTGGGCGACATCGAGTTCGTCGCGGCCTTCGACGTCGACGCCGCCAAGGTGGGGGTCGACCTCGCCGAGGCCATCTGGGCCAGCGAGAACAACACGCTCAAGTTCGCAGACGTCGCGCCCACCGGCGTGACCGTGCAGCGCGGCCCCACCCTCGACGGCCTCGGCGAGTACTACGTCGAGATGATCGACGAGTCGCCGGCCGAGCCGGTCGACGTGGCAGAGGTGCTCCGGGCCTCGGGGGCCGACGTGCTCGTGGGCTACCTCCCGGTGGGCTCGGAGGAGGCCGTGAAGTACTACGCTCAGGCGGCGCTCGACGCCGGCGTGGCCTACGTCAACGCCGTTCCGGTGTTCGTCGCCTCCGACCCGGAGTGGGCGCAGAAGTTCGTCGACGCCGGGCTCCCCATCGTCGGCGACGACATCAAGAGCCAGGTCGGCGCCACCATCACCCACCGCGTGCTGGCGCGCCTCCTGGAGAGCCGCGGCATCCGCCTCGACCACACCTACCAGCTCAACGTCGGCGGCAACATGGACTTCAAGAACATGCTCGAGCGCCGCCGCCTCAGCTCGAAGAAGGTGTCGAAGACCCGCTCGGTGACCTCGAACATCGACATCGAGCTCGACGCCGACGACGTGCACATCGGCCCGAGCGACCACGTGCCGTGGCTCGACGACCGCAAGTTCGCCTTCGTGCGCCTCGAGGGCCACGGCTTCGGCGGAGCGCCGCTGAGCCTGGAGTACAAGCTCGAGGTGTGGGACTCGCCGAACTCGGCCGGTGTCATCATCGACGCGCTGCGCGCCGCGAAGATCGCCCTCGACGCCGGTCTCGCCGGCCCGGTCGAGGCGGCGAGCGCCTACTTCATGAAGTCGCCCGCGAAGCAGCTGCCCGACGACGTGGCGCGCACGCAGCTGGAGGAGTTCATCACTCGGTACGGGACTGCCACCAACTGAGGAGCCGCGACGTGGCCTCCTCCTCCGAGAGGGGGCCCTCGTCGAGGCGCACCTCGAGCAGATAGGCATAGGCCTGGCCCACCTCACGTGACGGCTTGATGCCGAGGATCGCCATGATCTGCTCACCGTCGAGGTCGGGCCGCACCGCGGCGAGCTCCTCCTCCTCGGCGAGCACGGCGATGCGCTGCTCGAGGTCGTCGTAGGCGAAGGAGAGCTGGTCGGCCTTGCGCCGGTTGCGGGTGGTGACGTCGGCCCGGGTGAGGATGTGCAGACGTTCGAGCTGGTCGCCCGCGTCGCGCACGTAGCGTCGCACAGCGGAGTCGGTCCACGCCCCGTCGGTGTAACCGAAGAAGCGCAGGTGCAGCTCGATGAGCCGCGACACCGCCGCGATGGTGTCGTTGTCGTAGCGCAGGGCGCGCAGGCGCTTCTTGGCGAGCTTCGCCCCCACCACGTCGTGGTGGTGGAACGTCACCTGGCCGCCGGCCTCGTTGCGCTTGGTCGAGGGCTTGCCGATGTCGTGGAGCAGCGCGGCGAGCCGCAGCACGAGGTCGGGCGAGGCGATGCCCGTGCCGGCTGCCGCGCGCGACTTCTCGAGCTCGATCGCCTGGTCGAGCACCGTGAGGCTGTGCTCGTAGACGTCTTTGTGGTGGTGGTGCTCGTCGCGCTCGAGCTGTAGGGCCGGCACCTCCGGCAGCACGATGTCGGCGA
Source organism: Herbiconiux sp. SALV-R1 (assembly GCF_013113715.1). Lineage (GTDB taxonomy): Bacteria > Actinomycetota > Actinomycetes > Actinomycetales > Microbacteriaceae > Herbiconiux. The sequence goes on from NZ_CP053344.1 coordinate 3,931,185, forward strand.
GGCCGCTCTCGACGAGCAGTTCGACGCCGCGGCGGGGCGCATCCGTCTTCAGCAGTTTCGAGAGCTCGTCGTTCACGCGTTCGATCGACACGATGCCGATCGACTCCTTCATCTCGGAGATCGCGATCGCGGTGTCGACGTCGACGGTGAAGCCGAGCTGGGCGGTGAACCGGATGGCACGCAGCATGCGGAGCGGATCGTCGCCGAACGAGGTCTCGGGTGCGCCGGGGGTGCGCAGCACACCCGCGATGAGGTCGTCCATGCCGTGCGCGGGGTCGACCAGCACGAGCTGGGGGAGACGCAGGGCCATCGCGTTCACCGTGAAGTCGCGGCGCAGCAGATCGCCCTCGAGGGTGTCGCCGAACTCCACGGCGGGCTTGCGGCTCTCGCCGTCGTAGGAGTCGGAGCGGTAGGTGGTGATCTCCACCGTCTCGCCGTCGATGCGCGCGGCGATGGTGCCGAAGGCGCGGCCCACGTCCCACTGGGCCTGCGAGATGGGCGTCACCAGCTCGAGGATCTCGTCGGGCCGGGCGTCGGTGGTGAAGTCGAGATCGGTGATGGGTCGGCCGAGGAAGGCGTCGCGCACCGGGCCCCCCACGAGCGCCAGCTCCCGGCCCGCACTCGAGAAGGCGGCGGCGAGCGTGGCGACAGGGCCGCTCTCCGCCAGGGAGGCGAGGAACGCGAGCGACTGCTGAACCGATTGCACCGAGTCATTTTAGCCGCGGCCCCGCGCCGACCGCCTCCCGGTTCTCCCAGCCCGCGTCTCCTAGAATCGCCAGGAGGAGTGAGAGCGTCACCGGGCGCGCACTCCGTCGGCCTATGAACTCACCAGCGCGTCGGATGTCCCGAGTTGCGCCCGCGATCGCAGCCTGCGCGCTCGTCGCCGGTGCTCTGTTCGCGACCCCCGCGCCGAGCGCGTCGCAGGCGGCCGAGCCGGCGACCGCTGGCGGCAGCGGCACCACCGGGCTCAGCACCGAGGTCGACCTCACGGGGACCTCGGCGGCTGCCCCCACCCTCACCCTGGCTCCCGCGAACGACGGCGTCGCCGGCCCGGGCTCGGAGCTGCAGCTCGCCGTCGAGATCGCGAACCCGAGTCAGGGCCGCACCGTCGACACACCCCTCACCGTCTCGCTCGGTGACACCCCCTTCGACTCGGTGTCGACCCTCGGCTCTTGGCTCGACGGCAGCGACGGTGACGGAGCTGCGCCCGAGCTCACCCCGCTCGCCTCGGTGGCGTCCACGGCGGTCTCGCCCGGCGTCACCCACATGGTGCAGCTGAGCGTCCCCGCGGCCCAGCTCGACGCGGCCCTCGATGGCTGGGGCGTCTATCCCGTCTCGGTGTCGGCGACCATCGACGGCGTCACCACGGTCGCCCGTTCGTCGATCGTCTGGAACGACCCCGCCTCATCCGCCCCCGCGCCGGCCGACCTCACGGTCATCGCCCCCATCACGACCGTGGCGAGTTCGACCGGGCTCATCCAATCGGCAGCGTTGGAGGCCTTCACGAGCGACACCGGCGTTCTCACCCGCGAGCTCGACGCGGTGATCGACCAGCCGGTCACCATCGCCGTCGACCCGCGCATCATCGTCTCCATCCGGGCGCTCGGCTCGGCCGCCCCCGACTCGGCCGTGGCGTGGCTGCAGCGCCTCGACCAGGCGAGCAACCCCATCATCCCGCTCACCTTCGGCGACTCCGACATCTCGGGCGAGCGTCAGGCCGGCGCGACCCAGGTGCTGCAGCCCACCTCCTTCTCCTACGCGCTGCGCGGCGCCGACTTCACCGACGTCGACGAGCTCATCGAGCCCACCTCGGTTCCGGATGCGGGGGCCGTCACCGCGAGCCCGTCGCCCACCCCGGCGGCCGCGTCGGTGCCCACTCTCGACCAGCTCCTGGCCTGGGACTACACCTCGAGCACCATCGCCTGGCCTCGCGGGGGCACGGTGGTCGGCGACGACCTCCCGGTGTTCGCCTCCTCCGGCTACGAGCGCACCATCATCGACTCGGAGCAGCTCACCGCGACGCCCCAGGAGAGCGACAGCGGCGAGTCGGGCGCCGCCGACCCCGCGCCCGTCGCGGCCACCGCGCGGCTCGGCGCCCAGCAGGTGCTCGTCTCCGACCACGTCGTCTCCGACGCGCTGCAAGACGCCCTCTCCGCCACCACCGACACGAGCCGCGACGCTGCCTACGCCGCGCTCTCGGCCTCGCTCGCGGTGGCCGCCGAGCACGGCATCGTGCCCTCCGGCGCCCCCGGGGTGAAGGTGCTCGCGGTGCTCGACCGGGAGACCATGAACCTCAGCGACCTGGGTGAGGCGATGTCCGTGGTGGGTCGAGCCCCGTGGTCGCAGCCCTCTCCGCTTGAGGCCCTCCTCACCGGGGCGTTCGAGCAGCCCCTCACGCTCACCGACTCCCCCCAGCCCGCCGAGCGCATCGACAGCATCGCCGCGCTGCTCTCCGACGCGCGCGGCGTCGACGCCTTCTCCTCCGTGCTGGTCGACCCGTCGCTGCTCTCAGGCTCGCAGCAGGCGAACCTGCTCGCCCTGCTCTCGAACGCCTGGACCACCAACACCGGGGGCTGGGACGTCGCCGTCGACGCCGCGCGCGAGACCACGGCGACCACTCTCGGCTCGGTGCAGATCGTCGACGGCTCGAACATCAACATGGTGGCGAACCAGGCCAATCTGCCGGTCACCCTGAGCAACGACCTGCCCTATCCGGTGAACGTGGTCGTGCACGTCACGCCCTCGAACGGCCGCCTGGTCGTGGAGAAGAGCGACATCGAGGTCACCATCGAGGCGAACTCGCGCAAGGGCGCCCAGATCCCCCTCGAAGCCGGCGTCGCGAACGGACCGGTGACCCTGAGCTTCCAGGTGCTGAGCCCCACAGGCGTGCTCGTGTCGGTGCCGTCCCCCGTGCTGGTGAACGTGAGTGCCGACTGGGAGACCTGGGGCACGGTGATCGTCGCGATCCTCCTGGTGCTGCTGTTCGGCTTCGGCCTCGTGCGCAACATCCTGCGACGCCGCAAGCGCAACCGCGAAGCACCGAGCGAGACGGATGCGTCCCATGGCTAGCAGCATCGGTCGCGCCAGCCTCTTCCTCGCCTCGGGCACGATGGTGTCGCGGGTGCTCGGCTTCGTGCGCACCATCATCCTGGCGCAGACCATCGGTGTGGTCGGAAGTGCGAGCGCTGACGCCTTCGCGGTGGCCAACCAGCTGCCGAACAACATCTACGCCATCATCGCGGGCGGCACCCTCTCCGCCGTCCTGGTGCCTCAGATCGTGCGGGCGACCCTGCACAGCGACGGCGGCAAGGGCTACATCAACAAGCTGCTGACCATCGCCATGGTCATCCTCGCGGGCACGACCGTGGTCGCGACCCTCGCCGCCCCCGTGCTGGTGACCGTGTCGGCGCCGAGCTGGTCGCCCGAGCAACGGGCCCTCGGCATCGCCTTCGCGTTCTGGTGCCTGCCGCAGATCTTCTTCTACGGGCTCTACACGGTGCTCGGCGAGGTGCTCAACGCCAAGAGCGTCTTCGGGCCGTTCACCTGGGCGCCGCTGGTCAACAACGTGGTCTCGATCGCGGGTCTGGTCACCTTCATCGTGCTGTTCGGCGCCGACCCGAGCGGCGAACGACTGGTCAGCGACTGGTCGCCCGACAAGATCGTCGTGCTCGCCGGGAGCACCACTCTCGCCGTGGCCTGCCAGGCCCTGGTGCTGTTCGTCTTCTGGCGCAGGGCGGGCATCCACTACCGTCCCGACTTCCGCTGGCGCGGGGTGGGCCTCGGTGCCGCGGGCAAGCTCGCCGGCTGGACCTTCGGCATGCTGCTGGTCACGCAGGCGGCCGGTCTGGTCGAGACGATGGTGGCCTCGATCGCGTCGGGAGACGCAGCGTCGGTGGCGACCATCCAAGCGGCCTGGCTCATCTTCATGCTGCCCCACTCGATCATCACCGTCTCGATCGTCACCGCCTACTTCACCAAGATGTCGGGCCACGCGAACCGCGGCGAGACCGTCGAGCTCAGAGGCGACGTCTCGGCCGCCATCCGGGTGACCGGGCTCTTCATGGTGCTCGGCACGGTCGTGCTGATCGTCGTCGCCTATCCCTTCTCCAGCCTGTTCACCGAGAACGTCGGGCAGTCCGTGGCCATGGGCAACGTGCTCATCGCCTTCGTGGTCGGGCTCGTGCCGTTCAGCGCCCTGTTCGTCCTCCAGCGGGTGTTCTACTCGCTCAGCAACACCAAGACGCCGTTCTTCCTCCAGGTGCTCCAGGCGACCATCTTCACGGCCCTGGCCATCGGATGCGCGTTCCTTCCCGCCGACCTCATCGCCGTCGGTCTCGCCCTCGCGCTCTCGCTGGCCACCGCGATCCAGACCCTGGTCGCGGGCGTCATGATCCGCGGCAAGCTCGGGGGAGTGGGCGGCCGCACCGTCGTCGTCAGCTTCCTGCGCTTCGCCCTCGCCGCCCTGCCGTCGGCGGCCGCCGGCGTGGGCACGTATCTCGCCCTCCAGGCCCTCCTCGGTGGCGACTTCCCCACCTCGGGTTTCGTCGGCCCTCTCATCTCCATGGCGGTCATCGGCGTGGTGATGCTGGCCGTCTATCTGGGAGCCCTGTTCCTCATCCGTTCGCCCGAGTTGAAAGACGCTCTGGGTCCCCTGAGGGCCCGTCTCGGCCGCTGACCGCGCGGAATAGTGCGCGGTTAGGATGTGTTGTACCGCTCGACGGACCCGGCAGCACCGTGCCCGCCCTCATTTCAGGAGACAGTAGACATGCGCGAGATCATCATCATCGGGTCGGGCCCCGCCGGGTTCACGGCGGCCATCTACGCCGCCCGTGCCGGCCTCAAGCCCCTGCTCCTCGCCTCGAGCGTCGAGGCGGGCGGAGACCTGATGAACACCACCGAGGTCGAGAACTTCCCCGGTTTCCCGCAGGGTGTGCAGGGTCCCGAGCTCATGATGAAGCTGCAGGAGCAGGCCGAGCGCTTCGGCACCGAGGTCGTGCTCGACGACGTCACCCGCCTCGAGCTCTCGGGCGAGGTCAAGGTCGTCGAGACCGGGTACTCCGGCACCTTCGAAGCCCGCTCGGTCATCTTCGCCACGGGTTCGGCCTATCGCAAGCTCGGTCTCCACGACGAGGAGCGGCTCTCCGGCCGCGGTGTCTCGTGGTGCGCCACCTGCGACGGCTTCTTCTTCAAGACCAAGACCATCGCCGTGGTGGGCGGCGGCGACTCCGCCATGGAGGAGGCCACCTTCCTCACCCGCTTCGCGGAGAAGGTCTACGTCGTGCACCGCAAGGATTCCCTGCGTGCCTCGAAGATCATGCAGGAACGCGCGTTCGGCAACGACAAGATCGAGTTCGTGTGGAACTCCGAGGTCGTCGGCATCAGCGGCGAGAACGCGGTCGAGGCCCTGCAGCTGCGCGACACCGTCACGGGCGAGGAGAGCACCCTCGAGGTGCAGGGCCTGTTCGTGGCCATCGGCAACGACCCGCGCGTGCACCTCGTGCACGGTCAGCTCGACCTCACCCCCGAGGGCACCATCGCCGTGGCGGGCCGATCCTCCAAGACCAACCTCACCGGCGTGTTCGCCGCCGGTGACGTGATCGACCCGCACTACCGGCAGGCCGTCACCGCGGCTGCCTCGGGCACCGTCGCCGCGCTCGACGCCGAGGAGTTCCTCGCGTCGCTCGACCAGGCCGCCGCCGAAGCCCGCGACCTGGTTCCGGCCGAGTAGCGCATCCGAACTCCCCCTCCCCACGAAAGAAGGAAGCCATGTCCAACGCCAAGGCAGTCTCCGACTCCACCTTCGACGCCGATGTCCTGAAGTCCGAGAAGACGATCCTCGTCGACTTCTGGGCCGAGTGGTGCGGCCCGTGTCGTGCCGTCGCCCCGATCCTCGACCAGATCGCCGCCGAGCACGGCGACAAGATCGAGATCGTGAAGCTCAACGTCGACGACAACCCGCAGACCGCGATGAAGTACCAGATCACCTCGATCCCCGCCCTCAAGGTCTACCAGGGCGGCGAGGTCGTCAAGACCATCATCGGCGCAAAGCCCAAGGCGGCCCTCGAGGCCGACCTCGCGGCCTTCATCTGATCGCCTCGACCCCGTCGAACCCCCGGGAACGCGCCTGACGGCCAGTTCCTGACGAGTGGCCCGCCGCATCCTTGCGCCGGGCCACTTTGTCGTGTTCTACGATGGAATTTCGGTCTACGTCGGGATGTACGTCAGTGAGCAGCCACAACCCTCCACAGCAGTCAGGTAACAACCTCGATCCCTGGTACTACAACTATGCCGAGCGCACGGCCGGCCTCGCCGCCTCCGAAGTGCGCGCCCTGTTCGCCGTCGCCTCCCGCCCCGAAGTGGTCTCGCTCGCCGGTGGCATGCCGGCCGTCTCGGCCCTGCCGCAGGAGCTCGTCATCGACTCCATGAACCGCGTCATGCGCGAGCAGGGCCCCGTCGCGCTGCAGTACGGTTCGGGTCAGGGCGTTCCGAAGCTGCGCGAGCAGATCCTCGACGTCATGGCCATGGAGGGCATCCGTGCCAGCGCCGACGACGTCGTGGTGACCACCGGCTCGCAGCACGCGCTCGAGCTGGTGACGAAGCTGTTCATCGACCCGGGAGACGTCGTGCTCGCCGAAGGGCCGAGTTACGTCACGGCGATGGTGATCTTCAGGTCGTTCCAGGCCGAGACACACCATGTGCTGATGGATGAGCACGGCATGATCCCGGAGTCGCTGCGGGAGAACATCGCACGGCTGAAGGCCGCCGGCAAGAAGATCAAGCTGCTCTACACGATCCCCTCGTTCCAGAACCCCGCGGGTGTGACGCTGAGCTGGGAGCGGCGGCTCGAGATCCTCGAGATCGCCCGTGAGAACGACATCCTCGTGCTCGAAGACAACCCGTACGGCCTGCTGCACTTCGACGCCCCGCCACCGCCCGCCATGCGCTCGGTCGAGCAGGACGGCGTCATCTACCTCGGCACGTTCTCGAAGACCCTGGCGCCCGGTTTCCGTGTCGGCTGGGCGCTCGCGCCCCACGCGGTGCGTGAGAAGCTCATCCTCGCCAACGAGGCGGCGGTGCTCTCGCCGAGCTCGTTCAGCCAGCTGGTCGTGTCGGAATACCTCGACTCCATCGACTGGCGCGCCCAGGTCGACCGCTTCCGCGGCGTCTACCGCGAGCGCAAGGAGGCGATGATCTCGGCTCTCACCGAGTACCTGCCGAATCTCAGCTGGACGAACCCCGACGGCGGCTTCTACGTCTGGCTCACGCTCCCGCCCTACCTCGACTCCAAGCAGATGCTGCCGCGTGCGGTCAAGGAGCTCGTCGCCTACACGCCGGGTACCGCGTTCTTCTCCGACGGCGGCGGGCGCAACAACATCCGTCTCTCGTTCTGCTACCCGACGCCCGAGGCGATCAAGGTCGGCATCCGGCGTCTTCAGTCGGTCATCAACGGCGAGCTCGACCTGCTGGAGACCTTCTCGGCGACCGGCCCCCTCGAGACCGTCCGCGATCGCAACTACTCCGCGCCCCCGCCCAACCTGGATTGAGGATCGACCCCATGTCCGACGAAACCACTCCCCGCACCGTCGTGGTGCTCGCCGGCGGTATCTCCCACGAGCGCGACGTGTCGCTCCGGTCGGGCCGCCGGGTTGCCGACGCCCTCCTCGAGCGCGGTCACTCGGTCACGCTTCGCGACCCGGATGCGTCACTCCTGCCCTTCCTCGCCGACAACCGTCCCGACCTGGTGTGGCCCGCCCTCCACGGTGCGAGCGGAGAAGACGGCGCGCTGCGCGCCCTGCTCGGCATGCTCGGGGTGCCCTACGTCGGATCGCGGTCGAACACGGCGCGGCTGGCCTGGCACAAGCCGACCGCCAAGGAGATCGTGGAGCGCGCCGGTCTCGCCACGCCGCGGTCGATCACGCTTCCTCGCGACAGCTTCCGTGAGCTCGGCGCCACGCAGGTGCTCGCCCTGGTGCTGGAATCGCTCGGAGGCGACCTCGTGGTGAAGCCGGCCATGGGCGGTTCGGCGCTCGGGGTCGGCGTGCTCGAGACGCCCGACGATCTGCCTCGCGCCGTCGTCGACGCCTACACCTACGGTGAGGTGGCGCTCATCGAGCAGCGCGTGCGCGGTGTCGAGATCTCGGTCGGCATCGTCGACCTGGGGGACGGTCCGTTCGCTCTTCCTGCAGTCGAAATCGATCCCCGATCAGGCATTTATAGCTTCGAAGCGCGCTACAACGCGGGGGAGACGAGTTTCTACGCCCCCGCTCGCCTCGATGCCGAGACCGCGGCGAACGCTCAGCGCGCGGCACTCGAGATCCACACTGCGCTGGGCCTCCGGCACATCTCGCGCGTCGACCTGATCGTCGACGCCGCGGGGGTGCCGTGGTTCCTCGAGGCGAACGTCCTCCCCGGTCTGACCGAGACGTCGACGGTGCCGCAGGGCATCCTCGCCGCCGGCTTCACGCTGGGTGCGGTGTACGAGCAGATCGGCGAGGTCGCGCTCCGCGACGAGCGCGGCTAGGCCGAACCCTCGCCACCCCCGAAGCCATCTTCTCCGAGCTCGGAGAGGATGCGGTTGAGGTCGCCGATCGTGGCGAAGTCGATGACGATCTGACCCTTCGTGCGCCCCAGGCTCACTCGCACGCGAGTGTTCAGGCGGTCGCCGAGGCGTTCACCGATCTCGTCGAGGTGGCCGCGCTTCGCCCCCGCGGTCGTCTTCGCTCGCGACTGCTTGGGGGCTTCTGAGGCGAGCGCCTCGGCCGCTCGCACCGACAGGTCTTCGTTCACGATCTTGTCGGCGAGCTTGGTCATCGCGTCGACGTCTCCGACGGCGAGCACGGCGCGGGCGTGCCCCGCACTGAGCACCCCAGCTGCGACACGGTTCTGCACCGACGGGGGGAGACGCAGAAGGCGGAGGGTGTTGGTGATCTGCGGGCGTGACCGGCCGATCCGCTCGGCGAGCTGGTCTTGGGTGATGCCGAAGTCGTCGAGCAACTGCTGGTAGGCGGAGGCCTCTTCGAGTGGATTGAGCTGGCTGCGGTGCAGGTTCTCGAGCAGCGCATCCCGCAGCATGTCTTCGTCGGCGGTGTCTTTGATGACGGCGGGGATCGTGTCGAGGCCCACCTCCTTCGTCGCACGCAGACGCCGCTCGCCCATCACGAGTTCGTACTGCTGCTCGGCGCCGTCTTCACGGGGGAGTTCGCGCACGACGATGGGCTGGAGCACACCGATCTCGCGGATCGAGTGCACGAGCTCGGCGAGGTCGGCGGGATCGAAGACGCTGCGGGGCTGCTTGGCGTTCGGAACAATGGATGCGGGGTCGAGCTGCGCGAGACGCGCACCGGGCACCGACACGAGCTGCGTGTCGGTCGCCGCGGGGCGGGGGGCGTCGAAGAACACGTCCACCGGGCGGGCACCCTCGAGCCGAGGCTCGTCGGTGGGGATGAGGGCTCCGATGCCGCGGCCGAGGCCGGCTCTCTTCTTAGTGGCCACGCTGTGACGCTCCTCTTTCTGCGATTTCGGCGGCAGCCTCGAGATACGAGATCGAGCCGGGGGAACTGGGGTCGAAGCTGATCACGGTCTGCCCGTAGCTCGGGGCCTCTGAGATGCGCACGGATCGCGGGATGACCGCCTGCAACGTCTGCTCGGGGAAGTGCTCACGCACGTCTTCGGCTACCTGGAAGGCGAGTCGGGTGCGGCCGTCGTACATGGTGAGCAGGATAGTCGAGACCGCGAGTGTCGGGTTGAGGTGGCGCTCGATGAGGCTGATGTTGTTGAGGAGCTGACTGAGGCCCTCCAGCGCGTAGTACTCGCACTGGATGGGGATGAGAACCTCACGCGCTGCGACGAAGGCGTTGATGGTGAGCAGGCCGAGCGACGGTGGGCAGTCGATGAAGACGTAGTGGAAGGGTTCGCCTTCGCGCTCCTTCGCGGCGAGGAAGCGGTCGAGCGCGCCACGGAGACGCTGTTCGCGGGCGACCATAGGGACGAGTTCGATCTCTGCGCCGGCCAGGTGGATGGTGGCCGGTAGGCAGAAGAGGCGCTCGTTCTCAGGGCTTGCCTGCACCACATCGGCGATGTCTTCGTCACGGATGAGCACGTCGTAGACGCTCGGGAGCTCACCGCGGTGGTCGACGCCGAGCGCTGTGGATGCGTTGCCCTGAGGATCGAGGTCGATCACGAGAACACGGGCTCCCTCGCGCGCGAGTGCCGCAGCGAGGTTGACGGTGGTCGTCGTCTTCCCCACACCACCCTTCTGGTTGGCGACCGTCAGCACCCGCGACGAGTGGGGGAGGGGAAACTCTCTCGTCGCCAACCGACGACGGCGCTGCGAGAGGTCTGCCAGTTCTCGAGCCAGTGGAGTCGTCGCATCGAAAGCGGTGGAATCACTGGTGGTCATTCACTTCATCCTGTCGACATGTTTCACGTGAAACATCGGGGGCTGTGGAACCGGGAGGGCAGACTTCGATGCTACCCAAGAACGCCGTGCGCTCCCGCGTGTCGCGGCGAAACCTGGCTGGCTGGTGCCTTGGGGCTGATGTCAGGCGGGAACGCTGGCACGGATGACGCGGGTGATCTCCAGATCACGGTCGGCGCCGAGCTCCAGAACCTCGACACCAGTCAGTTTGTAGCGACGGATGGCCTTCTCGGCTGCCTCGATCTCGCGCTGCGCGCCGGCGCCCTTCATGAGCACCATCTCGCCGCTTGGATTGAGAAGAGGAGCGCAGAGAGGAATGAGCTTCGCGAAGGCACTGACTGCGCGGGCGGTGACCTGGTCGAGGGTGGTCTGCCCCCGGTACTCCTCGGCGCGAGCCCGCACGACCGTCACGTTGTCGAGACCTAGAGCCGCGCGCTGCTCTTCGAGCCACGCCACCCGGCGCTCCATCGGCTCGATCAGCACGAAGTCCACATCAGGTCGAGCGATGGCCAGAACGACTCCTGGTAAACCGGCGCCACTCCCGATATCGCCGACCATGCCGGGGCGCAGGAGGGGAGCGACAAGAGCACAGTTAACGATGTGCCGCGTCCAGATGCGGGATAGCTCGAGCGGACCAATGAGACCCAACTTTTCACCTCGCGCAATCAGATCATCGGTGTACTGCCGCGCCAGTTCGATTCGATCGCCAAAAATAACGCGCGCGACCTCTGGTTCTTGCTCCGGCGTCGAGGCTTCATTCTCCGACACGAACACGCTCCCTCACCACGATACATGTTTCACGTGAAACATCGAGCCCGCCGACCAACCCAGCGTCCCTCGCACTGCAGAGGCGCGGGTCCACGAACGCTCAAGTCTAGCGCTCGGAGATTCGCGCACACTGGAGCACGCGAGACCTCCGCTGTGAACCAACCAGTCGCGCGAACCTGGTGTCGGTGTTTCACGTGAAACATTCGTCAGCCGCCCGCCAAGGTGGATATCTCATTTTTCACGGTGGCAAGGCGCGGGGCGCCGCGTCTAGAACGCAAGGGTCGGGCATCGGCTCCGTGAGTGTTCGGCGGAACATCATCCGGAGATAACCAGTCGGTTTCCATTCGACCGAACGCACCCGCGCCGCGATAGGACTCGAACCGAACCGACTGATTCAAGGTGCCGGCGCAGTCACCCCAAATTTCCGGCGAGGTGTCCGACATTGCGCACACGAGCCGCATCCGGGCCGTCGACGTGAACGGGCGGGTCGAACCCCAAACGCGCGCCGGGCCGGTTGAGGTCGGTATGAGATGGACCGGGCGACCGCAAGCTGCCGCGATGTTTCACGTGAAACATCTAGGGGAACGGAACCCCATCCCAACGAAATACGAAGCGAGGCATGACAGGAAATCATTGGACCGATTGCACCGGCTAGGTAGCGGATTGGCCCGCCCGCAGCCCCTCCCCATCGACACCACCAGCGTTGGCTCCACAACGAGAGTGAGAGGCCGACAGCTCGAAGTAGCTCACCGAGAAGTCCCGAAAGCGCAGCGCCGAGCCCGTGAGTGCGGATTGCGACGGGTGAAGGATGATTGTGTCCTTCCACTGATCGGGATGAATCAGCCGCGGGAGAAGACGAAAGTCGCTCGAAAGTATCGCTCGGCTGCGGCGACCGGGGCAACCGTCAATCCTCTGATCGCAGTCATCAACTGCCGCTTGAAGGTAGGGGAGGGCGGCGGTTGCGACGGGTCGAAAGGCGCCTGTCACGCCAGGGATCGCGAACACGCCCCGCCTGTCTCTGCGACTGCTGGTGAAGGGACTGCGGCTCAATATGTGCCGACTCGTTGGACCACGCAGATTGCATGACCTAACCGAGTTTCCCGTCATCGGTCCCTGAGGTCGAATTGCCTCGACAGCCGCGTCAAGGTAAGGAAGGCAGGTAGGACGTCGTCTGGTTGGCTCGTCACATAGTGCCGCGTCCCGGCACGAGGTGCGGTTCGTGGCCGGGCGACAGCTCTCATCGGAGGGGCCCGGGCCAGGTACGCCAGCATGCCGCGCCGCCGCAATGGCGCGAATCAACCACGGCTCACGTGGAACCCGCTAGCCGGATTTGATCGGAGATCAACACCCACCTCGCCCCTAGCGCGAACGCAAGGGCGAGATGTACTGCCGTGAGGGGGTCTAATGCGACCAGTCGACCGCGGGCCAGGACTGGAGACGCCGTCGATTTCGCACCCCCCTTCGCTTTCCTTGCGTCGATGCCGCGGGCTGTTGGAGCGACGGGGCGGCGGATCGGCCCGACGTCCCATGTGGTGTCGACGAGGCGCAAAGTGCCATCATGACGCGCGCGGGGGTCGACTGCGTGCAGACGATCGTCAGCGACCGGCGCTGACCCGGGTGAAGTTGTGCACGTGCGGCGCTGGCACTCGCGGCGATGGAGAAGATCCCGCGCACGACGCGTGGTCACGCCACGGAGCGTCGGGGGTCATACTCGGCTCGGCCGCGATCTCCCGCGATGAAACAGCCACCGTTGCAAGCGTGTCAAGGAATTAAGGGGGCGGGACGTCCGGCTTCTCTTCGAGTGGGCGCGAAGTGCCGCTTGGAGGCGCTTGAATGGGCGGTTTGTGCTCTTTCGATGTTACGCGCGCAACGGGCTGATCGAGGAAGGCGACTGCGAGGATGCCTCACGGGAATTACACCCATGTAATTCGAGGGCGGGGACGAGAAAGGGCCGGGGCGCCGGAGGCGCTCACCGGCCCTTCGTCGGGTGGGTGGTAGGGGGAGGGGTCAGGCGCGGCGGATGACCGTGTGGCGGTCGCGGCCCTCGCCCTCGGACTCGGAGGTGAAGCCGCGGTCGGCGACGATGTCGTGCACCAGCTTGCGCTCGTACGACGACATCGGCTCGAGGGCGGCCGCGCCCGCGCCGGCCTCGATCTCGGCGATCGCCGAGGTCACGAGCTTCTCGAGCTCGCGCTGCCGCTGCTCGCGGCTGCCGCCGACGTCGAGGATGAGGCGCGAGAACTCGCCGGTCTTCGTCTGCACGGCCAGGCGAGTGAGCTCCTGCAGCGCCGACACGGTGTCGGGCCGCGACAGCAGGCGGAGGTTGCTGTCGCCCGAGGCGTTCACCGAGATGTACGCGCGACCATCGGTCACCGAGATGTCGATGTCGCCGTCGAGGTCGCAGATGTCAAGCAGCTCTTCGATGTAGTCGGCAGCGACATCGCCCTCGTCGACGGTGTCGGTGGGCTCGACTGCCGCAGCCGGGGTGGCCTCAAGGTCGATGGTGGTCTCGGTCACGTCGCTCATTTCTTGCCGCCTTGCTTCTTCGCGCGGTTCTTGCTCACCGGCTGCTGTCGTTGGGTGGGTTTGGGGGGTTCGGGTGCCGCCTCGATCTCACCGGTGGCACCCTTCTTGGGCTCCAGCTTGCCGCGTCGAGCGAGTCGCTCCTCACGCGCCTTCGCCGCCTCGCTACCGGGGGTCGGCATGTTGCGGATGACGAGGAACTGCTGACCCATGGTCCAGAAGTTCGAGGTGAGCCAGTAGAACATGACACCGAGCGGGAAGGCCACACCCGAGAACACGAACACCAGGGGGAGGATGTACAGCAGGATGCGCTGCTGCCGGTACATCGGGCTCTCCTTGGCCTCCGGAGACTGGTTCTTCGCCATGATCTGCAGCTGCGTGTAGAACTGCGACGCCGTCATCAGCACCACCATGAGGCCCGCGATCAGCATCACCTGCCACGGTCCGCCGGCGTTCCAGGCACCGATGAAGGTGTCGTGGAGAGGAGCGACACCGAACAGCGTCGCGTCACCGAACTGCTTGCCGAGTGCGGCATCGAGGGGGCCGACGCCGGCCTGACCCTTCTGCGCGTTGTTGAGCACCGAGAAGAGGCTGAAGAAGATGGGCATCTGCAGCAGCAGGGGCAGACAGGAGGCGAGCGGGTTGGTGCCCGTCTTGCGGTAGAGCTCCATCGTCTCGCGCGACATCGCCTCACGCGAGAACTGGTCTTTCTTGCCCTTGTACTTGTCTTGGATCTTCTTCAGCTGCGGCGCGACCTCGAGCATCTTGCGCTGGCTCTTGATCTGCCGCACGAAGATGGGGATGAGCGCCGCGCGCACGACGATGACGAGACCGACGATCGACAGCACCCAGGTGAGGCCGGCGGCCGGGTCGAGGCCGATGGCCGTCCACACCCAGTGCCAGGCCACGAGGATCAGCTCCACCACCCACTTGATGGGCCAGAGGATGGTATCGATGAACGGGATTTCCATGGGTCGGGTCAGCCCTTTCCGTGGCTAGCTGGTACGACGAAACCGAACGGCGTGAGCCGATATCTCAAGCGGCGAAGCGGCGGCACGTCGTCGACGCCGCCTTTCGCCCAGGGGTGGCAGCGCGCGATGCGGTAGACGCCGAGGGCCGAACCCACGATGAGCCCGCGCTGCTGGATGGCCTGCAGAGTGTAGGAGGAGCAGGAGGGGTAGTAGCGGCAGACATCACCGTAGAGCGGAGAGATCACGGCCCGGTACCCACGCAGCACCAGAACGGCGAGATTGCGGGGGAGGAGCAGCAGCGCGGTCAACACCGACGTCATGCGAGCACGGATCCTTTGGTGAGAGAACGCGACAGTTCATCGAACAGTACCCGGTAAGGCTGGGACGCGGCTCCGGGTAGCGCCCTCACCACCACGTCGACTCCCGGTCGCACGTGGGGGAGGAGTTCGTAGCAGGCGGCCTTCATGCGCCGGCGAACCCGGTTGCGCACGACGGCGACGCCGACCGTCTTCGCCACGATGAACCCGAAACGCGCATCCGACGACGAATCGGATGCGCGAATGTAGGTGACGGTGTTGGGCCCCACGTGTTTCGAACCACGTCTGACGGTGGCGCGATAGTCACCACCGTGGGTGATGCGATTGGCTGAGGCCAACACCGCCGGGCGAGGGAGAACTCAGGCGGAGAGCTCGGTGCGGCCCTTGCGGCGGCGAGCCGAGAGGATCGCACGGCCCGCGCGGGTGCGCATGCGCAGACGGAAGCCGTGCACCTTGGCGCGGCGGCGGTTGTTCGGCTGGAAGGTTCGCTTGCTCATCTTGATCTCCGTGATCGGCCGGCGTTCGAATGGTTCGCCGCCGTGAAGTGGTCGCGTCGTGACGACGTGGGGGTGTGTGGACAGAGGTCCACGAGTCAACTGATTAAACCTACGGCCTGAATCGCCGTGGGTCAAACGGGATGCCGCAAAGAATCAATTATCCACATCCTGTGGACAGAAGTTGTGTAGGACACGCGGCCCGTCAATACAGCGAACTTGCCCTCCGGCATGGCAGTCACTAGCGTAGCTTCCTACAGTTATTCACAGCCGGCGGGGGCGCGCGAAATCGGCAGCGGTCGAACGGACGGGTTCGGCATGCAATTGAAGGTTCGACAGGAGTTTCCTTGGCTGACGGTGCCGGTTCGACAGAAGACAACTGGCGCTCGGTGCTCGACGTGCTGGCGCACGACGAGCGCATCACCCCACAGCTGAAGGGCTTCCTCGGCCTCGTGGTGCCGAAGGGCATCTTGGGCGGCTCGTTCTACCTCGAGGTGCCGAACGACTTCACCCGCGACATGCTCGAGCAACGCGTGCGCCCCTCCTTGCTCACCGCACTCGGCACCCTCGACCCGCGCCTCGCCGTCTCCAACTTCTCGGTGGTTGTAAACCCCGACGTCGACGGCTTCGAGACCGTCACCGTCACCGACCCGGCCCCCGAGGCGAGCTTCACCGACCCCATCGTGCAGAGCGCACCCGCCGTGCAGGAGACCGTGGGGCCGCTCCGGAACAACGACACCCGCCTCAATCCGAAGTACAGCTTCGACAACTTCGTCATCGGCGGCTCCAACCGCTTCGCCCACGCGGCGGCGGTCGCCGTGGCCGAGGCGCCGGCCAAGGCCTACAACCCGCTCTTCATCTACGGTGACTCCGGGCTCGGCAAGACGCACCTGCTCCACGCCATCGGCCACTACGCCATCTCGCTCTACCCGGGCGTGCGGGTGCGCTACGTGAGCTCGGAGGAGTTCACCAACGACTTCATCAACTCGATCGCGAACAACCGCGGCGCCGCCTTCCACAGTCGCTACCGCGACATCGACCTGCTGCTCATCGACGACATCCAGTTCCTCCAGGGCAAGGCCGAGACGCAGGAGGCCTTCTTCCACACCTTCAACACCCTGCACGACCACAACAAGCAGGTGGTCATCACCTCCGACCTGCCGCCCAAGCACCTCACCGGGTTCGAAGACCGGATGCGCACCCGCTTCGAGTGGGGACTCATCACCGACGTGCAGACCCCCGACCTCGAGACCCGCATCGCCATCCTGCGCAAGAAGGCGCAGAGCGAGCGGCTCCGGGTGCCCGACGACATCCTCGAGTTCATGGCGTCGAAGGTCTCCTCGAACGTGCGGGAGCTCGAGGGCACCCTCATCCGCGTCACCGCGTTCGCCAGCCTCAACCGCACCCCGGTCGACATGCAGCTCGTGCAGACGGTGCTGAAAGACCTCATCACCCTCGACGACGACAACGTCATCGCCCCGGTCGACATCATCAACCACACCGCCGAGTACTTCAGGCTCTCGGTCGACGACCTCTACGGCTCGTCGCGATCGCAGGCGATCGCGACCGCACGCCAGATCGCCATGTACCTCTGCCGTGAGATGACGAGCCTGTCGCTGCCGAAGATCGGCCAGCTGTTCGGTGGCCGCGACCACACCACGGTGATGTACGCCAACAACAAGATCGGCAAGCTGATGACCGAGAAGCGGTCGATCTACAACCAGGTCACCGAGATCTCGAACCGCATCAAGCACAACCAGCGCTACAAGGGCGCCTGAGCGACTCCTGACACGGTTGTCCACAGATTGTGAAAAGAATGTGGATAAACCGGCTCGAGATGTTGATCACTCGAGCGAGGATGTGGATTCGTTCATCGAGACGTCACCCGGGCGTCGACCGCGTCCCCATGTCGTTCACACGGATTCGACAACTCACAAAGATGTAGTTTCCGGAATCGGCGCGGTTTAAACAGATTTATCCACATATCCACAGGCGTTAAGACCATTAAAAAATCTCTCTTAATGAAAATCCCTCCGATAACCTCGACGCGCTTCGGGCGGGTGCGGACGCGACCCGAATGACAAGTCCTCCACCCGATAGCATGGAGCGACCCCAGGTCTCCAACACCGACAGAGGTGACTTCGTGAAGTTCCAAGTAAACCGAGACGTCTTCAGCGAAGCCGTGTCATTCGCCGTCAAGCTGCTGCCGCAGCGCACCACGCTGCCGATCCTCAGCGGTGTACTCATCGAGGCGAACGACGAGGGTCTCACCCTCTCCTCCTTCGACTACGAGGTGTCTGCGCAGACGCAGATCGCCGCCGACGTCGAGGAGCCCGGTGTGGTGCTCGTCTCGGGCCGCCTGCTCTCCGACATCGCGAACCGTCTGCCGAACGCCCCGGTGCGTTTCGCCACCGAAGACAGCCGCATCGTCGTCAGCTGCGGCTCGGCCCGCTTCACCCTGTTGAGCATGCCGGTCGAGGAGTACCCCACCCTCCCGCAGGTCGGCGCCGAGTCGGGCCTGCTGCCCGCCGAGCAGTTCTCGGCGGCCGTCTCCCAGGTGGCCGTCGCCGCATCCCGTGACGACGTCACCCCCGTCATCACGGGTGTCCAGCTCGAGGTCACCGAGAACACCATCTCGCTGGTCGCGACCGACCGCTACCGCGTGGCCGTGCGCAACATCGACTGGGATTCGAACGACTCCGGCACCACGAGCGCGACCGCCCTCGTGCCGGCGCGCACCCTGCAAGAGGTCGGCAAGACCTTCGGCAACGCCGGCACCATCTCGGTGGCCATCACCAACAGCGACGACCGCGAGCTCATCGCGTTCAAGTCCGACAAGAAGACCGTCACGACGCTGCTCATCAAGGGCAACTTCCCGCCGGTGAAGCGGCTGTTCCCCGAGACGGTCGACAACTACGCCGTCATCAACACCGCCGACCTCATCGAGGCGACCAAGCGCGTCTCGCTGGTGCTCGAGCGCGAGGCCGCCCTCCGCTTCACCTTCACCATCGACGGCGTCACCCTCGAAGCCATCGGATCCGAGCAGGCGCAGGCCTCCGAGTCGATCGACGCGCTGCTCACGGGTGACGACACGGTCGTGTCGCTGAAGCCCCAGTTCCTGCTCGACGGGCTCTCCGCCGTGCACTCGGAGTTCGTGCGCATCTCGTTCACGAAGACCGACAACCCGAACAAGCCGGGCCCCGTGCTCATCACGAGCCAGTCGTCGAAAGACCAGCCCGGTTCCGACGACTACAAGTACCTGTTGCAGCCCAACCTTCTGCTGCGCTGACACCCCCTCCTCACCAACCTCACGCAAGGAGACAGTCGAACATGAACATCGGACTCATCGGCCTGGGCAAAATGGGCAACAACATGCGTGCCCGCCTGAAGAACGCCGGGATCGACGTGGTCGGCTACGACACCAACCCCGCCGTGAGCGACGTGCCCGACCTCAAGGCCCTCGCTGCGGCCCTGCCGGCTCCGCGCATCGTCTGGGTGATGGTTCCGGCCGGGGCCATCACCGACTCGGTCATCCACGACCTCGCCGAGGTGCTCGACGAGGGCGACCTCATCATCGACGGCGGCAACTCGAAGTGGACCGAAGACTTCAAGCACTCCGAGTTCCTCGCGCCGAAGGGCATCCAGTTCATGGACGCCGGAGTCTCCGGCGGCGTCTGGGGCCTCGAGAACGGCTACGGCCTCATGGTCGGCGGCACCGCCGAGAACGTCGAGCGCGCCATGCCGATCTTCGACGCGCTGCGCCCGGAGGGTCCGCGCGACGAGGGCTTCGTGCACGCGGGCGAGGTCGGAGCGGGCCACTACGCGAAGATGGTGCACAACGGCATCGAGTACGGCATCATGCAGGCCTACGCCGAGGGCTACGAGCTGCTCGACGCCAAGAAGGACATCATCAAAGACGTCACGGGCACCTTCAAGGCCTGGCAGCGCGGCACCGTCGTGCGCTCGTGGCTGCTCGAGCTCCTCGTGCGCGCCCTCGAGGCCGACCCCGAGTTCCACGACATCCAGGGCTACGTCGAGGACTCGGGCGAGGGCCGCTGGACCCTCGAGGAGGCGATCGAGAACGCCGTGCCGATGCCCGCCATCAGCGCGTCGATCTTCGCCCGCTTCGTCTCGCGCCAGGAGGACTCGCCGTCGATGAAGGCGGTCGCCGCGCTGCGCAACCAGTTCGGTGGTCACGCGGTCAAGGAGCTCGACTGACCGCACAGCCCGCGTCGTCAGCCGAGTTCCGCCGGCCGTGATCGTCCGCCACCTCAGCCTCACCGACTTCCGCAACTACGAGACCGCGGAGGTCGAGCTGGCGCCCGGCCCGAACCTGTTCGTGGGCAGCAACGGGCAGGGCAAGACCAACCTGGTGGAGTCGCTCGGCTACCTCAGCACCCTCGGATCGCACCGGGTCTCGACCGATCACGCGCTCATCCGCGCCGGTCGGGACTCGGCGATCGTGCGAGCACGGCTCGGGCACGAGGAGCGAGAGCTGCTGGTGGAACTGCAGCTCAACCGTGCCGCCGCGAACCGCGCCCAGGTGAACCGTGCGGCCGTCAAGCCCCGCGACCTGCCGCGCTACATCTCGACCGTGCTGTTCGCCCCCGAAGACCTCGCGCTCATCAGGGGCGAGCCGTCGACGCGGCGCCGCTTCGTCGACGCACTCCTCGGCGCGAAGACGCCGCGTCTCCTCGGCGTCTTCGCCGACTACGAGCGCGTGCTCAAGCAGCGCAACGCCCTTCTGAAGTCGGCCCGCGCATCCGGACTCCGCGACGCGAAGCTGCCGACGCTCGAACTGTGGAACGAGCGGCTGGTCGAACTCGGCGCCGAGATCATGGCTGAGCGCATCGCCGTGGTCGCGGCCCTCGCCCCGTTCGTGCGCGAGGCGTACCAGGCGGTCGCCGGGTCGGAGCAGGAGCCGGCGCTCGAGGTGGTGCTGAGCGTGCTGGCCGAGCATCCGGAGTCCGACGACGAGGAGACGGGCACCGTCTCGGCCGGATCGCCGACGCGCGAGGCACTCGCCGAGGCGTTCCGCGTGGCGCTCGAGCGGGTGGCGCGCGCCGAACGCGACCGCGGCATCACGCTCTGCGGGCCGCACCGCGACGACGTGCTGTTCACGCTGAACGGCCTGCCGGCGAAGGGGTACGCGAGCCATGGCGAGTCGTGGTCGTTCGCACTCGCGCTCAAGCTGTCGTGCGCCGAACTGCTGCGCTCCGACTCGTCGACGGGCGACCCCATCGTCATCCTCGACGACGTCTTCGCCGAGCTCGACCAGCGCCGGCGGGCGAGGCTGGCGGATGCGGTGAAGGACTACGAGCAGGTGCTCATCACCGCGGCGGTGTACGACGACGTGCCTGACGCGCTCACCGCGCACACCGTGCGCATCCAGGCCGGCCGCATCGTGGAGGAGCCCGTCGATGTCTGAGGCGCAGAACGTCTACCTGCGACTGAAGGGCGTGTTCGGAAACGCGGATGCTCGGGCCGCGCGATGGCGCCAGAAGAAGGGGAGGAGCTCCGGCGACGACGACGAGGCGAACGTGCCCTACGGGAAGGGTCGCGACCCGCGCGGTCTCGGCGACGTGATGGCGGGGCTCGAGAGCGAGCTGGGTTGGACGAGCTCGCTGGCGAAGTCCGACCTGCTGCTGGCGTGGAAGGAGATCGCGGGCCCCGACACCGCGGAGCACTCGACGCCGGTCGGCATCACCGACGCGGTGCTCACCGTCAGATGCGACTCCACGGCCTGGGCGACGCAGCTGCGCCACATGCGTGTGCTCATCATGACGACCATCGCGCAGAGGTTCCCCGACGCGGGCATCGAGTCGATCCGCTTCGAAGCCCCCCACGCCCCGTCCTGGAAACGGGGCTCCAGATCGATTCCAGGCCGGGGTCCTCGCGATACTTACGGTTGACAGGGCAAATGTGGTCAACCTCGCGAAATAAACACGTCAGCGGGGCGTCTGAGGGCCGTTTCCCACCCTTCCTTTGATAGAATTAAGGGTCGTCTTGCCCGGCCGGTGGGCGCGACACCAAGGAGCCCCAT
Source organism: Herbiconiux sp. SALV-R1 (assembly GCF_013113715.1). Lineage (GTDB taxonomy): Bacteria > Actinomycetota > Actinomycetes > Actinomycetales > Microbacteriaceae > Herbiconiux. Next base: position 3,952,718 of record NZ_CP053344.1, read on the forward strand.
CTATATGTCTGAATCGGACAAGGTCCACCCAGAGAACGAGTACGGCGCGGACCAGATCCAGGTTCTTGAAGGTCTCGAGGCGGTGCGCAAGCGCCCCGGCATGTACATCGGTTCGACGGGCCCGCGCGGTCTCCACCACCTGGTGTACGAGATCGTCGACAACTCGGTCGACGAAGCACTCGCCGGCTACGCCACCCACATCGAAGTGGTGATGCGGAAGGACGGCGGCATAACGGTCGTCGACAACGGCCGCGGCATCCCGGTCGACATGCACCCCACCGAGAAGAAGTCGACCGTCGAGGTCGTGCTCACGGTGCTGCACGCCGGCGGCAAGTTCGGCGGCGGCGGGTACGCCGTCTCGGGTGGTCTGCACGGCGTGGGCTCGTCGGTGGTGAACGCGCTGTCGAGCGAGCTCGACGTGGAGGTGCGCCGGCAGGGCAACGTCTACCGGCAGAGCTACAAGATCGGCGTGCCGCTCGCTCCGCTGGAGAAGGGGGAGTCGACGAACGAGACCGGCACGAAGACCACCTTCTGGCCGAACCCCGACATCTTCGAGACCGTCGTGTTCGACTACGAGACGCTGCGCGCACGGTTCCAGCAGATGGCCTTCCTCAACAAGGGCCTCAGCATCACGCTCACCGACGAGCGCGGCGGCGAAGACGGCACGGAGGACGACACCGTCGTCACCTATCTCTACGAGAACGGCCTGAAGGACTACGTCGAGTACCTCAACACCTCGAAGAAGGCCGATCTCGTGAACGAGGAGATCATCTCGTTCGAGTCGGAGGACACCGATCGCAAGATCGCCCTCGAGGTCGCGATGCAATGGACGACCGCCTACACCGAGAGCGTGCACACCTACGCCAACACCATCAACACCCACGAGGGCGGCACGCACGAAGAGGGCTTCCGCGCCGCGCTCACCACGCTGGTGAACAGGTACGCGCGCGAGAAGAACATCATCAAGGAGAAGGACGACAACCTCTCCGGCGACGACGTGCGCGAGGGTCTGACGGCGGTCATCTCGATCAAGCTGGCCGAGCCGCAGTTCGAGGGCCAGACCAAGACCAAGCTCGGCAACACCGAGGCGAAGGCGTTCGTGCAGCGTGTCGTGGGCACCGAGCTCACCGACTGGTTCGACCGCAACCCGGTGCAGGCGCGCGACATCATCCGCAAGGCCATCCAGGCCTCGCAGGCCCGCCTCGCCGCCCGCAAGGCCCGCGAGCAGACCCGGCGCAAGGGGCTGCTCGAGGGCGGCGGCATGCCCGGCAAGCTCAAGGACTGCTCGAGCCGCGACCCCTCCCGCAGCGAGATCTTCATCGTGGAGGGCGACTCGGCCGGCGGCTCCGCCATCCAGGGCCGCAACCCCGAGACGCAGGCCATCCTGCCCCTCCGCGGCAAGATCCTGAACGTCGAGAAGGCCCGCCTCGACCGCGCGCTCGGCAACGCCGAGGTGCAGGCGATGATCACGGCCTTCGGCGCTGGCATCGGGGAGGACTTCAACCCCGAGAAGGCCAGGTATCACAAGATCGTGCTCATGGCCGACGCCGACGTCGACGGCCAGCACATCACGACCCTGCTCCTCACCCTGGTGTTCCGCTACATGAGGCCGCTCATCGAGCTGGGTTACGTGTACCTCGCGATGCCCCCGCTCTACCGCCTCAAGTGGTCGAACGCCCCGCACGAGTACGTGTACTCCGACGCCGAGCGCGACGCACTGCTGGTCGACGGGCAGGCGGCAGGCAAGCGCATCCCGAAAGACAACGGCATCCAGCGCTACAAGGGTCTCGGCGAGATGGACTACAAGGAGCTGTGGGACACGACGATGGACCCCGACACCCGCACCCTCCGCCAGATCACCCTCGACGACGCCGTGGCGGCCGACGAGATCTTCTCCACCCTGATGGGCGAAGACGTGGAGTCGCGGCGCAACTTCATCCAGAAGAACGCCAAAGACGTCCGCTTCCTCGACATCTGAGCCCTCGGGCCTCGACAGAGACTGACTACTGACACATGACGGATGAACTGACCCCCGCGCCCGGCGACCGCATCGAGCAGGTCGACCTGCAGCTCGAGATGCAGCGCTCCTACCTCGACTACGCGATGAGCGTCATCGTGGGCCGCGCGCTCCCCGACGTGCGCGACGGCCTGAAGCCCGTGCACCGCCGCGTGATCTACGCCATGTTCGACGGCGGCTACCGGCCCGACCGCGCCTTCTCGAAGTCGGCGCGCGTCGTCGGCGAGGTGATGGGTCAGTTCCACCCGCACGGCGACTCGTCGATCTACGACACGCTGGTGCGCCTCATCCAGCCGTGGTCGCTGCGCTACCCGCTGGCGCTCGGCCAGGGCAACTTCGGCTCTCCCGGCAACGACGGTGCGGCTGCACCCCGGTACACCGAGACGAAGATGGCTCCGCTCGCCCTCGAGATGGTGCGCGACATCCAGGAAGAGACCGTCGACTTCCAGGACAACTACGACGGCCGCACCCTCGAGCCGATCGTGCTGCCGAGCCGCTTCCCGAACCTCCTGGTCAACGGCTCCGTGGGCATCGCGGTCGGCATGGCCACGAACATCCCGCCGCACAACCTGCGCGAGGTCGCCGAGGGTGCGATCTGGTACCTGCAGAACCCCGAGGCCGAGCGGGAGGAGCTGCTGGAGGCGCTCATCCAGCGGATCAAGGGCCCCGACTTCCCGACCGGCGCGCAGATCCTCGGCGTCAAGGGCATTCAGGATGCGTACCGCACCGGGCGCGGATCGATCACCATGCGCGCCGTGGTGAACGTGGAGGAACTGCAGGGCCGCACCTGCCTCGTGGTCACCGAGCTGCCCTACCAGGTGAACCCCGACAACCTCGCCATCAAGATCGCCGATCTGGTGAAGGACGGCAAGCTCGCCGGCATCGCCGACATCCGCGACGAGACCTCCGGCCGCACCGGCCAGCGCCTCGTCATCGTGCTGAAGCGCGACGCCGTGGCGAAGGTGGTGCTCAACAACCTCTACAAGCACACGCAGCTGCAGGACAACTTCGGCGCCAACATGCTGGCGATCGTCGACGGCATCCCGCGCACCCTGCCGCTCGACGGCTTCATCACCGAGTGGGTCTCGCACCAGATCGACGTCATCGTGCGTCGCACCGCCTACCGGCTGCGTGAGGCCGAGGCCCGCATGCACATCCTGCGCGGCTACCTCAAGGCGCTCGACGCCCTCGACGAGGTGATCGCGCTCATCCGCCGCTCGCCCACCGTCGAAGAGGCCCGCGACGGCCTGATCGACCTGCTCGACATCGACGAGCTGCAGGCCCGCGCCATCCTCGAGCTGCAGCTGCGCCGGCTCGCCGCGCTCGAGCGTCAGAAGATCCAAGACGAGGCCGACGAGCTGCAGCTCAAGATCGACGAGTACAACGTCATCCTCGGCTCGCCCGCGCGTCAGCGCGAGATCATCGTCGAGGAGCTCACCGAGGTCGTCGACAAGTTCGGCGACGACCGGCGCACCGAGATCATGTTCGGCTTCGACGGCGACATGAACATCGAAGACCTCATCCCCGAAGAGGAGATGGTCGTCACGGTCACCCGCGGCGGCTACGTCAAGCGCACGAGGAGCGACAACTACCGCTCGCAGCACCGCGGCGGCAAGGGCGTGAAGGGCGCGCAGCTGCGGGCCGACGACGTGGTGGAGCACTTCTTCGTCACCACCACGCACCACTGGCTGCTGTTCTTCACCAACCGCGGGCGGGTCTACCGCGCCAAGGCGTACGAGCTGCAGGAGGCCGGGCGCGACGCCAAGGGCCAGCACGTCGCCAACCTGCTGGCGCTCGCCGCCGACGAGCAGATCACGCAGATCCTCGACATCCCCGACTACAAGACGGCGAAGTACCTCGTGCTCGCCACCCGCGACGGGCTGCTGAAGAAGACCGCGCTCACCGAGTACGACACGAACCGCACCGGCGGCATCATCGCCATCAACCTGCGCGACGACGACGAACTGGTGTCGGCGATGCTCGTCGACGAAGACGCCGACCTCCTGCTGGTGTCGAAGAAGGGCATGTCGATCCGCTTCACCGCGAGCGACGAGGCCCTCCGGCCGATGGGCCGGGCGACCTCCGGAGTCATCGGCATGAAGTTCCGCGACGACGACCGCCTCCAGGGCGCCTCCGTCGTCTCCGACGAGGGCTTCGTGTTCATCGTCACCGAGGGCGGGTACGCCAAGCGCACCTCCGTCGACGAGTACCGCGTGCAGGGCCGAGGCGGCCTCGGCATCAAGGTGGCCAAACTCGCCGAGGCGAGGGGCGACCTCATCGGCTCCCTCATCGTCGGTGAGGACGACGAGGTCCTTGTGGTTCTTGCCAGCGGCAAGGTGGTACGCTCTGCCGTGGCCGAAGTACCGGCTAAGGGACGCGACACGATGGGCGTGGTCTTCGCCCGCTTCGCGGACGACGACCGCATCATCGCGGTGGCGAAGAACACCGAACGAAACCTTGAATCGGAGCTCGAAGAGAGCACAGGGGCAGAGTCTGCCCCTGGAGAGGACGTAACGACGGATGAGTAATCTTGGCGACAAATTCGCGAAGAAGACGGCAAGAGTCGCCACCACCAAGCAGGTTCGGCTGAAGCTGGTCTACATCGACTTCTGGTCGGTGCTGAAGATCTCCTTCCTCCTCGCCATCATCCTCGGCATCGTCACCGTGGTCGCCAGCTTCCTGGTCTGGTCGGTGCTCAACCAGACCGGTGTGTTCGACTCCGTCAACACCCTCCTGCAAGACATCGCGGGCGCCGGCAACTTCGACCTGTTCGACTTCGCCTCGCTGCCGCAGGTGATGGGCTTCTCGATCGTGGTGGCGCTTCTGAACGTCATCGTCATCACGGCGCTCGGCGCGATCGCCGCCGCGCTCTACAACCTCGCGGTGCGCATCACCGGTGGAGTGATGCTCGGGTTCACCAACAAGTAAGCCGATTGGGAGATCGGGGCCTCCGTAGGGTAGTCTCGTCTCTGGTCAAAAAACGGGGCTATAGCTCAGGCGGTTAGAGCGCTTCGCTGATAACGAAGAGGTCCAAGGTTCAAGTCCTTGTAGCCCCACGAGAGATCCACAAGAAATCTCCCTCGAACCATGGTTTGATGGGGGGCCTTAGCTCAGTTGGTAGAGCGCCTGCTTTGCAAGCAGGATGTCGGGAGTTCGATTCTCCCAGGCTCCACGAATTGATGGAAGAGGATGCGTACACGCGTCCTCTTCGTCGTTAATGGCTGAGAACACGAAGAAGCCCCCGGTATTGTGCCGGGGGCTTCTTCGTGGGGAAAGCTGGTATCAGCTTTCGGGGTTGGTCTCGGGTTCGGGGTCTTCGTCGGCGATCCAGAGTTCGTCGTCGGCGCGGAAGGTCTGCCAGAGGGCGTAACCGATGCCGAGCGCGGTGACCACGCCGAGGCTCACGATCACGACCACGCCGGCCTTCGAACCGCCAGAACTCGGAACCTGCTTCTGCAGGGCCTTCGACGCCTTGGCCGCCTTCTTGCCCGCCTGCTTCAACAGCTCGGGGTTCTTCGACGACTGCAGCACCGACGCCGCGGAGGCGACCGTGCCGGCCAGGGCGGGCAGCACATCCGTGGCGAACTGGCGCTTGACGGCCTCGCCGGCCACCTTCACCTCGGCCGCCTTACGGCTGATCGTGGGAGCGACGGAGTCGACAGCCGACTTCACGCGCGGCTTCACCTCTTCGTCGGCGAGGAAGCTCGCCTGCTTGCCGGCCTCACGCAGGATGGCGTTGGCCCGGTCGATGACCGCCTGCTGGTCGACCCACAACTCTTCTGCCGTTCCCTTCAGACGCTTGAGCGCTTTGCGACGCTTGCGGGAAAGACTCATGAGAAACCTCCATCGGCGAGAGCACGGATGTCTTCATCTTGGCACGCATCGCCCGACCGTAGAAGCTCGGTCACTGATCAGACCCTCAGCAACACCTGGGCCTTCACTGGATGCGATGGCCCGTGTGCGAGAATGACGACATGCCCGTTCACACCCATGTCGCCACGCTCAACACCAACCACGGACCGATCGTCGTCAACCTCTACGGCCACCACGCGCCCAAGACGGTGAAGAACTTCGTCGGCCTCGCCACGGGTGAGCTGGAGTGGACAGACCCGAAGACCGGTCAGCCCACCACGGCACCGCTGTACGAGGGCATCGTGTTCCACCGCATCATCCCCGGCTTCATGATCCAGGGCGGCGACCCGCTGGGCAACGGCACCGGCGGCCCCGGCTTCCGCTTCGATGACGAGATCAACCCCGAGCTCGACTTCACCGAGCCCTACATCCTCGCCATGGCGAACGCAGGCCTCCAGGGCGGCAAGGGCACCAACGGCTCGCAGTTCTTCATCACCGTCGGCCCCACCACCTGGCTGCAGGGCAAGCACACCATCTTCGGCGCCGTCGCCGACGACGCCTCGAAGCGCATCGTCGACAAGCTCGCAGGTGTCGCCACCGACGCCTACGACCGCCCGCTCGACGAGGTCGTGCTCGAGAACGTCACCATCGAGGCGGTCTGAGCACTCCCCACCCTCGACGGGTCGAAGCACACCTCCGATGACCAGCGCCCCGGCGTCGTCAGACAACTACTGCTACCGGCATCCCGGTCGCCAGAGCTACGTGCTCTGCCAGCGCTGCGCGCGCACGGTGTGCCCGGAGTGTCAGGTGCAGGCGGCCGTGGGAGTGCACTGCGTGGAGTGCGCGGCCCGTGACCGCCAGCAGGCCCCGCGGGTGAAGCGCGGTCGCCCGGCGATCCTCCAGAACCTCACCGGCAGCGGGGCACCCGTCGTCACCTACGCCATCATCGCGGTGTGCGTCGTGGTGTTCCTGCTGCAGCTCATCCCCGGTGTGACGGGCGCGCTGCAGTTCGCCGGTGCCTACGTCATGCCGGCGTCGGGTATCTCGTTCGAGCCGTGGCGCATGCTGACCGCCGTGTTCGTGCACGGGTCGATCCTGCACCTGCTGTTCAACATGTTCACGCTGTTCGTCTTCGGCAGCGCACTCGAGCGCCTGCTCGGGCGGGGGCGCTACCTCGCGCTCTACCTCATCTCGGGTTTCGGCGGTTCGGTGGCCGTCACGCTGCTGACGAACCCGCTGCAGCCGGTGGTGGGCGCATCCGGTGCCATCTTCGGCCTGATGGGCGCGTACTTCATCATCAACCGGCACCTCGGCGGCAACAGCGTGCAGCTGCTCGTGCTGGTGGCGCTCAACCTCGCCTACGGCTTCTTCGTGCCGGGCATCTCGTGGCAGGCCCACGTGGGCGGCCTCGTCGCCGGCGCGCTGGTCGCCCTCGTGTACGTGCGCACCCGGCCACGGCGGCTCAAGACCGTGCAGGTGCTGCTGGTTTCGGCGGTCGCGGTGGCTCTCGTGGCCATCACCGCGGTACGGGTGCTGCTCTAGTTCTGCACCGGGTTATCCACAGGCCGGTACTTATCCACAGAACTTTCCACACTGGGGATAATCACACCCGTGTAATTATCGCCACCGGGTCGTCATGATGAAGCCGATGAAGGCGATGCCGAAGCCGATCAGGATGTTCCAGCTGCCGAGGTCGGGGATGGGGAACAGGCCCTGGCTCACGTAGAAGACGATGATCCAGAGCAGACCGACGATCATGAACCCGAACATGACGGGCTTGAACCAGACCGGGTTCGGATTCTGCGCCGAGGAGTCGTCGCTCGTGCGCTGAACCTCACGGTTGCGGCGGGCGACGTCCTTGGTGGATGCTTTGTCTCGAGCCATGCCGACGATTCTAACGGGCTTTCCCACACGGTTCTCCACCGGTTCTCCACAGGCTCGTCCACACGGTGTGGAGAGCTGGGGAGTTCGAGGCGGTCGCACAGCCAGCACCTCTTAGGATTGCAGTCATGACCGAAGAGCGGCCCGCCATCTCCGTCGATGACGAACCCCCGCTCCGACGTCCCCGCCGCCGCAAACGCAGCCTCGCCAACCGCATTGTCGGAATCGCGGGCGAGCTCCTCATCACGGCCGGCGTGCTGGTGCTCCTCTTCCTCGGCTGGCAGTTCTCGCTGAACGGCATCCTGCTGAGCAACCAGCAGTCCTCCGACGCAGGCACCCTCTCCGAGACCTGGGCAGAGCAGGGCGACGGTGGTGCCACCCCAGCGCCTCAAGCCTCCGCCCCGGCCACCGACCCCACCGCCACGACAGCCTTCGCCTACGGCGAGCCACCCGCTACCGGGCTCGAGGCTCCCGCCGACACCGAAGACTTCGCGGTGATGTACGTGCCGCGGTTCGGCTCCGACTTCAAGAAGACCATCGCGCAGGGGGTCGACCCCAAGTCTGTGCTCAACAAGGGCGGCGCGGGGCACTACTCCACCACTCAGATGCCGGGCGAGGTGGGCAACTTCGCCATCGCCGCGCACCGCGACGGCTGGGGCAGCCCGTTCCTCAAGATCAACGAGCTCACGGTCGGCGACAAGATCTACATCGAGACGCAGGACGGCTGGTACACGTACACCTTCCGCGGACTCGAGTACGTCACGCCCTACGGCGTCGGGGTCATCGACCCGGTGCCCCAGGTGGAGGGCGCCACGCCCACCGACCGCATCATCACGCTCACGAGCTGCAACCCGCTCTACATCGCCTCCGAGCGCATCATCGCCTACGGCGTGCTCACCGACTGGACTCCCCGCTCGGCCGGCGCACCCGCCGCCCTCTCCGGACTCGTAGGAGCCTGACACCCATGTATGCAGCGCTCTGGCGTCTCCTTCCCGGCCCCCTGTGGTTGCGCATCCTCATCGTCGTCGTGCTCGTGGCGGCCGTGCTCGCAGCCCTGGCGTTCTGGGTCTTCCCCTGGATCGACGAGTTGACGGCGCCCTCGCAGGATGTCACGGTGGAGCAATGACCCGCGTTCTCGTCATCGACAACTACGACAGCTTCGTCTACACGCTGAACGGCTACCTGCAGCAGCTCGGCGCCGAGACCGACGTGGTGCGCAACGACTCCTTCGAGGCCGTCGACGCGGCCGAGACGATCGGTGCCTATGACGCGGTGCTCGTGTCGCCCGGCCCGGGCAAGCCCTCCGAGGCGGGGGTGTCGATTCCCGTCGTACTCGCCGCGCTCGAGGCCGAGAAGCCGCTGCTCGGCGTGTGCCTCGGTCACCAGGCGATCGCCGAAGCGCTCGGAGCGACGGTGACCAACGCCGAGGAGCTGATGCACGGCAAGACCTCGGTGATCAGACACGATGACAGCGCCTTCTACGACGGCGTTCCCGACGGGTTCACCGCGACCCGCTATCACTCGCTCGCTGTGGTCGACGGTACTGTTCCCGACTCGCTGGTCGTCACGTCCCGCACCGACGGCGGCGTCATCATGGGTCTGCGGCACGTGAGCGCTCCGGTGTACGGCGTGCAGTTCCACCCGGAGTCGGTGCTCACCGAGGGCGGCTACCGCATGCTCGGCAACTGGCTGGCCACCGCCGGGCTCGAGGAGGCGCCGGAGCGCGCCGCGTCGCTCAACCCGCTGCTGCGCGCCGTCTGAGACCCACCGTCGGCAGACGAGTTATCCACAGACTTTACGCAGGCTGTGGAATCAGCTCGCGCAGAAGGTGATCGTCACGGGCGACTTCTGCGCCAGGTCGCCCATCGCCGACTGACTGCGCACCGTGTTGAGCTCGTTCGGCTGACAGCCGGTGACGGGTTGCCGGGTGACGGGGATGCCGTCGGCGGTGAGCCGAGCATCCGCATCGTTGATGCCGAGACCGGTGAGGTCGGGCACGGTGACGAGGCCCGTGGAGACCACGAGGTCGATCGTGTCGCCCGAGAACGAGTCGCTGCCCGCCTCGGGATCGGTGCGGATGACCACGTCGGCCGGCACGTCGGGCGAGTTCTCCTTGATGGTCTGGCCCACCACGAAGCCCGCCCCTGACAGGGTCGAGGCGGCGTCGGTGGCGGCCGTGCCCCGCACATCGGGCACGGCGACCGCCTGCTTGCCGAGCGAGACGCGCACCTCGATGACCGTGCCCGGACTCACGATGGTGCCCGAGGCCGGATCGGTCTCCACCACCTGCCCGGCCGGAACGGTGTCGCTGTTGACGTCGAAGCGCTGCGTCACCAGGTCGAGCTGCTGCAGAGTGGCGTCGGCCGCCTCGAAGCTCTGGCCACTGACGTTCGGCACCTCCCTCGACGTCGACGGCATGGCGTCGGTCGGCTGCAGGGTGAGCACCCAGAACACGATGGCGACCAGGATGACGGCGACCGAGGCGATTCCCGCCCAGATCCACACCACGGGCGGCCGCGACTGCGTGCGCACCGAGTACTCGTCGTCGCCGGCGAGCTGGGTGAGCGCCGACTCGTTGCCCTGGGTGAGGCTCGGGGGCGCGCCGAACAGCGACGACTGGAAGTCTTCGGCGGGCAGCCGCTTCGAGGGGATCTTGCCGGCCCCGGCGACCTCGAGGTCTGCCTTGAACTCGACGGCGCTCTGGAACCGGGCGAACCGGTCTTTGGCGAGCGCATGGAGCACCACCTGGTCGATCGCGGGCGACACGAAGGGATTGATGCTCGATGGTGCGACGGGCATCTCGGAGACGTGCTGGTAGGCGACGGCGACCGGCGTCTCACCCTTGAAGGGCGGCTCGCCGGTGAGCATCTCGAACAGCACGACACCGGTGGAGTAGAGGTCGGTGCGCGCATCGACCGACTCGCCGCGCGCCTGCTCGGGCGAGAAGTACTGGGCGGTGCCGAGGATGGCGGTGGTCTGTGCGACGGTGGCGGAGGAGTCGGAGATGGCGCGGGCGATGCCGAAGTCCATCACCTTCACCTGGCCGCCGTGGGTGACCATCACGTTGCCCGGCTTGATGTCGCGGTGCACGACCCCCGCACGGTGCGAGTACTCCAGTGCGGTGAGGATGCCCTCGGTGATGCGGATGGCCTCGGCCGAGTCGACCGGGCCCTCCTTGATGATGTCTTTGAGCAGCTTGCCCTCGACGAACTCCATCACGATGAAGGGGACGATGCCCTCGAAGCCGCCGGCCTCGGCCACCCGCTCCTCGCCGGCGTCGAACACCCGCACGATGGTGGGGTGCGCCATGCGCGAGGCCGCCTGCGCCTCCTGGCGGAAGCGGGTGCGGAACACCGGGTCGCCGGCGAGCGACGACTTCAGCAGCTTGATCGCGACCTGCCGCCCGAGCCGCTCGTCGCGCCCCGAGTAGACGTTCGACATGCCGCCGCGGCCGATCAGCTCACCGAGCCGGTACCTCCCCGCGAGGAGTCGGGTGTCGTCGGTCACTGGCCGTTCTCGCCGCCGTTGCCGTTGCCGTTGCCGTTGCCATTCCCGTTTCCGTTGCCGGGGTTGGTGGGCTGGCTGTTCTCGATGGTCAACACGAGCGCGGGCGAGAGGCCCGAGGCCGAGCCGGAGCAGCTCGCGCTGTACTTCACCTCGATGGTCGAGCCCGCCTCGCCGGTCGCGGTGAGCGACGCCTGCGCGGTCGTGCCGGAGGGCTGAGTGGTGACTGTCGCGCCGGTCGCCTCGACGGCGTACCCGGAGAGGGTGGTGCCGGAGGGGCAGCTGTACGAGACCCAGTTCACCGTGAACACGCCGTTCACCGGAACCGTGTCGCCCGAGACGCCCGTGCCCGCGGTGGGCGAGGTGGTGGGCGCATCCGGAACGATCACATCGGTGTAGACCGTGAGCGACACGGTCGTGCCGATCTTCACGTTGCCCACCGGTGTGGCCTGGTAGACGATGTCGACCTGGTCGGCGGCGGGTGCCGGGTTGCCGTCGACGCGCGCGGCGCTGAGGCCCATGCCCTCGAGGATGCCGGCGGCCTCGTCGAACGACTTGCCCTTGAGCTCCGCCTCGCTCACGGCGACCGTGGTGGGGCTCGGGGTCGGAGTGGGGGAGGTCGACGTCGGCGTGTTGCTCGGGGTGTTCGACACCGTGCTGGCGGGGGTCGTGGCGGGGGCGCCGCTGCCGTTGCCCTGGAACACCAGCGCGACGATGGTGCCGACGAGCACCAGCGCCAGAATGATGATGAGCACGATGAGCGGCCACGTCCACGGGCTGCGCTTCTTCGGCTCCTCCGCCTCGGCGGCAGCCGCGGCAGGGGGCACGCCCGCACCGGGCGGAACGGCGGCGGATGCGGGGGGCTGCGCGAGCACGGTCGTCGCCTGGGTGCTGCCGGGAGAGGGCATCACCGTGGTGGCGACGGTGGGCGGAAGCGGCTCGTTGCCGAGCACGGCGGGCACCGCGGCCGCCGCCGAGGCGATGTCGCCCCGGCGCAGCGCCATGGCCGCGCGGGCCAGCGCGCTGGTGGAGGAGGGGCGCTCGTCGGGCTTCTTCGCGATGCAGGAGAGCACGAGGTTGCGCACCGGTGCCGCCACCGTGGTGGGGAGGTCGGGCGGGGTCTCGTTGATCTGCGCCATCGCGATGGCCACCTGCGACTCGCCGGTGAACGGGCGCTTGCCGGCGAGACACTCGTACGCGACGATGCCGAGCGAGTAGATGTCGGTCGTGGGCGACGCCGGCTGACCGCTCGCCTGCTCGGGCGAGAGGTACTGCACGGTGCCCATCACCTGACCGGTCGCGGTGAGCGGAACCTGGTCGGCGATGCGGGCGATGCCGAAGTCGGTGATCTTCACCCGCCCGTCGGGCGTGATGAGCAGGTTGCCCGGCTTGATGTCGCGGTGCACGAGACCGGCCGCGTGAGCCGCCTGCAGGGCGAGTGCGGTCTGGGCGATGATGTCGAGCACACGGTCGGTGGAGAGCACATGCTCGCGCTCGAGGATGGTCGAGAGCGCTTCGCCCGGAACGAGCTCCATGACGAGGTAGGCGCTGCCCTCCTCCTCGCCGTAGTCGAAGACGTTGGCGATGCCCTCGTGGTTGACGAGAGCGGCGTGACGGGCCTCGGCGCGGAAGCGCTCGAGGAAGCCCGGGTCGCCCAGGTACTCGTCTTTCAGGATCTTGATGGCGACGGTGCGCCCGATCACGAGATCGGTGGCCTGCCAGACCTCGCCCATGCCTCCGATCGCGATGCGATTGGACAGCTCGTACCGGCCCCCGAAGGTCACCCCTGCTGTGGGTCTCATTTACTCAAGCCCGCCTCTAGTACTCGTTTCGCGATCGGTGCGGCTAGTTCGTTTCCCGTACCGTCCTGGCCCATCCCGCCGCCGTCTTCGACGACGACTGCGACGGCGATCCGAGGATTGTCTGCAGGAGCGAAGCCGGTGAACCACAGAGTGTAGGGATCGCCCTCCCCGTTCTCCGCGGTCCCGGTCTTACCGGCCACACTGACCCCGTCTATTCTTGCATTAGTCGCCGCGCCGCTCTCGACGGCCTCGACCATCAGCTCGGAAAGTGTCGAAGCTGTTACCGAAGTCAGCGGGGTGCCGAACTCCTTCGCCTCGAAGCCCTGCAGAAGACTGAGATCAGGTGCCCTGATCTCGTCGACGAGAGTCGGTGTCATCAGCTTTCCTCCGTTCGCCACCGCTGCCGAGAGCATCGCCACCTGGATGGGCGTCGCGACGTCGCTGCCCTGACCGAACGAGGCCAGCGCGAGCTGAGCGTCGTCGAGACCCCGCGGGAACACGCTGGTCGAGACATCCATCGGCACCGACAGCTCCGAGCCGAAGCCGAAGGCCTTCGCCATGTCGCCGAGCGCCGTCTCGCCCATCTCCATGCCGAGCTCGGCCATCGGGATGTTGCAGGAGAGCACGAAGGCCGTCTGGATGGTGACCGTGTCGCCCCCTCCGCAGGTGCCCCCGCCGGCGTTCGAGATGGTCGAGCTCGAACCGGGCAGCTGCAGCCGCGCCGGGTTGGGCTCGGTGTGGTTCACGTCGAGGCCGGCGTTCTGCACGGCAGCCGAGGTGGTGACGATCTTGAAGGTCGAGCCGGGCGGGTTCAGGTCGTTGATGGTCTTGTTGATGAGCGGGTCGCCCGGGGCGGCGAGCAGCTGGTCGTAGGTGTCGAGCACCTGCTGGCTGTCGTGCACCGCGAGGGCGTTGGGGTCGTAGTCGGGCTTGGACACCATGGCCAGGATGCGCCCGGTCGACGGCTCGATCGCGACGACCGCGCCCTGCTTGTCGCCGAGGGCGTCGTAGGCGGCCTGCTGGATGACGGGGTCGATGGTGAGCTCGACCGAGGCGCCCTGCGGGTTCTGCCCGGTGACCAACCGGTTGAGGTAGTCGAGGAACTGCGAGTCGCTGGTGCCCGAGAGGTAGTCGTTCAGCGCCTGCTCGATCTGGCTCGAGCCCTGCCCCAGCGTGTAATAGCCCGTGACGGCGCTGTAGAGCGGGCCGTTGGTGTAGGTGCGCTGGTACTTGAACTCGTCGTTCGTGGGCACCGAGACGGCGATCGGCTGCCCGTCGACGAGGATGGGGCCGCGCTCGGTGTCGTAGCTGGCGTAGATGGTGCGGGCGTTCCTGGCGTCGCTCGAGAGGTTGTCGGCCTGGAAGAACTGGATGATCGTCGTCGACACGAACAGGGTCGCGAACATGAGGAAGACGACCACGCTCACGCGTTTGAGTTCACGGGTCACGGTTCTAGATCACCAGCCTCGGCTGATTGCGCACTGTGTCCGACAGGCGCAGCAGCAGTCCGACGATGATCCAGTTCGCCACGAGCGAGGAACCTCCCGCCGCCATGAACGGCGTCGTGAGACCGGTGAGCGGGATGACCCGGGTGACGCCGCCGATGACGATGAAGCACTGCAGGGCCACCGTGAACGACAGGCCCACCCCGAGCAGCCGCCCGAAGTCGTCCTGCCCGGCGAAGCTGATGCGGAACCCGCGCGAAACGAACAGCAGCAGCAGCGCGAAGATCGCGAACAGGCCCGCGAGCCCGAGCTCCTCGCCGAGCGAGGCCACGATGTAGTCGCTCTGCGCGAGCGGCGTGATGTCGGGGCGACCGCGGCCGAGGCCGGTGCCGATGAGGCCACCGTTGGCAAGGCCGAACAGCCCCTGCACCAGCTGGTAGCTGCCGCCCACCTCGTCGTAGATGGCGGGGTTGAAGGCGTCGAGCCAGTTGGTGAACCTGTCGTTGACGTACACCAGCACCTGGCCCGCCACGACGGCGCCGACGAGGAACAGCCCCACGCCGAGCACCACCCAGCTGGCGCGCCCGGTGGCGACGTAGATCATCACGACGAACAGGCCGAAGTAGAGCAGGGCGGTGCCGAGGTCGCGCTGGAAGATGATGATCGCCATCGACAGCGCCCAGAGCACGAGGATGGGCCCGAGGTCACGGGCGCGCGGGAAGCGCATGCCGAGCACCTTCGTGCCCACCATCGACAGGCTGTCCCGGCGCGAGACGAGGTAGCCCGCGAAGAACACGGCGAGGGCGATCTTCGCCACCTCACCGGGCTGGAACGAGAACTCGCCGATGTGGATCCACACCCGCGCCCCGTAGATCTCCTGGCCGATCACCGGCAGCATCGGGAGCAGCAGGAGCACCGCCGCCACGAGCATGGCGAGATAGGTGTAGCGCTGCAGCACCCGGTGGTTGCGGATGACGACGATGACGACCAGTGCCAGCACGATCGCGATGCCGCTCCACACCACTTGGCGCACGGCGGTGCTCTCCCAGCCGGTGAGGTTCTCGGCGATGTCGATGCGGTAGATCATCGCGATGCCGACGCCGTTCAGCAGCGTCGCGATCGGCAGGATGAACGGATCGGCGTTCGTCGCCACGAAGCGCAGCGCGATGTGCAGGCCGAACACGAGCACCGACAGCCCGGTGCCCAGCGTCACCACGGTGCCGTCGGCGGCCCCCAGCGCGCCGAACTGCACCAGCACGACGGCGAAGGCGTTCACCGCGCAGACGAAGACGAGCAGGAACAGTTCGAGGTTGCGCAGCTTCTGCGGCACACGGATGCGCCGCACACCTTTCGTGGGAGGTGCGGCGGGGGCCGTGGGTGCGGTTCCCACGGGAGCTGTGGGGTTCGTCACGGTGCGGGACTCCCGCCGGGTGACGGTGTCGGTGTGGGCGTCGGCGTCGACGTGCTGCCGTCGGTCGAGCCGCCGTCACCCGATCCGCCCTCGGCACCCTCGGCCGCGGAGTCGCTCAGACGCTTCACGATGTCGAGCGCCGCGGTGACCGAGTCGGCGCTGATGGTGTTCTCGACCTGGCGTTGCGTGTAACCGGGGAGAGCATCCGTCGGGATGTCGGTCTCCTGGAACACGTGCGAGAGCTGGATGGGGCCGACCCCCTGCTGCACGCCCTGATAGATCGCGACGTTGCCGTTCGACTCGCCCACGTAGTAGCGGGTCTGGGTCCAGCGGTAGCCCGCGTAGAGGCCGAGGGCTACGAGCGCGACCGCGAGCAGCGCGGCGATCAGCCAGGTGATCTTGCGGCGGCGGCTGCGCCGGCGGTCTTCCTCGATGAGCTCGTCGAGGTAGTCCTCGGAGCCCGGCTCGAAGTGGCTCGGCTCGGTGGAGGCGGGGCCCCTCGGGTGCAGACGCAGGCCCGGGATGCGCGAGGTGCGTCGGCCCGACGACTGTTCGAACGCGATCGGTCGCGCCGCCGAGCCCACCAGCACCGGCTCCACCTCGGGGGTGTCGAGCGACTGGTGCACGTCGACCACCACGACGGTGACGTTGTCGGGGGCGCCGTGGTCGAGGCTCGACTTCACCAGCGCATCCGCCGCATCTGCCGGGGCGATGGAGTCTTTGAGGATCGACTCGATCTCGTCGTGCTCCACGACGCCCGAGAGCCCGTCGGAGCACAGCATCCAGCGGTCGCCGGGGCGCGTGTCCATCACCTGCAGGTCGACCTCGGGCGCCGCGTCGACGTCGCCGAGCACCCGCATGAGCACGGAGCGCCGGGGGTGTGTCTTCGCCTCCTCGGGCGTGATGCGCCCGGAGTCGACGAGCCGCTGCACGAAGGTGTGGTCGACCGTGATCTGGGTGAGCGTGTCGTCGCGCAGGCGGTAGACGCGGGAGTCGCCGATGTGGGCCAGGGCGACGCTGTGGCCCACGCGCACGAGGGCCGAGAGCGTGGTGCCCATGCCGGTGAGCTCCGGATGCTCGTACACGGTCTCGGTGAGCACCGCGTTGGCTGCGACGATCGCCTCCTGCAGCGCGAACTCGGCGTCGACCGCCGAGCTGTACTCCCCGTCGATCTCGGCCAGACGCTTGAGCGCGAGGGCGCTCGCGACGTCGCCGCCGGCGTGCCCGCCCATGCCGTCGGCGACGGCGAACAGGGTCTCGCCGGCGAAACCGGAGTCTTGATTGTTCGAGCGGATCTTGCCCACGTGGGACACGGCCGCGCTCACGGTCACGATGGCCACGGGCTACCGCCGGAGCTCGAAGCTCGTCGCACCGATGCGGATCGGCGTGTTCAGGGGCACGTGCACGGGCGCGGTGACCCGCACGCCGTCGAGGAAGGTGCCGTTGGTGGAATCGAGGTCTTGGATGACCCACTCGTCGCCCCAGATCATGAGCCGGGCGTGGTGGGTGGAGGTGTAGTCGTCGCGGATGACGACGCTGGAGTCGGAGGAGCGGCCGATGGTGAGCGGCTCGGCGCCGAGAGCGATCTCGCTGCCCGACTTGGTGCCCGAGGTGATGACCAGGCGGCCCGCGTTGGTGGTGGTGGCGCGCGGCGGCCCGCTCAGCTCGGTGCCGGCGACGGGGACGAAGGTGGGCACCTTCGGGGCGGGCGGGGGCGGGGCCGCGGGGGCAGCCGCTGCAGCTGCGGCGGCGGATGCTGCGGCCGTGTTGGCGGCATTGGCGGAGTTCGGTGCGGGGGCGTTCGGGGCGGCGCCCGCCGCGGCAGGAGCATCCTTCAGCTTGCGCACCCGCTGACCGAACAGGTCGGAGCGCATCGCGTAGACCACGATGAAGATGAACACCCAGAGCAGCGCCAGGAACGCCAGCTGCAGGATGAGGAGGGTGAGTTCGCTCATGGGCCGCCTACCGCCAGAATCCGCCGGGATCGAGCGGCGGGCGGCCGGCGTCGTGGGAGGCGCGACCCTCGGCGGGCTGGGCCGGGCGGCCCTGGGCTCCCCGGCCGGCACCGGCGCCGCGCACGGAGGTCTGCGGCACCACCCGGAACACGATGTCGGTTCGGCCGATGCGGATGACGGAGTCGGGCTCGAGGGTGGCGCGCTGGAAAGGTCGGCCGTTCAGCTCGGAGCCGTTCGTGGACCCGAGGTCGCGGGCCTGGGCGTTCTGGCCGTCCCACACGATCTCGACGTGCTTGCGGGAAGTGCCGGTGTCGTCGACGGTGATGTCGGCGTCGCTGCCGCGCCCCACGACCGTGCGCGAGCGCGTGATGGGGTGCCGCACCCCTGCGACATCGAGCACGGGCACCCAGCTCACCTCGCCCTGCAGGTTCGCCGAGTCGATCTGGATGACACCTGTCGTGAGCTTCTCGTCGTGCACCAGCTCGATCATCACGGGGCCGGCGAACTGGAAGCCCTGCTGCGCCGCGTGCTGCACCACGATCTGGTCGAGGTCGTCGAGCAGGGCCTGGCCGATGCCCGTCATGCGCTGGTGATCTGACGTGGACAACCGCACCTGGAAGCTGTTCGGCACCAGGATGCGGTCGCGCGAGACCACCGCCGCCTTGGTGTCGAGCTCGCGCTTCAGCGCGGAGGAGATCTCGACCGGCTGGAGCCCCGAGCGGAAGGTCTTCGCGAAGGCGCCGTTCACGGCGCGCTCGAGACCCCTCTCGAAGTTGTCCAGTATTCCCACGTCTCTCCCGATCTTCTTTCCGCGTCTCCGTCGGCCCACCAGTCCAGTGGGATTCTCGGTGTCGGTGGCTGCCGCGCGCAGGAGGCGCACTGTCAAAGGCGTGAATGCTACGTCGATGTTACTTGTCTTGGGTGTTAATGCACTCTCAGCCCCTCTCACGGCCCCGGTTCGCTCGCGCCGCCCGGGCGTGCTAACCTCTCCTAGTTCGCGCGAGTGGCGGAATTGGCAGACGCGCTGGCTTCAGGTGCCAGTGCCCGCAAGGGCGTGGGGGTTCAAGTCCCCCCTCGCGCACGGACATCGGGTGCCGGTCTTGTGACCGGCATTCGTGGTTTAAGGGGTTTGGCGGGTCTTCGGGGGCTCGAACTTAGGGGGCCGGCTCGGGCTTTGTGGGCTGGGGTCGGGCATGGTGGCCGGGCTTTGTGGCCTGGCCGGCTCAGCCGTGGAGCGCGTCGTAGTGGGCGAGGGCGTCGGCGTCGGTGGCGAGGGTGGCCGCGCGGCGCGCGCCGTCGAGAGCGGCGACGGGGTCGGCTTCGAGGCGCGCGAGACCGAGTTCGCGTTCGGCCGAGGCCAACCGGGTGCGCGCATCCGCCCCCACCCGGCCGCGGTTCGCGGCGATCGAACGGCGTGCCGTGTCGAGGTGGCTCTCGGCGATCTGCAGGGCGCCGGCGAGGGCCTCGCGGGCGGCGTCGAGCCGGCGCTGGGCGCTCCGCGCGGTCGCCACCGCTGTCTCGAGGGGGGCGCTCGCCGCGGCGAGCAGGTCGAGGTCGGCGTTCGGATGCGGTGGTCGCCTGCGCTCGACCTCTCCGACGGTGTCGGTGAGCTGAGCGAGCGCGGTGCTGATCGCGGTCGCCGCCGACTGGTCGTCGACCTCGTCGCGGAGCCTGGCGGCTTCGCCGAGGAGGTCGCGCGCGGCGACGAGGGCCGCCTCGCGTGCGGTGCCGGCGCGTTCGAGCGCGGCGGGTAGCCCGCGCACGTCGGCGAGGAGGTCGCGGCCGTCGGCGAGCTCCTGCCCCGCGGTGCGCACGCGGCCCGCCACCGCGGCGAGCGGGTCGCCCTCGAGCAGGCGGGTCGCCTCGTCGAGACGGGTCGTGGCGCTGCCGAAGAGCTGCTCGGCGCGGTCGGGGGCGTCGCCCAGGCCACCGAGCGCGTCGCGGTCAAAGGAGACGGAGATGCGGTCGAGGGTGCGGCGCGCATCCGGAACGTCCTCCCGCGCCTCGGCGAGACGGGCACGGAGCAGGCGGAGCGACTCGGCGGCCGAGCTCTCGGCGCGACGGCGGTCGTCGAAACCGCGGGTCTGCTCGTCGACCAGGGCGACGGCGGTGTCGCCGAGGGCGAGGATGCGCTTGTTCCAGTCGCGTTGCTCCTGCTCGGTGTCGGGCACGGAGTCGTCGAGGCGCTGCTGGAGGGCGAAGGCCTCCGAGGCACGGCGCTTCGCGGTGGCGACGGCGTCGGCGAAGGCGGTGGTCGCGGCGTCGCCGAACTCGGCGCGGGCGAACTCGAGCTCCTGCTCGGCGGCGCGCACCGCGTCGTCCATGCGCACGAGTGCGATGCCGGCGCGGCGGGAGAGGTCGGCGAGGCTCTCGCGGGCGGGCGCGCGGCCGATCGCGGGAGCGGGGGAGCGGCGGGCGCGGCGGCGCAACAGCACGACCGCCGAGACCACCGCCACTCCCACGGTGCCGAACACGATCACGCTCGGGAGGAGTGAGAGGGCGTCCATGTGCTCATCGTAGGGAGGCCTGGTGGGTGAGTACTGATTGCTCATACCGGGGTCGCGCCTCTCTCGTCGACGCTTGACGGACATCCCTCACGAAAGCGAGAACCTCATGCCGTCGTCCCCCGTGCCGTCTTCCACCGCGCCGCGGAGAAGACTCCCGATGATGCTCGCCGCCGGTGCGGCGGCACTGGTCGCGCTCCTGGCGGGGGTCGCGGCACCCGCGACGGCCGGGCCGTTCGACCCCGTGTCGCTGTCGATCTCGGGTGGGTCACCCGATTTCGGGCCACAGAAGACCGGCACGACGGTCACGCGCACCATCACGCTCACCAATGACGGATCCGATTCGGAGCGCATCGACCCGGCGCCGCTCGCGGCGCTGACGGCACCCTTCGCCCTCGTCTCGACGACGCTCAAGGCCGGCGAACTGATCGACCCCGGCCAGTCGCGGTCGGTGCAGGTGAGCTACACGGCGCCCGCTGCCGGGATGATGTCGAACCAGGCGATCACGCTCACGCTGGTGAATGCGACCGGCACGGCGACGGCTCCGTTCCTCCTGAAGTTCAGCGGCGAGTCGCTGGCCACCGACCGGGCGACGTTCACGCTCACCAATCCCACCGGTGGGGCGACCGTCGCGTTCGGGCAGGTGAAGCTCGGCACGCCGGCGACCCTGCGCATGAAGATCGAGGTGGCGGGCATCGATCCGCTCCGCTTCACCAAGGGCGACATCACGGTGCGCGACGACAAGGGGGCGGTGTTCGCCCCGATCACCATCTCCGCGTCGACCTTCGACGCGGGTCTCACCCTCGACCCGAAGACGGCGAACAAGACGGCGACCTTCGACCTGCGCTTCGCGCCGACCAAGACCGGAACGGTCATCGGTGACGTCACGGTGGTCGGCCGCGTGATGAACGGTGACCCCGAGGCCAAGAACGTCACCATCACGGTGCCGTTCAGTGCCGAGGTGGTTCCGGCGGTCGTTCCGACGCCCACGCCGACCCCCACGCCCACCCCGACGACGACCGGCACGCCCGGTCCCAGCACCACGGCCACGCCGACCCCGACGTCGGGCACGACCACGCCCGGCGGCGGCTCGGGCACCGCTGGCGGAGCCATCGGCGCGGGTGCGGGCGCCGGTGCGGGCTCGGGTTCGGGTTCGGGTTCGCGGGGTAGCGGCACGTTGGCCAGCACCGGAGTCGACGCTCTCCCGGGTGCCGGGTTCGTCGTCCTGGCCCTGCTGGGCGGTGCGATCGCCGTGGCGTTCACCCGTCGGGCAACGCGTCAGCGCGGCTGATCGGGCGCGGCTGATGGGGCCGGCTCGTCAGCGCGCGACTGGGGTGCCTGAGCGTGGCTGCGTCAGCGACGGCGCGTGAGCACGGCTGACCGTGCGGGTGGCCCACCGCCCGGTGCGGGTGCCTCGGAGGAGCACCACGGCCGGGCCAGCCGGGTTGGCCGGGCGGGCAGGCTCAGCCGCCCGCGGTGACGAAGGGAATCAGGGCGGCGGCGATGGCGGCACGCACCTCGGCGTCGGTCGTGGTGGTGTCGCCGTCGCCGGGTTGGAGGCCGTAGTCGCCGAACTGCGCGTGGCTGGCACCCGGGAGTTCGACGAACTCGGCGCTCGCGGGCAGCTGCGCGCGGCTCGCCTCGATGTCGGCGGGGGTGCTCAATCCGTCGTTCGAGCCCCAGAGCGAGAGCACGGGCACCGCGAGCGACGACGCGTCGCCGGCGCAGTACGATCCGAACAGCACCAGGCCCGCCACCTCGCCGCCACCGGCATACTGGCAGGCCTTCACCCCGCCGAGGGAATGCCCGCCCACGAACCAGGTCTCGACACCCGGCGCCACCGAGGTGAACGCGTCGAACGGCCGCGGATCGAAGATCGCGAAGTTCAGGAGCGGCCGCGGGATGACGACGGTCACCCCCCCCTCGACCAGCGGCGCGAGCTTGTACGCATAGGCGAGTGGATCGACCTTCGCCCCCGGCAGGAACACCAGCCCGACCGTGCTCCCACCCGCACTCGGCGTCAGCACCACTTCGTCGTAGCTCCACCGCACATCGACCGCAGCATCGGCCGCGACCTCTTGCACCGGTTCGAGCTCGGCGACGAACGTCGTCTTCGCCGAGACCACGAATCCCACGACGAGTAGCACCACCACTGCCACCACCGCGACGAGGAGGCGACCGAGTCGTCTCACCATCGGATGTCGCGGGCGGGGCTCAGACATGAGGCCTCGGTGGGTCGCACCTGGTCGCTGTGCTCGTGGTCGCGACACACTCCATGAACGGAGTATGGCCCTCTCAGAGCAGCTTGTCGCGCAATTGCTCGACGGAGTGCACCACGGCGATCGCGCCGACGGCCTCGGCCGGCGAGCCGTATCCCCACTCGACCATGATGACGGGCACCCCGTGGTGTCCGGCGCCCTCGACATCGTGCTCACGATCGCCCACCATGACGAGGTTCGAGAGGTCGACCTCCTGCTCGCGCAGGCGTCGCAGTGCCTCCTCGACCACATCCTTCTTGGCGCTGCGGGTCTCGTCTTCGGAGGAGCCGCAGATGACGTCGAAGCAGTCGTCGATGCCCAGGTGCTCGAGCACACGGGTCGCCTGCACCTCCGACTTCGAGGTCGCGAGCGCGAGCGGAACACCGGCTTCGTGGATGGCCTTCACCAGCCCGAGCATCCCGGGGTAGACGGTGGCGTCGCCCTGAGGACCGTCGGTCGCCGCGAGACCGCGGTACACCTGCAGCGCCTCGGCGGCCTCCTGCGGGTTCATGTCGGCGACGTCGCGGAATCCATCGAGAATGGGCGGGCCGACGAAGGCGACGAGCTCGGCCGGCAGCGGCACCGGGCGGCCGAGGGCTTCGAGCGTGCGCGACAGCCGGCCGATGATGCCGGGAGCGGAATCGGTGATGGTGCCGTCGAGGTCGAACAGGATGCACGACCAGGGTTTGGTGGGATGCTGTCGAGTCACCCGAGCCATCCTAGGTGCGGGGCGCTCACCGCCCGTAACCGGCGAGGGGCCGAAGCGGAATAGACTCGCCGATCATGCTCGCCGCTGCAGGGCGCAGGATCGGAACGATCCTCACCGTCGCCCTCCTCCTCGCCGCCGCCGTCGTCGTCGCCACCGGGTTCCTGCCCTGGAACGACTTCGTCGCGCTCCTCGAACGAGTGGCGCCGGTGCTGGCCTTCGTCATCGGCATCACGATCGTCGCCGAACTCGCGAGCGAGGCCGGCGTGTTCACGGCGCTCGCCGAGCGGCTCGCCGGGTGGGGCCGTGGGCGGGTGTGGCTGCTCTGGGCGCTCGTCATCGCGCTCGCCGTGGTGAGCACGGCGTTCCTCTCGCTCGACACCACGGCGGTGCTGGTGACACCGGTGGTGGTGGTGCTGGCGCAGCACGTCGGCATCCCACCGCTGCCGTTCGCCCTCGCGACCGTGTGGCTCGCCAACACTGCGTCGCTCTTCCTCCCGGTCTCGAACCTCACCAACCTGCTCGCCGCCGACCGCCTCGGCGAGAGCCCGGCGTCGTTCCTCGCGGTGTCGTGGGCGCCCGGGCTCGTGGGTGTGGCGGCGACGGTGGCCATCCTCTCGCTCGTGCACCGCCGCAGCCTCCGCGGATCGTTCTCGCTCCCCGAGCGCACCCCCGTCGACGACCGCGTGCTGCTCGTGTTCAGCGCCGTCGTCGTGGCGGTGCTGCTGCCCATGCTGGTGTCGGGCATCGAGGTCGCCCTCGTGGCGGGGGCCGGCGCGGTGCTGCTGCTCGGCATGTTCCTCGTGCGGCGACGATCGGCGATCAGGCCGTCGCTCATCCCGTGGCAGGCGCTCGGCATCGCGCTCGGGCTGTTCGTGCTGGTCGAGGCCGCCCAGCTGCGCGGACTCGAATCGGTGCTCGCCCAGGTGACCGGCTCGGGCGACGACCCGCTCAGCCTCCTGCACCTCGCGGCGGTGGGCGCCCTCAGCGCGAACGCCCTCAACAACCTGCCCGCCTACCTCGTGCTCGAACCGCACGCCGACTCCTCGGCGCGCATCATGGCGCTCCTCATCGGCACCAATCTCGGCCCCCTCGTCACCCCGTGGGCTTCGCTCGCGACGCTGCTCTGGCACCAGCGCCTCACCGCACTCGGCGTCACCCTCTCCTGGCCGCGGTTCATGGGCCTCGGCGTGATCGCGGTGGTGGTCGTGGTGCCCCTCGCCACGCTGACGCTCGCGCTCGTGGCGTAGCGGCGGGGCGGATGCGCGGGGGCGCACCCTAGGCCGACAACGGATGCGCGGCGGCGGCTGCGGCGGGAGCGGATGCGCGGACCGTCATCCTGGTCGACCCGTGGACGCAGGTGGCGGCGGATGCGCGCCGGCAAATGCGCGGCGGCGGATGCGGCGGCGGCACTGGATGCGCGGACCGTCATCGCGGTCGACCCGTGGACCCAGGCGGCGGCGGATGCGCGGGGCGCTCCGGAGGTCGATCGGCGGATGCGCGGGGCGCACCGTAGGCCTACCAGCGGATGCGCTGGGGCGAGACCGCTCAGCCCACGACGTAGTCGCGCTTGATGACCTGCGCGATGCTCCCCGGGTCGAACTGCACGGCGACGAAGTCGGCGGTCTCCACCAGTGCCAGCGCCTCGCGCGCGGGCAGGATCATCGCCTGCGCCTGGGCCCGTGTTTCCTCCGGCACCGCGAGCCTCAGCTCGGCGATCGAGGTGAACAGCGGGAGCACCGGCTCGCCGTCTGTCGACAGCAGGGTGCGCAGCTGCGGGTCGGCAGCATCCGTCGTCCCGGTGATGTCGACCACAAGCCCGCCCGTGCGCATCGCCCCGAGCAGGGCGTCGAGCGTGGTGCGGTTGGGCAGCGCCTTGAAGGTCTCGAGCGCCTTGCGGAGCTGCCGGTTCGAGTACGACTTCGGAAAGGCGGGAGCGCGACGTGCCACCCGCCCACCCTATCCGGGCCGCGAGACGCGAGCGGCGCGCGCGGCTCGGGAGCGGTTCGCGACCCGATCGCTAGCCTACGACCCGCACCACCCCCTCTCTCGGGCACAGCACGTCGACGGTCTCGAGCTGAGCGTCGACGGCGAGCGAACGACAGCGCCCGATTCCGTCGAGCCGTCCGCTGCGGGCGGGCAGGCCCGGCCGAGTCAGGTCGTAACCGGTGAGGGTTCCGGTGCGTGAGAGGGTGAAGAGCGTGTGGTGCAGGTAGTCGATGTCGGCGTCGACGGTCTCGCCCTGCCCTCCGGTCAGGTCGAACGCCACCGAATCGCGAACCTGCACCGAGACGAGGTCGTACCCGCTCAGCACGAACAGGCGGAAGGCGTCGAGATCGAGCAGGATCTCGTCGGCCGCGACCGGCCCGGTGATCGAGCGTGTCTCCCCGAGCGTGGTGAGGTCGAAGGCACGGAGTGCCCTGCCGGCCCACTCGGCGGTCCACAGCTCGTTCCTCGTCGCGTCGACCGCCACGGCACCCGCCGCCGTTCCCGGCACCTCCGTCGTGACGGCGAGCGAGGCGAGGTCGGCGACGACGAACGCCCCGCATCCGGCGCCCACGACGAAGGCGGTCTCCGACGGCGCGAGCGCGACGTCGCGGGGCTTGCAGCCGGTCGGCAGGTGCACGCTGCCCCGATACCGCGAGGCATCGGCTCCGCGATCGTCGGCGGCGAGATCGAACACCGCGAGCGACGCGGTCTCGGTGTAGAGCACCACCAGGAGACGCAGGGCGCTGTCGAGGCGCAGGATGCGCGGCCCGTCGCCTCTGGCCAGGACGGCTGACGGAGGCGCGACGCCGGAGGGGTCGAACACCTGCACCTGATCGATGCGCTCGTTCACGGCGTACAGCCGCCCGGTGCGGGAGTCGACGACGGCTGTACCTGCATCTGGTTCGAGGCCGGTGACCTCGCGCACCACGGCGCTGGGAAGCGCCGAAGCGGGGGCGGCCGGCACCGCTTCGAGTAGGGCCAGAAGAGCCGCCACGATCAGCCACGCGAAGACCGCACGACGCAAGAGGTGAGACATGCTCGTATTCTACGGCGGGCCTCCGACAGTCGAGGACGGTGCGCGCCGATCGCGCGCGGGTCAGAACAGGCGGGAGTCGGCGTCGTCGAGGCCGCGCATGGCGTCGTAGTCGAGCACGAGGGTGCGGATGCCGCGGTCGTGGGCGAGGGTGCGGGCCTGCGGCTTGATCTCCTGCGCGGCGAAGACGCCCTGCACGGGGGAGAGGTGCGGGTCGCGGTTCATGAGCTCGAGGTAGCGGGTGAGTTGCTCCACGCCGTCGATGTCGCCGCGGCGCTTGATCTCGACGGCGACAGCGGCGCCCTCCGAGTCGCGGGCGAGGATGTCGACCGGGCCGATAGCCGTCATGTACTCCCGGCGCACCAGGGTGTGGCCGTCGCCGAGCAGCTCGATCTGCTCGGCGAGGAGCTTCTGCAGGTGCGCCTCGACGCCGTCTTTGACGAGTCCGGGGTCGATGCCGAGCTCGTGCGAGGAGTCGTGCTCGACCTCGTACAGCGACACGACCAGCACGTCGTCGGTCTTCTTTTGGGTGACCTTCCAGAGCTCGGTGATTCCCGCATCCGCCTGGTCGTCGTCGGGCTCGAGCACGGTGACGGTGCAGGGCGGGCTCATCCAGTTGAGCGGCTTGTACGAGCCGCCGTCGGAGTGCACCAGCAGGCTGCCGTCGCTCTTCAGCATGAGCAGGCGCTTGGCCAGCGGCAGGTGCGCGCTGAGGCGACCCGCGTAGTCGACGGAACAGGTGGCAATGACGAGACGCACCCGACGAGCGTAACGCCGTTCGCGCCCGCCCCCCGAGCGCCGAACGACGGAGGGTGGGCGCTCAGGAGGGCTGAGGCTCCGTCGTTCGGGCGAGACGGGCGGTTTCTCCGTCGTTCGGGCGAGCGGATGCGCGGGGCGGCCGGGTGCGGAGGTGAGCGGATGCGCGGGGCGGCCGGGCACGCAGGGCCGCCCCGCGGGCGCCCCGCCTCAGGCGGAGGCGCGCGCCGTGGCGCCGCGGGCGTGGCGCTCGCGGGCGGCGGGGGAGGCGAGGCCGGCGAGCACGACGAGGGCGAGCACGAGGAGGAGGCCGTTGAGGATGCCGAACTCGTGACCGAGCAGCCCGATGACGGGCGGGCCCACAAGGAACGCCACGTACCCGATGATCGCCACGGCACTCACCCGCGCCGCCGACACGCGTGGGTCGTCGTTGTCGGCGGCCGCCGACATGCCGACCGGGAAGCCGAGCGAGCAGCCGAGGGCCCAGAGCACGGTGCCGGCGTAGCCGATCCACGTGGCCATCGGGGCGAGGGTGGGCGCGAAGATGAACACGGCGAGTCCGATCGCCCCGAGCAGCGCGCTCACCCGCAGCACGGGAACCCGCCCGAAGCGGTCGAGCACGGGCCCGCCGAGCACGCGCCCCGCCGTCATTGACACGGTGAACAGGCCGAAGACGACGGCGCCGGTGGTGTTCGACTGGTCGTAGCCGTCGACGACGGCGATCGTCAGCCAGTCGTTCGCCGACCCCTCGGCGAAGGCCATGCCGAGCATGATCACGCCGATCGCGAGCAGCCGCACGTCTTTCCACACGACCAGGCCGGCGAGCAGGCGCTCACGGAAGCCCGCCCGCGGAGCCGCTGCGACGGCCGACCCGTCGGCATCCGGTTCCGTCGCCTCGGCCCCGCGCGGCACGAAGCGGATGGCGACGAACGCCGCCACCACGATGATCGCCGCGATCACCGCGAGGTGCACCGCGACGGGCACCGCGAACAGCGACGCGAGCGCGCCGAGACCCGCGCCGGCCACCGTGCCGAAGCTGTAGAACGCGTGCATGAGGGGCATGAGGGTCTTGCCGATGGCCCGCTCGGCGGCGGCACCCTCGACGTTCATCATCACGTCGACCGCGCCGTTGCCGAAGCCGAACAGGGCGAGCCCGACGGCCACCACCGGGGCGGTGAAGAAGACGGATGCGCCCAGCCCGATGAGCACGCAACCCAGCGCCACGAGGCAGAGCGACGCCACCATGCCCGCGCGGGCACCGAGCCGCAGCATGATGGGCGGTGCGGCGACCAGGCCGATCACCGATCCCGCCGACATGGCGAAGATGAGGATGCCGACCTGGGCGGTGTCGAGCCCGAGGTTGTCGCGCACGGTCGGCAGGCGGGCGACCCAGCTGGCGAGCGAGATGCCCGAGAGCGCGAAGACCACGAAGATCGCGTTGCGCCAGGCGGTGAGCTGGGGGCGCGTGAGGGTCGCGGTCATGGTGCTCCTGAGGGGGTGGTGCTCTGCGTCGGAAAGGCTGATCGTGCAGGTCGAAACGATTCGATCGAAACGATTCGACTAGGCTAGCAAGCATGTCGAGCAGTGAGCAACCACGGGTCACGCTGTCCCTGGTCGCCGACCGCGCGGGAGTCTCGGTGTCGACGGCCTCGCTCGCCTTCAGCGGTGCCGGGCCGGTCTCCGACGCCACCCGCGACCGGGTGCTGGCCGCCGCCCGCGAGCTCGGCTACTCGGGGCCCGACCCGCGGGCGAGGTCGTTGCGGCAGGGGCGCTCGGGTGTGGTCGGCATCGTCTTCGACGAGAGCCTGCTCAACGCCTTCCGCGACCCGGTGAACGTCTCCACCCTCGACGGCATCGCCACGGGTCTCGGCACCGACAGCAACGGGCTGCTGCTCATGACCGAGTCGGGGGCGGTGGAGGGCGGCATCCGCGAGGCGGCCGTCGACGCCGCGGTGATCATGGGGTGCAGTCCGGTGTTCGGCTCGGTGATCCCGGCCCTGCAGGCCCGGGGGGTGCCCGTGGTCACGATCGAGGGCGGCGCGCAGAGCTTCGCGGCCGGCGTCACCGACATCGGACTCGACAACGCGGATGCGGCGGAGACCCTCGCACGCCACCTCGCCGAGCTGGGCCACCGGCGGGTCGCGATCATCACCCTCGGCACCGACGAGCACCGCGAGACCGGTCCGCTCACGCCGGAGCGCCGCCGCGGCATGACGACGGCGGTCGCCGCCGACCGGCTCGAGGGGGTCTTGCGCGTCTTTCCCGACGCGCCGGCCTGGTCGGCCGGGCACAACCTCGTCGAGGAAGGGGCGCTCGCCGCTCGCGCCCTGCTCGAGGGGCCGGAGGGCGAGCGGCCCACCGCGGTGCTCGCCCAGAGCGACCTGCTGGCCGTCGGCGTGCTGCAGGCCGCCCGCGACCTCGGACTCGAGGTGCCCCGCGACCTCAGCGTGACGGGTTTCGACGGCGTGCGCATCGACGGCCTCGGCGACCGCGACCTCACCACGATGCGTCAACCCGTCGCCGAGAAGGGGCGCGCCGCGGGCGCCGCCGTGGTCGAGCTGCTCGCCGGCCGGCCGGCCGCCTCAGGCGTCTTCGTCTGCACCTTCCACGAGGGCGCCACGACGGCGCCGCCGCCGGGCGGTGCTGCGACACTCGCACCGAGCGACGCGACTGCGCCGACGGCTGCCGCGGCGCCGCCGCCCGCGACGGACACCGTGCGGGGGGCGACGTCGTGATCGTCACCGTGCTCGGCACCGCCACCCCCTACCCGCGGCCCGGCAACCCGTGTTCGGGATACCTCCTGCAGGCCGGTGGCACCGGTGACGCCGGCGCGGCCCGCGGGGCCGGCGGAGCCGGCGAGGCCGGCGCGACCCGCCCCACGAACGTCTGGGTCGACGCCGGCACCGGCACGCTCGCCGAGCTGCAGCGCCACATCGCGCTCGACGAGCTCGACGCGATCGTCGTCTCGCACCGGCACGCCGACCACTCGGCCGACCTGCTGGTCGCCTACTACGCGCTCCGTTTCTCCGAGCTGCGCCCCGCGCATCCGATTCCCCTCATCGCACCCGACGGCCTCGTCGACCGGCTCGTCGCCTTCCTCGGCCCGAACGCCGTGCACGAGCTGCCGCGCGTGTTCACCCCGGTCACCATGAGCGGCTGGGGCGAGCACCACCTCGGCGACCTCACGCTCGAGTGGGGGCCGGTGCAGCACGGCGTTCCCGCCTTCGGGATCGCCGCCGTGCACGCCGGCCGCCGCCTCACCTACTCGGGCGACAGCGCACCGTGCACCTCCCTCGAAGAGCTCGGCGAGGGCGCCCACCTCATGGTCGTCGAGGCGGGTTACGACGTCGCTCCGTCGGGCCCGCCCGTGCACCACACCCCCGACGACGCGGGCCGCACCGCCGCTGCTGCCGGCGCCGAGCGGCTCCTGCTGACGCACCTCGTCGAGACGGTGGGCGACGACGAGGCGGTGAGCCGCGCATCCGCTGTGTTCACCGGCGAGGTGCTGCTCGCGCGGGTGGGTGACCGCATCGAGGTCTGACCCGAGCGGGCGAGCCTGGCGTCGGCCGCTTCAGCGCCGAGTCGGCTGAGCCCGGCGGAGACTCACGCCGGCGCCCCGGTCACGATCCACCGCGACCCCCGCGCCCGCAGCCCGAGTGTGACGGCGCGGGCGCCGATGTACCCGAGCCCGAAGGCGAGCCACAGCCACACCAGGCCGGCCGTGCCCTCCGGATGCGCGACCACGAGCACGGCGACCATCGGTGCGAAGACGGCGAGGTTCAGCACGCCCGTCCAGGCGAGGTACCGGGCGTCGCCGGCCCCGATGAGCACCCCGTCGAGCACGAAGACGAAGCCGGCCAGCGGGATGCCGACGGCCATCGTGAGGAGCGCGGCGGTGACCGCCGACTGCACCTCGGGTAGCGGGGAGAACACCGGTCCGGCGAACGGGGCGAGGGCCGCGGTCACCGCACCGAGTGCGACCCCGCTGAGCACACCCCAGCGCACCAGCCGCCTGGTGACGAGGTGCACCCGGTCGACGTCGGCGGCGCCGAGGCCGTGCCCGATCATCGCCTGCCCGGCGATGGCGAGGGAGTCGAGAATGAACGCGAGGGTCGTGAAGATCGTCATCGCGATCTGGAAGGCGGCGAGCTGGGTGACGCCGAGGCCGGCGGCCACCGTGACGGCGGCGAGGATCGCGACCCGCAGGCTCGCCGTGCGCAGGAGCAACCAGCCGCCCGAGAGTGCGGCACCTCCCACGCCGTCTCGCCCGGGGCGCAGCGGCACCCCGTCGCGTCGCGCCGCGCGCACGGCGATCATCACGTAGACGGCGGCCATGCCCCACTGGGCCAGTACGGTGCCGGCCGCCGAGCCGGCGATGCCCCAGCCGACACCGTAGATGAGGAGGGCGTTGAGCCCGGCGTTGGCCGCGAATCCCGCCACCGCGACGACGAGCGGCGTGCGCGTGTCTTGCAGGCCGCGGAGGAGGCCGGTGGCAGCGATGACGACGAGCATGCCCGGCAGGCCGAGGAGCGACACGGTGAGATAGGTGACCGCGGCCTCACTCACCGCGGCGGTCGAACCGAACAGGTCGACGACCGGGCGGGCCAGCGGCCACCCCGCGGCGGCCAGCACGACGCCGACGCCGAGGGCGAGCCACATGCCGTCGATGCCGGCCTTCACGGCGCCGGGGCGGTCTCCGGCTCCGAGCCGCCGCGCCACGGCGGGGGTGGTGGCGTAGGCGAGGAAGATGGTGAGGCCCACCACCGTCTGCAGCACCGCGCTGGCCACCCCGAGACCGGCGAGCGGCACCTCGCCGAGGTGGCCCACCAAAGCCGTGTCGGTGAGGAGGAAGAGGGGCTCGGCCACGAGCGCGCCGAGTGCCGGAACCGCGAGCCGGAGGATGTCGCGGTCGATGGTCAGCACCTGTTCAGCCTAGATCGCTGGTGGCGCGATCATCCGGGCTGGTAACGTGCCGAAGGTCGGGCCGACGGGCTGCTCCGCACGCCGGCCACCGACCCCGATGACGAGAGGCCGACGATGGCTGAATTCACCTATGGTCCGGTCGAGCTCATCCTCGTGGGCTTCGAGGGGGAGCGTCCTGGGCCCGAGATCGTCTCCGCGTTCGAGGAGGTCGTCGACGCCGGTGCCGTGCGACTGCTCGACCTGCTCTTCGTGACGAAGTCGCCCGAGGGCGACCTCACCGTGCTCGAGCTCGACGAGGCCGGCGAGCAGATCGGCGTCGGCGACCTCGTGCTGGAGGCCACCGGTCTCGCCTCCCTCGACGACGTGGAGGAGCTCGCCGCCGAGATCCCCGCCGGCTCCTCGGCGGCCCTGCTCGTCATCGAGCTGCTCTGGGCCAAGAACCTGGCCTCGAGGCTCGCCGGCAACGGGGGCACGGTGGTGTCGAGCGAGCGCATTCCCGCGCCGGTCGTCAACGAGGTCATGGCGGCGATCGCCGAGTAGCGGCGCGCGCATCCCCTCCCCCTTCCACTCGACTCTCTCGACAGGAGACATGACATGCCCATGTTCCGCAGAATGGGGCGCCCCGGCCTCCTCGGCCTCGCCGCCCGCACCGCCGTCGTGGCGGGAACCGCCACCGCCGTGAGCGGCGGCATGCAGCGCCGCGCCCAGGCCAAGGCGCAAGACCAGCAGCAGCAGGCGGCCTGGGAGGCCCAACAGCAGCAGGAGCAGATCGACGCCGCGGCCGCCGCAGCGGTGGCGGCCCAGCAGCCGGCGGCTCCGGCCGCGGCCCCCGCTCCCGCCGGGGGTGGCGTCGACCTGGTCGCCGAGCTGCAGAAGCTCGCCGCGCTGAAAGACGCCGGCATCCTCTCCGACGAGGAGTTCGGGGCCGCGAAGGCGAAACTGCTCTCCTGACGCGAGGGGCTCGACCGGACCCGATCGGGTCGGCCGGCTTCTCCACAGGCTGCCCCTTCGTCGACGTTCTCCACCGCCGGGAATCTCCCGGGCATCCGGATGCGCGTCATGCGTAGAGTTGTCGCGTGACTGCATCCGGAATCGACATCGACGCCCTCGACCCCACGGTCCGCGCTCAAGACGACCTCTTCCGCCACGTCAACGGGACGTGGATCGACCGCACCGAGATCCCCGACGACAAGGCCCGCTACGGCTCCTTCTACGTGCTCGCCGAGGAGGCCGAGAAGGCCGTGCGCGAGATCATCGAAGAGGCGCAGGCCGCGCCAGAGGGCACCGAGGCCCGCAAGATCGGCGACCTCTTCTCCAGCTTCATGGACGAGGAGCGCATCGACGCCCTCGGCGCCACGCCGATCGCACCCCAGCTGGCGCTGGTCGACGCCGTGCACGACGTGCCGAGCCTCGTCACCACCCTCGGCCGGCTCGAGCGCCAGGGCGTCTCGGGGCTGTTCCGGCTCTTCGTCGACAACGATCCCGGCGCCCCCGAGCGCTACCTCGTCTTCGTCGAGCAGGGCGGCATCTCGCTGCCCGACGAGAGCTACTTCCGCGACGAGAAGTTCGCCTCGGTGCGCGAGGCGTACCTCGGCCACATCCAGCGCATGTTCGAGCTGGCCGGCCTCGACGACGCCCCGCGCCGCGCCCAGCGCGTGTTCGACCTCGAGACCGCCATCGCGGCCACCCACTGGGACAACGTGCGCACCCGCGACGCCCAGGCCACCTACAACCTGCTCAGCTGGGCCGAGCTCGTCGACCTGGCCGGCACCGCCGGTGTGGTCGACGGCGCCGGCCTGCTCGAGCTCTGGCGCGACGCGCTGGGTGCGCCCCAGGGCGTCTTCGACGAGCTCGTGGTGCGCGAGCCGGGCTTCGTCGAGGGGGTCACCGCCGCCCTCACCGCCCAGCCGCTCGAGAGCTGGAAAGACTGGCTGCTCTGGAAGATCGTGCACGGCTGGGCCCCCTACCTCTCCGGCGACTTCGTCGAGGAGAACTTCGACTTCTACGCCCGCACCCTCACCGGCACCCCGAGCATGCGGGCGCGCTGGAAGCGAGGGGTCTCGTTCGTCGAGGGCGCGATGGGCGAGGCGGTCGGAAAGATCTACGTCGAGAAGCACTTCCCGCCCACCGCGAAGGCGGCGATGGACGTGCTCGTGGCCAACCTCATCGAGGCCTACCGCGAGTCGATCTCGACGCTGGAGTGGATGAGCCCGGCCACCCGCGAGCGGGCGCTCGACAAGCTCGACAAGTTCACCCCCAAGATCGGTTTCCCGGTGCGCTGGCGCGACTACTCCGGGCTCGCGGTCGACCCCACCGACCTCATCGCGAACGTGCGGGCCACGAGCGAGTTCGAGTTCCAGCGTGAGCTCGGCAAGATCGGCAAGCCGCTCGACCGCGACGAGTGGTTCATGACCCCGCAGACCATCAACGCCTACTACAACCCGGGCTTCAACGAGATCGTCTTCCCCGCCGCCATCCTCCAGTTCCCGTTCTTCGACGAGAGCCGTGATGCCGCTGCCAACTACGGGGCGATCGGCGCGGTGATCGGTCACGAGATCGGTCACGGCTTCGACGACCAGGGCTCGCGCTTCGACGGCGACGGCCGGCTCACCGACTGGTGGACGGAGGCCGACCGCGAGGCGTTCGAGAAGCGCACCTCCTCGCTCATCGCGCAGTACGACGCCCTCGCGCCCGCGCAGGTGCCCGACCACCACGTGAACGGCGCCCTCACCATCGGTGAGAACATCGGCGACCTGGGCGGCCTCGGCATCGCCTGGAAGGCCTACCTGCTCAGCCTCCGCGACGAGAACGGGCAGCAGGTCGAGCCGCCCGAGATCGACGGGCTCTCCGGTGCGCGGCGCTTCTTCCTCTCCTGGGCGCAGGCCTGGCAGCAGAAGTCGCGCGACGAGGAGGTCATCCGTCTGCTCTCGATCGACCCGCACTCGCCGAACGAGTTCCGGTGCAACCAGATCGTGCGCAACATCGACGAGTTCTATGAGGCCTTCGACGTCGATTCACACGATCGTCTCTGGTTGGACCCAGCTGAACGTGTGACCATCTGGTAGAAAGTCCGCGCGCGAGCGCGGTGCAGGGGAGGGCGCCAGAGCATGCCGGATTCGATCCGCCGACGGGCACGGGCCGAGCGGGAGGAGCAGGCTCCGCACGGCCGCCGGTCGGATGCGGTCGACGATGGCATCGTCTTCCGCAAGGGCTTCGCCTCCCTCACCGAGCTCGCGCTCTCGGGGGTGCAGGTCACCGCCTGCGCCATCGACCTGGCCGACGGCACCGTGCTGTTCTCCGTCGATGACCACCTGTCCGTGCCCACCGCCTCCATCGGCAAGGTGCTGCTCCTCATCGAGGTCGCCGCCCGCATCTCGGCGCGCGACGGGTCACGGGGCGGGAGCGACTTCACCGCAGACTCGGATGCGACGGGGCGCCCGGGCGTGCCCCGATCGGCGCGGCCGGCTCCGGGGCCCGAGGCGCTCAGCATCCTCAACCGCACACCGCACGACTCGGTCGCCGATTCGGGGCTGTGGCGCCACCTGCAGGTGCCGGCGCTCCCCATCGCCGACCTCGCGGCGCTCATCGGCGCCACCAGCGACAACCTCGCCACGAACGTGCTCCTGCGCCGCATCGGGCTCGAGGCGGTGCGCACCCGCGCCGAGTCGCTCGGCCTCAAACGCACCCTCCTCCTCGACATCGTGCGCGACGAGCGCGGCCCCGACGACGCCCCCCAGCTCTCGGTCGGCTCCGCGCGCGAGCTCGCCAGCCTGTTCCGCCGCCTCGAGCGCGGCGAGATCGTCGACGAGGCCACCTCCCGCCTCGTCGTGGGCTGGCTCGGCCTCAACAGCGACCTCTCCATGGTGGGGGGTGCCTTCGGCCTCGACCCACTCGCCCACCTCGATGCCGACCACGACATCACCCTGTTCAACAAGACCGGCACCGACTCCGGCGTGCGCAGCGAGGCCGGAGTCGTCACCGGCCCCCGCGCCGGCGTCTCCTATGCCGTCACCATGCGTTTCAACGACAGCAGCATCTCGGCCCGCCTCGCCGTGCTCGACGCCATGCGCACCCTCGGCACCGACGTGATGGAGTACATCTTCTAGCCTTCGACAGGCTGGGTTGAGGCCTGCGACGGGCGGCCGAGGGTCGCCGGATGCGCGCGAAGCAGTCGGAGCGCCTCGCCCACGGCGGGAACGTGGTCGGCACCCGGCCTCGTGACGGCGACGATCATCCGGTGGTCTCCGCCCGCCGTGAGGCGTGCCGTGACCCCGGGGGGAAGCGGCGAGGCCGCCAGGGCGAGTGCAGGGAGGAGAGCCACACCGAGACCGGCGGCCACCATGCTCATCACCGCGACGGCGTTGTCGGTCTCGACGGTGATCGTGGGGGAGAAGCCGCTTCGCGCGCAGCTCCCGGTGAGGTGGGCACGGCAGCGCGGACACCCCGCGATCCACGACTCCTGTCGTAGCCGCGCGAGGTCGAGCGGCGCGTCGGGGTCGACTTCAAGGGCGGGGTGACCGTCGGGAACCAGCACCATGACCTCGTCGCGCGCGAGCTCGTGCACCACGAGCGACTCGACCGAGTCGAGGAACGGGTCGTCGCGGTCGGCGGGGTAGTGGAAGGCGACGGCGAGATCGGTGTGCCCGTCGCGCACCGATGCGATGGCCTCGGGGGGCTCGGCCTCCAGGTAGCTGAAGTGCACCCCGGCGTGCTCGGCGGCCATGGTGCTGATGAGCTGCGGCACGATGGTGGAGGAGGCGGAGGGGAACGCGGTGAGGCGCACCCTGCCCGAGCGCAGCCCCGAGAGATCGGAGAGTTCGCTCGCCGCCCGATCGAGGGCCGAGAGCACGACGGTGGCGTGGCGCGCGACGACCGCACCGGCCTCGGTGAGCCGGATACCCCGGCCCGCGCGGGTGACCAGTGGCATGCCGAGGCGTGACTCCACCCGTTTGAGATGCTGGCTCACGGCGGGCTGGCTGAACCCCAGCACGGAGGCGGCTCGCGTGATCGAACCGAACTCGGCGACGGCCGCGACGACGCGGAGGGTCTGCGAGTCGAGGTCGTAGGCGCCGGTCTGCGGAATCAGGGTCACGCGCGCCAGCGTACAGCATCCATAATTTTGCGTTATCGAAGACATCCGACACTGGCGGTGGTGTGATGGGATCGTCTCCGGGAGCATGGGGGCATGGCCGCACTCACCCTCGACGAACTCCGCTCGCACTTCTCCGTGCGGCCCGGTTACCTCTCCGCGTGCATGGTGGGCGCACCGCCTCGCGAGACCGTCGAAGCGTTGACCGACGACCTCGGCGCTTGGGGTGAGGGCCACCGCGACCCCGCCCGGTACGGCGCCGCGGTCGAGCGCGCACGCGCCGCCTTCGCGCGGTTGTGCTCGGTCGAGACCGACCGGGTCGCCGTCGGCTCGCAGGTCTCGGTGTTCGCCTCGGTGGTCGCCGGCTCGCTGCCGGAGGGGGCGGAGGTGCTTCTGGTCGAAGGCGACTTCAGTTCGATGGTGTTCCCGTTCCTGGTGCAGCAGCAGCTCGGCCGCATCGCCGTGAGGTGCGTGCCGCTCGAGCAGCTCGCCAAGGCCGTCACTCCCTCGACGAGCCTGGTGTCGTTCTCGCTCGTGCAGTCGGCGACGGGGCAGGTCGCCGACGCGACGGCGGTCGTCGAGGCCGCTCGACGGCACGGAGCGGCGACCTTCGTCGACACGACCCAGGCGGTGGGCTGGATGCCCGTCGACGCGAGCCGGTTCGACGCGACGGTGTGCCACGCCTACAAGTGGCTCTGCTCGCCTCGCGGCACGACGTTCTTCACGGTCTCGGAGGAGTTCACCGAGCGGCTGCAGCCGTTCACGGCCAACTGGTACTCCGGTGATGACGTCTGGGGCTCGTGCTACGGACCGGCCATGCGTCTCGCGACCAGTGCGCGCCGCTTCGACGTGTCACCGGCCTGGCAGGCCTGGTACGGAACCGCGCCCGCCATCGAGCTGTTCGCCTCGGCCGACATCGCCGCGGTCGAGGAGCACTGCGTGCGCCTCGCCGATGCTCTTCGGCGCCGCCTCGGGGAACCCGAGTCGCGGAGCGCGATCGTCACCTGGCCCGACCCCGACGGCAGCGTCATCGCGGCGCTCGCCGCCGCCGACATCGCCGGGTCGTCGCGCGCGGGGCGGGCCCGCGTCGCGTTCCACCTGTGGAACGACGAGGCGGATGTCGATCGGGTGTGCGCGGCG
Source organism: Herbiconiux sp. SALV-R1 (assembly GCF_013113715.1). Classification (GTDB taxonomy): domain Bacteria; phylum Actinomycetota; class Actinomycetes; order Actinomycetales; family Microbacteriaceae; genus Herbiconiux. The sequence goes on from NZ_CP053344.1 coordinate 3,990,983, forward strand.
CTCGGCTTGAGCTGATGCGACGGGGGCCCGTGGCCCCTGTCCGGGCGCGGATGCGGCGGACCGGGGTGGGCGGCGCGGGGCCGGCTCAGGCGCCGGCGCGGCGGTAGTCGTCGAGTGTGACGGGAGCGTCGGGCGAACCCGCGGCTGCGGCGGCGGCCGCAGCCGACGCGGAGCGCTCGGCGGCCGCGCCCCCGAGCCCGAACAGCGTCTCGACCGCGGCGAAGACCTCGTTTGCACGACCCTCACGGGCGAGCTCGCGGGCCCGCACCGAGGGGGAGTGCAAGATGACGCCCACGAGGTGCCGGAGCGCCCGCTCGGTCTGCTCGGCGGGCGAGGAGGCCGACGAGGCGCCGTGCGAGCGGGAGCGCTCGATCTCGGCGTCGAGCAGGTCGAACAGGTGCGAGCGCAGGGCGACGACAGCGGGGGTGACGGCGGCCTCGGCCTTGCCCGCGCGGTACTCCGCTGCCGCCTGGTCGACGAGGGCCCGCGCATCCGATTCGGCGTTCAGTTCGTCGAGCGGGGCGTGCAAGCTGATGGTCTCGAGGTCGAGCAGCTCTGTTCCCCCGACGCCCGCCACGCCCGGGTCGACGTTGCGCGGGAGGCCGAGGTCGATGACGAGCCGGCGGGCGAGAGCGCCCGGCAGCTCGGTGGCCGCGGCGAGATGCGCCGCGTCGAGCACGACCGTCTCGGCGGTGCTGCAGGTGATGACGATGTCGGAGGCGGCGATGGCCTCGAGGTAGCCCTCGGCCGGCACCGGCACGAGGTCTTGCTTCGCGGCGAACACGACCGCGCGGCCCGAGGGCGAGTAGACGCTGATGTCGGTGACGCCGCGCTCGCGCAGGTTCGCCAGGGTGACGCGGGCGTACTGACCTGTACCCACCAGCAGCACGCGGGTGGCGGCCCAGTCGGTGACGCGGCTCTCCGCGAGGTCGAGGGCGAGGCGGGCGAGCGAACGGCCGGCGCCGCCGAGGCCCGTCTTCGTCTTCACGCCGCGCGAGGTGTGCGAGGCCCGCTGGAACAGGCGCTCGAGGTCTGACGAGGTGGTGCCCTCGATGCGCGCGGTGCTGAGCGCCCGCTTCACCTGGCCGGCGATCTCGTCTTCTCCGACGACGACCGACTCGAGGCCGGAGGAGACGGCGAAGAGGTGGTCGGCGACGCCGTCTCCGCAGAGCACGGTGAGGCTGTCGCGCAGTTCGGCGACATCGGTGCCCGAGGCGGCGCCGAAGGTCTCGGCGGCCTCCTCGACCGCCAGCGAGATGCCCGCGGTGAGCGGTTCGTCGATGTCGAGGTAGGCCTCGAAGCGGTTGCAGGTGGCCAGCACGACCGCACCCTGCACGAAGTCGCTCTCGCTCACGAGCGACTTGGCGACCTCCGCGGTGCCCACCGAGAGCTTCTCCAACATGTCGAAACTGGCGTTCCGGTGGTTGGCGGTGAGACAGATGAGCACCAAACAAGTGTAATCCAGCCGACGCGTAGGATGTTTCGGTGACTCTGCCCGCCTCGCATCCCCTCCTCGACGGCCGCACGGGCGACTCCGCCCTGGTCTCCGCCTACACCGGGAAGCGCGGCTCGACCGCCCCGGTCTGGTTCATGCGCCAGGCGGGCCGATCGCTGCCCGAGTACCGCGAACTCCGGGTGGGAACACGGATGCTCGACGCCTGCCTCGACCCGGCGATGGCGAGCGAGATCACGCTCCAGCCGATCCGCCGCCACGGTGTCGACGCCGGCATCTTCTTCAGCGACATCGTCATCCCACTGCGCCTCGCCGGGGTCGACGTCGAGATCGTGCCGGGCCGCGGACCCGTGCTGGCCGAGCCGGTGCGCACCGCCGCCGACGTCGCAGCGCTGCCCGACCCGGCGGGCGCCGACTTCTCCGCCATCGAGCAGGGCGTCGCGCTCACCGTCGCCGAGCTCGGCAGCACCCCGCTCATCGGCTTCGCCGGCGCTCCCTTCACTCTCGCCGCCTACCTCGTCGAGGGCGGCCCCTCGAAAGACCACATCCGCGCGCGCACCCTCATGCACGCCGACCCGGCCGCCTGGTCGGGCCTCCTGAGCTGGGCGGCGCAGGTGACGGGCCGTTTCCTCCGCGCGCAGATCCTGGCGGGGGCGAGTGCCGGCCAGCTGTTCGACTCCTGGGTGGGGTCGCTCTCGAAGGCCGACTACGTGAGCCGGGTGGCGCCGTTCTCGGCCGAGGCCCTCGAGCAGGTGCGCGACCTCCCGGTTCCGCTGGTGCACTTCGGCGTCGGCAGCGGTGAGGTGCTGAAGCCGATGCACGAGGTCGGCGTCGACACCGTGGGGGTCGACTGGCGCCTGCCCCTCGACGTGGCGTCGGAGAGACTCGGCGGCGGCGTGCCCGTGCAGGGCAACGTCGACCCGGCGCTGCTCGCCGCGCCGTGGCCGGTACTCGAGGCTCACGTGCTCGACGTGCTCCGCCGCGGCCTCGCGGCTCCCTCTCACGTGGTGAACCTCGGCCACGGCGTTCCCCCCGAGACCGACCCCGAGGTGCTCACCCGCATCGTGGAACTCGTGCACTCCACCCCGTTCGACCGGGTGCGGGCCGAGCGATGACCGGAACGCCGACGCCCGAACCCGGCCCGGATGCGCACACCGAGCATCAGCTGACCACCACCGACGTCGTCGTGGTCGGGGGAGGCGTCGCCGGCCTCGTCGCCGCGCGTCAGCTGGCCCGCCTCGGCGCCGGCGTCGTGCTGCTCGACGAGCGGGCCGAGCTCGGCGGATTCGTGGGCACCCACGAGGTGGCGGGCGTGGAGCTCGACTCGGGTGCCGAGAGCTTCGCCACCCGCAAGGGCACTGTCGCGGCGCTCGTGACCGAGCTGGGGCTCGGCGACGACATCGTCGTCCCCGACCGCAAGGGCGCCTGGGTGGCCTGGGAGGGCGGCGCGGCTCCGCTGCCCGCCGCGGGTGTGCTCGGCATCCCGGGGGTGCCGCTCGCCGACGACGTGCGCCGGGTGATCGGCTGGCGCGGGTCGCTGCGCGCCTACCTCGACCGGCTGATGCCGCTGCTCCGGGTGCGCACCGAGACCGACCTCGGCGACATCGTGCGCCGCCGCATGGGCCGTCTCGTGCTCGAGCGACTCGTCACCCCGGTCGTCGCCGGGGTGCACTCGGCCGACCCCTCGGTCGTCGACGTGCACACCGTCGCCCCCGGCCTCACCCAGGCCATGACCGTGCAGGGCTCGCTCTCGGGCGCCGTCATGGCGCTCCGCGAGCAGGCGCCCGCCGGCTCGCAGGTGCAGGGCATCGTGGGCGGTATGTACCGCCTCATCGAGGCGCTGGAGGCCGACTGCCGGTTCTTCGGCGTGGAGATCCGGCGGGGGCAGCGCGTCGCCGCGGTGGAGCGGAACGACGACCCGACGCATCGCTGGCGGGTTCGGCCCGAGGGCGGCGTTGAGGGCGGCGACGGGGGCGAGCTGCTCGCGCGCGCCGTCGTGGTCGCGACCGGCTTCCGCCCCGGGCTCGGCCTCCTCGACCAGGCCGGAGCCGGCAAGGCCTCGCTCGGGGCGACCGCAGCGCTGCCGGGTGTCGGCGACTGGCCGGCCCCCGCATCCGTCACCCTCGCCACCCTGGTCGTCGACGAGCCGCGGCTCGACGAGGCGCCCCGCGGCACCGGTGTGCTCGTCGCTCAGGGCACGCCGGGCGTGGGTGCGAAGGCGCTCACGCACTCGACGGCGAAGTGGCGCTGGCTCGCCGACGCGCTGCCGGCCCACCGCCATGTGCTGCGTCTGTCGTACGGGCGACGCGGTGCGGCGACGGATGCTCGTGCCGGCCGGGTCGCCGAGGGGCGCGCCGACACCGCACCCGACTCGGCCCCCGACCAGTCCGCGGTGCTCGCCGACGCCTCCGCCCTCCTCGGCGTGGCACTCGACCCCGCCTCGGTGCGCGGGTTCTCCGTGGTGCGCTGGGACGACTCCCTCGCCTTCGCGACCGTGGGCCACAAGGCCCGCGTGCGGCAGACGCTCGCCGCCGTGAAGGAGGTGCCCGGGCTCGACGTGGTGGGCGCCTGGGTGTCGGGCACGGGCCTCGCCGCCACCGTGGAGCACGCCAAGGAGACCGCGTCGGCGCTGGCCGCCGAGCTGAGGGGCGATCGCAGGCTCGACTGACCGGTCCTCGGCGCGAGCGGCCGCGCTCGGCGAGCTCAGGGCCATGCGGGTGCGGGGGTTCCGGACTACTCTGAACGAGACCCCGCACTCACGATCGATCGGAGTTCACATGCGCGGAAAGATCATCTTCGTCGTCGGGCTGGCCACCGGCTACGTGCTCGGCACACGGGCCGGCCGCGAACGGTACGAGCAGATCAAGGCGGGTGCGGAGAAGGTCTGGAACACCCCGACCGTGCAGGCCGGCGTGCACACCGTGCAGGACTTCGCCGGCGCGCGCGTCGACGAGGTGAAGGCCACCCTCTCCCGCAAGGCGCGCAACGCGCTCGCCGCGCTCATCGGCCGCGAGCCGCTGGCCTCGCCGCAGCGCGGCAGCTCCTCGGGGCCCGTCGCCGCGGCCGGTCGCAGCTCCGCCTCCGGCGCACCGAAGCCCTCGGCCGCCGCGAAGACCTCTCCCGCCGCGAAGAAGCCCGCCGCCAAGCGGAGCGCGAGCTCGTCGTCGACGGCCTCCACCGCATCCGCCTCCGACGAGTGACCGGAAGGACCCACCGACGTGACTGAAGAGCGCGACAAGAAGGCACGCCGCTCGCTCGTGTCGCTGTTCGCCGAGCTGCCGACGCTGATCGTGCAGCTGCTGAAAGACGAACTCGAGAACCTCAAACGCGAACTCACCTCGCGCCTGGCGAAGCTCGGCATCGGTGTCGGTCTGCTCGTCGCGGCCGGGCTGTTCGCCTTCTTCGCGCTCGCCGTGCTCATCGCGGCGGCCGTGCTCGGCCTCGCCACGGTGCTGCCCGCGTGGCTCGCGGCGCTCATCGTGGCGGGCGGCCTGCTGCTGCTCGTCGCGATCCTGGCGCTGGTGGGCATCGGCTCGATCAAGAAGGGCGCCCCTCCGGTGCCCGAAGACGCGATCACGAGCATCAAGAAAGACATCAACGTCGTCAAGGGATTGGGCCAGTGATGAGTGACGCCGACGCCGCGAAGCCCGCCGAGACCCCTCAGCGGTCGAAGGCCGAGCTGCACGCCGACATCGAGAAGACGCGCGCCGAGCTGCGCTCCACTCTCGACGCCATCGAGTTCAAGCTGAACGTTCCGAAGCAGGCACGGCACGCCGCCCACCGGCTGAAGAGCTCGCTCGCCCGCTACAAGCGCGACAACCCCGTCGGCTTCGCCGCGGGTGTGGGCGCCGTCGTGGTGGCGGTGGGCGCTGCCGCGGTGCTCGGCTTCCGCTACGCCGGTCGGCGCTGAGTCGACGATCCTCCCATCCAGGTCGCGTACCGTGGGTGATAGGGCGCGTTCCGGCAGGCCGACGGCTGCGTGCTGCGCCCGGCTCCCTCGGTGGGTCTGCGCCGCCCCACCGGCCTCCTCCACAACGAAAGAGCTAGCATGACCGACCCGACCTCCGCAGTCGACCCTCACCCCGTCGCGCCCCGAGACGTCGAGGACTCCGAGGCGGTGCCCGTGGTGGGGTACACCCTCTGGGCGGTGTTCCGCCGCAACCCCGACGCCCCCCTCGCCGTCGACGGCTTCGACGTTCCCGCGGCGCTCGCCGAGCTCGACGAGGCCATCGCCTCCGTCATCGACGAAGACGTGATGCTGCGCGGCGTCTACGACGTGTCGGGCCTCCGCGCCGACGCCGACATCATGGTGTGGCTGCACGGCAGTGTTCCCGAGACGCTGCAGTGGGCGCTCCGGCAGATCCGCCGCACGCGCCTGTTCGCGCCGCTCCTGCCGACCTGGAACGCGATGGGCGTGCACCGCGACGCCGAGTTCTCGGCGAACCACCTGCCTGCCTTCATGCGCGGCAAGGAGCCGGCCGCCTGGCTCACCGTCTACCCCTTCGTGCGCTCCTACGAGTGGTACATCCTCCCCGAGGAGGAGCGTCGTGCCATGCTCGCCGACCACGGCCGCAAGGGCGCCGAGTACCGCTCCGTGCTCGCGAACACCGTGGCGTCGTTCGCGCTGGGCGACTACGAGTGGATCCTCGCGCTCGAAGACGACGAGCTGCTCAACCTGGTCGACCTCATGCGTCATCTGAGGGCGACGGATGCGCGGCTGCACGTGCGCGAGGAGGTCCCGTTCTTCACGGGCCGGCGCATCGACATCGCCGAGATCGTCGAGGTGCTGCAGTGAGCGAGCCAGCCGCCTCCGGTTCGCCGGTCGTCACCGAGCCGACCGTCGCATCCGATTCCCCGGTGGTGCCCGGCGCGAGCGCCGCCGCCGCGAGCGGGCCCGCGCACGTCACCGAACCCGTCGCCTATGACGCCATCCTGCTCGCCAGCTTCGGCGGGCCGGAGGGGCAGGACGACGTGATCCCCTTCCTCCGCAACGTCACCCGGGGCCGCGGCATCCCCGACGAGCGGCTCGAGGAGGTGGCCCACCACTACCGGGCGTTCGGCGGCGTGAGCCCCATCAACGCCCAGAACCGCGCCCTCAAGGCCGCCCTCGAGGCCGAGCTCGCCTCGCGTGGCATCGAGCTCCCCGTGCTGTGGGGCAACCGCAACTGGGATCCGTACCTTCGCGAGGCGCTCACCGAGGCGCACGAGCGCGGCTTCCGCTCGCTCATCGCCGTCGCCACGAGCGCCTACAGCTCCTACTCGAGCTGCCGGCAGTACCGCGAAGACTTCGCCATCGCGCTCGACGAGACCGGTCTCGCGGGTGAGATCACCATCGACAAGGTGCGGCAGTTCTTCGACCACCCCGGTTTCGTGCAGCCCTTCATCGACGGTGTCTCCGCTGCCGTCGCGGGCATCCGTGAGCAGTTCCCCGACCTCGACCCGACGCGGGAGATCGAGGTGCTGTTCAGCACCCACTCCATCCCGAGCGCCGACGCCGAGCGATCGGGCCCGGCGTCGCGCGGCTTCGGCCCCGGAGGCGCCTACGCCGCGCAGCACCTAGCCGTCGCGGAGGCCGTCATGGCGACGGCCGCGGGGGCTGAGGGTCTGCCCTGGCAGCTCGTCTACCAGTCGCGCTCGGGCCCGCCCAGCCAGCCCTGGCTCGAACCCGACATCAACGACGCCATCGCCGAGCTGCCCGCCAAGGGCGTCAAGGCGGTCGTGATCGTGCCGCTCGGCTTCGTGAGCGACCACATGGAGGTCATGTGGGACCTCGACAACGAGGCGCTCGAGACCTGCGCCGAGCACGGCCTGCACGGGGTGCGCACCCCGACGCCCGGTGTCGACCCGGCGTACGTGAGCGGTCTGGTCGACCTCGTGCTCGAGCGCGTCTCGGGCACACCGACGGCCGACCGCCCGGCCCGCACGCCGCTCGGCCCCTGGTACGACGTCTGCCGTCCGGGCTGCTGCGAGAACGTGCGGCTGGGCTTCAAGCCCGCGCTGGCCGGTATCGCACCGTGACCTGGAATTCGACCACCACCCGCTCGGGATGCGACAGAATCGAATGAGAACCCTCGTGCCCACCACCACGGCACGAGTCCCGCAGCATCCTGGAACGACGAGCGCACCGTGACGAGAACCCTTCGAGCCGCAACACGAGGCAGCGCTCTGGCGCGCGCCCAGACGGGCCACGTCGTCGCCGCCCTCGAGGAGGCCTCCGGGGTCTCGATCGAGACCATCTTCATCACCTCGGAGGGCGACCGGTCGAAGGAGTCGCTGTCGAGTCTCGGCGGCACCGGAGTGTTCGCCAGCGCGCTGCGCGAGGCGCTGCTCGCCGGCGAGTGCGACTTCATCGTGCACTCCCTGAAAGACCTGCCGACCGCGAAGCACGAAGGCCTCGTGCTCGGTGCTATCCCGGTACGCGAAGACGCCCGCGACGCGCTGTGCAGCCGCGACGGGCTCACCCTCGACCAGCTGCCGGAGGGCGCCAGGGTGGGCACCGGGTCTCCGCGACGGGTCGCACAGCTGCTCAGCCTCCGACCCGATCTCGAGGTGGTCGACATCAGGGGCAACGTCGACACCAGACTGGCCCGCGTCGCAGACGGCGATCTCGACGCCGTGGTGCTCGCGTCGGCAGGGCTCTCGCGGCTGGGTAGGCTAGAGGCAGCATCCGAACTCTTCGCACTCGAGCTGTGGCCCACCGCGCCCGGCCAGGGCGCGCTCGCGATCGAGACCCGAGAGGGAGACAGCATTCCCGAGCTCCTCACCATCGAGCACCCCCCGACACGCACGGCCGTGCTGGCCGAGCGCGCGGTGCTCGCTGCCCTCGAGGCCGGATGCGCGGCTCCCGTCGGCGCCACCGCCACGGTGCACGACGACGAGCTCACCCTCTCGGCCACCGTCTACGGTCCGGCCGGCGACGTGGAGCTCGGCTGCGAACGCTCGGCACGACTGCTCGGCGACGACCAGTACGTCGCCGCGCTGCTCGGCGAGGCGGTCGCCACCCAGCTGCTCGACGACGGTGCGGCGGAGTTCGCCCCGGTCGGAGGTGAGCGATGACCGCGTGGTCGCAGCGCCCGCTCGGCGGGTGGCGCATCCTGGTTCCCCGCGGTGGCCCGTGGGGTCACGGCGTGGCAGCCGACCTGCGTGCCGTCGGCGCCCAGCCGATCGTCGCGCCGATGATCAACTTCGCCCCCACCGAAGACGCCGAGACGCTCGACCGGGCGCTCGAGGCGCTCGCCCGGGGTGCCTTCGACTGGCTCACCATGACCAGCGCGACCACGGTCGACGTGCTCGCCGCGCACCAGGCGGTCGTGCCCCCCGAGACGCACATCGCGGCGGTCGGCGAGACCACGGCCGCCGCCCTCACCGCAGCCGGGTACAAGGTCGATCTCGTGCCGCCGGAGGACAACTCGGCCAAGGGCCTGCTGCGTGAGCTCAAGCGCTTCGAGCAGTTCGGGCCCGAGCTGCGGGTGCTCACCCTGCGCAGCGACATCGCGAAGCCGGTGCTCACCGAGGGCCTCATCAAGCGCGGCCACACGGTGGAGTCGGTGGTGGCGTACCGCACCATCGGCGTGGAGGTCGACCCGCAGATCAGGGCCGACCTCGCCGCGGGCGCGATCGACGCGGTCTTCGTGACCTCGGGCTCGGTCGCCGAGCAGGTGCAGAAGCAGCTGGGGCCGGTGCCCGAGTCGACGCTCGTGGCGGCGATCGGCCCGCGCACGGCCGAAGACGCCAGGGCCTATGGTTTGCGCGTCGACGTCATCGCCAAGGGGCGTTCGGCCGAGTCGCTCATCAACGCGGTGATCGAGGTCGCGAACTCCCGTCGGGGCTGACGCCGCGCATCCGTCACCTCGGCCAGACCGGCCGGAACTGCACGCTGATGCGGGGGCCGACCGCCGTCTTGGTCTTGAGGACCGCGTGCTCGTAGGTGCGCTGGCAGCTGCCGCCCATGACGATGAGGTCGCCGTGGCCGACGGGGAACCGCAGGGTCTCGCCGCCTCCCTTCGGCCGCACCGAGAGGGTGCGCGCCGCGCCCACCGACAGGATGGCGACCATGGTGTCGCTGTCGATGGCGCGGCCGACGCGGTCGCCGTGCCAGGCGACGCTGTCGTCACCGGTGCGGTAGAAGCACAGCCCCGCGGTCTGGAAGACCTGGCCGGGCGGCCTGCCGTAGTGGTCGTTCAGGGCGTCTTGGGCGCGGGTGAGGAGCAGCTCGGGGTAGACGTCTCCGGCGCCGAAGTGGGAGACCAGGCGCGGCACCTCGACGACCTTGTCGTACATCTCGCGGCGGTCGGCGCGCCAGGGCACGTCGAGGGCGAGGCGTTCGAACAGCGCGTCGGAGTTCGACACCCAGCCGGGGCGGAGGTCGACCCACGCGCCCGCCTCGAGCGGCGTGCGCACCACATCGTCGCCGAGCGGCTCAAGGCCGGGCTCGGCGTCGAGGTCGTCGAAGAGGGAGGTCTGGAAGTCGAGGTTCATGCCACCAGCGTACCGACTTTCGAATGAATGTTCGAGTGATCCGGCGCTTTCCGAGGCAGCCCGATCTAAGCTGGAGGCCATGACCTCAGGCTCCTTCCCCGCGGTGCGGCCCCGGCGGCTGCGCTCCACGCCGGCGATGCGGAGGCTCGTCGCCGAGACCCGTCTCGACCCGGCTCAGCTCGTGCTCCCGCTGTTCGTGCGCGACGACATCGTCGAGCCGGCACCGCTGCAGTCGATGCCCGGAGTGGTGCAGCACACCTTCGACTCCCTGCGCGCCGCCGTCGTCGAGGCCGCGGAGGCGGGCCTCGGGGGGGTCATGCTGTTCGGCGTGCCCGCCGACTCGGCCAAAGACGCATCGGGCAGCGCGGCCACCGACCCCGACGGAGTGCTGAACGCCGCCACGCGGGTCGTCGCCGCCGAGGTGGGCGACGCGCTCGTCGTGCAGACCGACCTGTGCCTCGACGAGTTCACCGACCACGGGCACTGCGGCGTGCTGGCCGCCGACGGCTCGGTCGACAACGACGCCACGCTCGTGCGCTACCGCGACATGGCGGTCGAGCAGGCCCGCGCCGGCTCGCAGCTGCTCGGCCTCTCGGGAATGATGGACGGCCAGATCGCCGCCGTGCGCGCCGCACTCGACGCCGACGGCTTCGAGCAGGTCGCGGTGCTCGCCTACGCCGCGAAGTACGCCTCCGCCTTCTACGGCCCGTTCCGCGAGGCGGTCGGCTCGACACTGCGCGGCGACCGCAAGACCTACCAGCTCGACCCGGCGAACCGGCGCGAGGGTCTCCGCGAGGCGGTCATCGACGTCGAGGAGGGCGCCGACATCGTCATGGTCAAGCCCGCCCTCAGCTACCTCGACCTCGTCGCCGACGTCTCGGCCGCGGTTCCCGTGCCGGTCTGGGCCTACCAGGTCTCGGGCGAGTACGCGATGATCGAGGCGGCCTCCGCCCAGGGGTGGATCGACCGCGACCGGGCCATCCTCGAGTCGCTCACGAGCATCCGTCGTGCCGGCGCCGAGGCCGTGCTCACCTACTGGGCGGTCGAGGTCGCCCGCACGCTGAGAGGACTGTGATGAGCGCCACCACCAACGCCGCCGAGTTCGAGCGGGCGCAGCAGTCCATCCCGGGCGGGGTCAACTCGCCGGTGCGGGCGTTCCGCTCGGTGGGCGGCACGCCGCGCTTCCTGGTGTCGGCGCGGGGGGCCTACGTCACCGACTCCGAGGGCGTCGAGTACGTCGACCTGGTGAGCTCGTGGGGGCCCGCCATCCTCGGCCACGCCCACCCCGAGGTGGTCGCCGCCGTGCAGCAGGCTGCCGCGCGGGGGCTCTCGTTCGGTGCCACGACGCCCGCCGAGACCGATCTCGCCGAGCTGGTGCGGTCGCGGGTGAGCGCCGGAGGGGTGAACCCCGTCGAGAAGCTCAGGCTGGTCTCGACCGGCACCGAGGCCACCATGACGGCCATCCGGCTCGCCCGCGGCTTCACCGGGCGCGAGCTGCTGGTGAAGTTCGCGGGGCACTACCACGGCCACTCCGACTCGCTCCTCGCCGAGGCGGGGTCGGGGCTCGCCACCCTGGCACTCCCGGCGTCGGCCGGTGTGCCCGAGGCCGTCGCGGCGCTCACCGTCGTGCTCCCCTACAACGACCTCGACGCGGTGCGGCAGCTCTTCGCCGAGCGCGGCCGCGAGATCGCGGCGGTCATCGTCGAGGCGGCGCCCGCGAACATGGGAGTGGTGCCGCCCGCACCCGGCTTCAACGCGGCGCTCGCCGACCTCGCGCACGCGAACGGGTCGCTGCTCATCCTCGACGAGGTGCTCACCGGCTTCCGTGTGGGCGCCGCGGGGTGGTGGGGGCTCGAGAACGAGGGCCGACCCGTCGCCGAGGTGCACCAGGATGCACCCGATGCCCGACACGTGCCGGCCTACGTTCCCGACCTCATCACCTTCGGCAAGGTCGTGGGCGGCGGCATGCCGCTGGCCGCACTCGGCGGGCGTGCCGAGGTGATGGATTCGCTCGCTCCGCTCGGGCCCGTCTACCAGGCGGGTACCCTGTCGGGGAACCCGATCGCGGTGACCGCGGGCATCACCACGCTGAGGCTCGCCGACAGCTCCGTATACGCGGCGCTCGACGCCACCGCGGCCACCATCTCCTCCGCGGTCTCGGAGGCGCTCGCCGACGCCGGCGTGGCGCACAGCGTGCAGCGGGCGGGCAACCTGTTCAGCTTCACCTTCGGCTCGGCCGTGCCGCCGCGCGACTACGCCGAGGTGCAGCGGCAGGAGGGGTTCCGGTACGGGCCGTTCTTCCACGCGATGCTCGACGCGGGCGTGTCACTGCCGCCGTCGGTGTACGAGGCCTGGTTCGTCTCGGCCGCGCACGACGAGGCGGCGGTCACGCGCATCCTCGACGCCCTGCCGGCCGCGGCTGCTGCGGCGGCGTCGGCGACCAGGCCGCACTGACCGTTCATCGGGAACACCGATCCCGTTCACAATCGTTATGCAGCATCCTTGAGGAATCGTGCTGATCTTCAGGCAAGCCACGGCAGGATAGACCCATGGCCGTCCTCTTCGTCCACACCGATCGCCTCGAGATCAGGCTCACCCGTGCCGAGAAGATGCTGTCGTTCCGGCGCACCGACATCGTGGTGCCGCTCGAGAGCATCAAGTCGGCGGCCCTCACCGACGACCCCTGGGTCTGGGTGCGCGGCATCAGGGCCCCGGGGGCGGCGATCCCGCTCACCCTCGCCGTCGGCACCTGGAAGTTCCACGACGGCAAAGACTTCCTCCTCGTGAAGGGCACCCGCACCTCGGTGGTCATCGACCTCGACGACCAGGAGTTCTCCCGCATCATCGTCACCACCTCGCACTCCGTGCAGCTCCTCCGCGCTCTCCGCCTCCCCCCGGCCGAGGGCACCACCCGCATCATCGACTGAGGAGTCGCGCGCTCTCGGCTAGAGGGCGACGTCGACGACGGTGCGGCCGCGCACCCGGCCGGCGAGGATGCGCTCGGCGGTCTCTGAGACGGCGTCGAGACCGATGGTGGTGGTCATCGAGTCGAGGAGGGCGAGGTCGAGCTCGTTCGCGAGGTCGGTCCAGGCGCGCTCGCGGAGGGCGAGGGGCGCCTCGACCGAGTTCGCGCCGGTGAGTGTCACCGAGCGGAGGATGAACGGCATCACCGTGGTGGGGAGGTCGCCGCCCGCGGCGAGACCGCAGGCCACGACGGTGCCGCCGTAGTTCGTCTGAGCGAGCACGTTCGCGAGGGTGTGGCTGCCGACGGAGTCGACGGCCCCGGCCCACTGCTGGCTCTGGAGGGGCTTGCCCGGCTCGCCCAGGGCGGCGCGGTCGACGACCCGCGCGGCGCCGAGCGAGCGGAGGTAGTCGCCCTGCTCCTCAACACGGCCCGAGGAGGCGACGACCGAGTAACCCCGGCCGGCGAGCAGCAAGATCGCCACCGAGCCGACGCCGCCGGCTGCACCCGTCACGAGCACCTCGCCGTCGTCGGGTTCGACGCCGGCATCCTGCAGCGCCAGCACGGCGAGCATCGAGGTGAAGCCCGCGGTTCCGATCGCCGCTGCGCGCTCGGGCGAGATTGCCTCGGGAAGGTGCAGCAGCGCATCCGGTCGCACACGGGCCTTCGTGGCGAAGCCGCCGTGGCGGTTCTCCCCGATGCCGTCGCCGTTCAGCACGACCAGGTCGCCCGCCGCGAAGCGCGAGGAGCGGGATTCGGTGACGCGGCCCACGATGTCGATGCCGGGCACCAGCGGCCACTCGCGCAGCACGCCGGGGCGGCCGGTGAGCGCGAGCCCGTCTTTGAAGTTCACGCTCGAGAAGAGCACGTCGAGGTCGACAGCCTCGTCACCGCCCGACCCCTCGAAGAACTCCTCTTCGTCGATCTCGAGCAGCCGCGCCGCCTCGCCCTTCTCCGTCGCCACCATCGCCCGGGCCATCGCTCCGCCTTCCGCTCGCCTCCCTCCACCCTGCCACGCGCATCCGTTCGGGTGCGACCCGCCCCGTTTCTTACGGACAAAGTCCGTCAGGATTGCAGTTACGACGGACTTTGTCCGTAAGAAACGTGGGGACGGGCGGATGAGCGGCGCGCGCCCCTACGAGACGTCGCGGCGCCAGGAGGTGAAGAAGCCGATGACGGTGGCGACCGCCGCGTAGGCCGCGAGCACGAGCCCGCCCTGCCACCACTCGAGCCCGGCGCCGCCGCCCGTCATGGCCGCGTAGATGCTCGCGCCCACGAGGGAGTCGCTCGCCGAGCCCGGCAAGAACTGCGCCACCTGCGCCGACCAGTCGGTGAACCCCGCCGCCACCCGCAGCAGCGGCTCGACGAACTGGGTGAAGGCGAGCACGATGACGATGGCCGCCACCTGGCTGGGCACGAGGGTGCCGAGCCCCACCCCGAGTGCCGACCACAGTGCCATGGCGAGGATGCTCCGCCCCACGAACGCCCAGGTCTCGGGCTCGGTGAGCAGCGGGTCGATGCCGAAGGCGGCGAGCAGACCCGCCCCCACGCCCATCGACGCGATGAGCGCCAGCACGCCGAACACCGCACCGGCCAGGAGTAGCGCCACCACCTTGCCCGTCAGTACGTACCCGCGCCGCGGCACCGCGAGGAACGTCGGGGTGAGCGACTGGAACCGGAACTCGCTCGTCACCGCCAGCGCCCCGAAGAGCACCGGGAACACGTAGCCCACCGAGGTCGCGAAGCTGTACACCAGCGACGGCAGCTGCGCCGACGGGATGGCGGGCCCGTTCGCCTCAGACCCCAGCCCGCCGAGGATGGCGGCCATGCCACCCGCGCACAGCGCGACGTAGCCCACCATGATGAGCGCGAGCACCCACCACAACCGGGTGCTGGTGATCTTGGTGATCTCGGAGCGCGTGGCGGAGAGGAGGTTCACAGCGCACCCTCCTCGCCCACGAGCGCGAGGAACGACTCCTCGAGACCCGTGCGTTTCTGCGACAGACCGGTGAGCGGTATGCCCGCGTCGAAGGCGAGCCGCCCGATCACCCCCGCCTCGGCGTTCTCGACCAGCACGCCCGAGCGCAGGTTCGACACCTCGTAGCCGGCGGCACGGATGATCTCAGCAAGCCGGTCGCGGTCGTCGGCGTTCACCTGCACCTGCTTCGACTCGGAGGTGTCGAGGCTCGACAGCTCACCGCGGTGCACGAGCGCCCCGTGGGAGATGATGACGACCTCGTCGACGGTCTGCTGCACCTCGCTCAGCAGGTGCGAGCTGATGAGCACGGTGCGACCCTCGGCGGCCATGCCGCGCAGCAGCAGGCGGATCCACTTGATGCCCTCGGGGTCGAGCCCGTTGATGGGTTCGTCGAGCACGAGCACCCCCGGGTCGCCGAGCAGCGCGAACGCGAGGCCCAGACGCTGCCGCATGCCGAGGGAGTAGCCGCCCACCCGTCGATTGCCGTAGGCGGAGAGTCCCACCTTCTCGAGGGCCGCATCCGGAGCCGTCTTGGGCAGGCCCGCCGCCTGCGCGTACACGGCGAGGTGGTTGCGTGCGGAGCGGCCCGGGTGGAAGCTCGCCGCCTCGAGCGACGCGCCCACCGTCGCGAGCGGGGAGCGCAGTTCGGCGTACGGGGTGCCGCCGAAGGTCGCCGCACCGGAGGTCGGGCGCACGAGCCCGAGCAGCATGCGGAGGGTCGTCGTCTTGCCCGCGCCGTTCGGGCCGAGGAACCCGGTGACCTGCCCGGGTTCGACCGTGAGGGAGAGGTCGGAGACGGCGTTCACGGCGCCGAACGACTTCGTCAGATGTGCGAACTCGATGGGTACGCCGGTGGGCATCGATGGTTTCCTGTCGGTGTCCGGGGAAAGAAAGCGCGGCGACGCCGCCCAACCAGCCTAGGGTGGCGTTCGGGCGTTGTCACAGCATTCCCACGAAGCTGGCACAATCGCTCGGGAAGGAAGGATGCTCCCGATGGCCGATCCGAGCGCCGAGGAGCTCGAAGACGCCGGTCTCGTCGAGCACATCAGACGACGCACCCTGCGCGGGTCGGTGGGGCTCGTCGTCGACAGCGCGTTCTTCCTCTTCGGCACGCTGGCGACCGCGTGGCTCGCCTTCCTGGTGGCGACCGAGTCGTTCGCGCGCGGGTGGCAGCAGCTGTGGTTCCTCGTCGTGTTCTGGCTCGTCGTGGCGTACCTCCTGCTGCCGCGGGTGCACAGCATCCTGACCCTGTTCTACGTTCCCGACTACTTCATCGGCCGGGCGAAGACCCGCGAGGGCCTGCTCGGCGACCCGGTG
This sequence comes from Herbiconiux sp. SALV-R1, assembly GCF_013113715.1. Classification (GTDB taxonomy): domain Bacteria; phylum Actinomycetota; class Actinomycetes; order Actinomycetales; family Microbacteriaceae; genus Herbiconiux. The sequence continues at coordinate 4,007,171 of NZ_CP053344.1, forward strand.
AACGTCGCCCTGCGGGGCACCGAGCAGCAGGTGCACGAGGCGATGGTGCGGGCCGGCTGGCACCAGGCCGACGACATGGGCCTCACCTCGGCGCTGCGCACCGTGCGCGCCACCCTGCTGCGCCGCAGCTACCCGGGCGCGCCGGTCTCGCGCCTGTTCCTGTTCGGCCAGCTGCAGGACTTCACCTATCAGCAGGAGGTGGAGGGCAACCCGGCCAAGCGGCATCACGTGCGCTTCTGGCGTTGCCCCCCTGGCTGGCTGCTGCCCGGGGGCCACGAGGCCGACTGGATGGCCGCCGGCACCTACGACCGCAGCATCGGTCTGTCGTTCTTCACGCTGCAGATCACCCACCGCATCGACAAGGACACCGACCGGGAGCGCGACCACATCGTGAGCACCCTGGTGGAGGGCAACCCGGATGCGTCGGTGCAGCTGATCAAGAACTTCTCGACCGGCTACCACCACGTCAACGGCGGGGGCGACGCCATCGTCACCGACGGCGACCTGCCCGTGATCGACCTGCGCGAGGTGCCGGTGGGTCAGGATGCGGTCGACGGCCGGGTAGGAACGGCCCCGCCCTCCGAGCGGCCGGTCGCGCCGACCCCGGCAGCCGTGTTCACCGAGTCGCCGATCGCGAGCACCCGGCGGCCCGCCTCGATCTACCTCGGGGTGCTGCTGATGGCGGCGCGCATCCTGTCGGCGCTCGGGGCGGTGGTGGTGGTCGCGTTCTCGCTCGGCGACGGCGAGATCGACTTCAGAACGCTGACCGGCGCGCTCACCCCCGCCGACGCACGGTACCTGGCGTCGGTGGTGGCGGCGGTGTTCGTCACCGTGGCGCTGCTCATCATCGCGTTGTACACGGTGCTGGCCTTCCTCATCTATCACGGGCACAACTGGGCGCGGTTCACCGGCATGGGCATCAGTGCCGCCGCCGTGGTCGTGACGGCTATCGACTTCGCGAAGGGCGGCCCCCAGATCACGCTGCAGACGAACCTGGTGGGGCTGTCGTTCGACGTGCTCGTGCTGCTCGCGCTGTCGGGCACGGAGGCCAGGCGGTTCTCGCACCGGCGGGCGGTGGAGCGGCGGCAGGCGCGCGAGGAGCGCCGGGCGGCGGCTGCGGGTGCGGCGGGTTCATGACGACCGACGGCTCCGGCGCGAGGAGCGAGGGCCGCCTCCTCGATCTGCGCCGTCTCGCGCGCCCCATCGTGCAGGCACCCATGGCGGGAGGGCCGTCGACGCCGGCGCTCGCCGCGGCGGTGGGCGAGGCCGGGGGCCTCGGCTTCCTGGCGGCCGGCTACCTCTCCCCGGAACGCTTCGAGGCCGACATCGTGGCGACCCGAGAGCTCACGCGCGCTCCGTTCGGCGTGAACCTGTTCGTGCCCGCGCCCTCGGTCGCCACACGCGCCGCCCTCGACGCGTACCGCGCCGAACTCGCCCCGGAAGCCGCGCGCTACGGCGTCGAGGTGGGGCAGGCCCGGCCCGACGACGACGGGTGGGAGGCCAAGCTCGAGATCGTCGAGCGGCTGCGCCCCGCCTTCGTGAGCTTCACCTTCGGCAGCCCGACGGGCGCGGTGGTCGAGCGGATGCACGCCGCGGCCGTCGCCGTCGCCGTCACGGTCACGAGCGCCGAGGAGGCACGTGAGGCGCTCGCCGCGGGAACCGACGCGCTCGTCGTGCAGGGGCCCGACGCGGGCGGTCACCGCGGGACCTTCGACCCGTCGGCGACACCGCCCGGTGAGCCGCTGCCCGAGCTGCTCGCCGAGGTGGCGAGGGTGGTACAGGAGCGGGAGGTGGCCGCGGTCGCCGTGGTGGCCGCGGGAGGTATCTCGACGCGCGAGCAGGTGACCGCGCTCCTGGCCGCGGGCGCCGACGCGGTGCAACTCGGCACGATGTTCCTGCTGGCCGACGAGTCCGGCACCAGGGCCGCGCACGCCGCGGCCCTGCACGACCCGCGCTTCAGCCGCACCGCCGTGACCGCCGCGTTCTCGGGACGGTACGCGCGGGGGCTCGTCAACCGCTTCATCCGTGATCATGACGGCACCGCGCCGCTCGGCTACCCCGAGGTCAACCAGCTCACCTCGCCGCTGCGGGCGGCAGCGGCGGCAGCGGGTGACGCCGACGGCATCAGCCTCTGGGCCGGAATGGGATTCGGTGCCGCCTTCGCGGCTCCGGCCGCCGCGATCGTCGAGCGACTCTCTTCCGTCGACTGACCGGGCCGGGCCTCAGGCGGTCGCGGCGACCGTGCCCGTGCGGGCGCGCAGCACCGACGCGACGCCGGCCGCGAGAGCGACCACCGCGCCGTAGAGCAGCACGGTGAGGTGCAGCCCGATGGCCGAGGTGAGGAGTCCCGCGATGACCGCGGGCACGCCGAACGACAGATACGACACGATGTACAGTGCTGCGAAGAGCTCGGCCCGCTCGTGCTGGGTGGTGAGGGGGACGAGCGATCCGATGGTGCCCATGAAGGCCGTGCCGAACCCCGTTCCCGCCACCACGACGGCCACCACATATACCGGCAGCGAGCCCAGCACGAGGGCGAGGAGCATGATCGCGGTTCCCGCGGCCAGCGCGACGGCGCCGTAGACGGCCGGCACGATCGGGCGCCGGCGGTAGAGCGCGAACGCGGCGACCGCCCCTGAGGCGGGCAGCACCCCCACCACCAGCGCCGCGCCGAGCTCGCTGCTCACACCGAGTTCGGCGTGCACGATGCTCGGGCCGAGCGAGAAGAACAGCCCTCCGGTGGCCCAGCCGGCCAGCACGATCGGCACACTCACGCCGAACAGCTTCCGAGCCGCGGCGGGGACGGATGCGCGGGGCCGCAACGCCGCCATCCAGCCGCGCTCCCGGGGCGAGGTCTCAAGCACGGTGAAGATGAGCGCCGCGATGAGCAGGTAGGCCACCGCGAGGGGCACGAAGGTCCAGGTCGCCGCGTCGGCGACGGTCTGCAGCAGCACGCCCGCGATGATCGTGCCGAGGGCGAGGCCCCCCATGGGGGCGAGGGTGTTGAGCAGCGTCGCGTTCTGCGGCCGGGCCGGCGGCGCGAAGTCGGCGATCGTCGCCGAGAGCGTCGAGATGAGGGCGCCGCTCGCGAGGCCCTGCACGACGCGGGCGAGGTAGAGCACGCCGCCCGAGTCGGCGCGCCAGAGCATCAGCACGGCGACGGCGAGCAGCACGAACCCCACGGCGATGACGGGGCGCCGGCCGAGGTGGTCGGAGATGGAGCCCACCGTGAGCAGGGCGATCAACAGCGCCACGGCGTAGATGGCGAAGGCGACGGTCACGCCGATCGCCCCGATGCCGAGGCGCTCCTCCAGTTCGGGGTAGAACGGCGACGGGGCGCTCGCTCCGGTGAGCATCAGGGTGCTCGCGGCACCGGTGAGGGCGAAACCCAACCGGCGACGGGGGAGGCTCCCTGCCGGGGTCGGGGCGGGGGCGACGACCGGGGTGGACTTCGTCGCGAGGCTCATCTGCGCATCCTTCGGTTCCAGAATTTTCGAACGGATGCACACGCTACTCGCGTCCGCCCGATAGTTCAACTATTCTCGAACCATCATGGCCACGGCGTCCGATCTGCCCCACCCCGAGCGCGAAGCACTGGAGCTCTCGACGGTGCTCTTCGCGCTCAGCGACCCCGACCGGCTTGAGATGGTGCGGCAGTTGCGCGACGGGGCGATGGACGCCGCGAATTGCAACGCGCTCGACCCTGAGATCCCGAAATCGACGAAGTCGCACCTCATGAAGGTGCTGCGGGAGGCGGGCGTCATCCGCAACGAGCCCAATGGGCGCCGTCGCACGCTCACCCTCCGTCGTGACGACCTCGACGCCCGGTTCCCGGGCCTTCTCGACGCCGTGCTGGGCGGGCTCGACTCAGGGCAGGGCTCTCGCTGAGCGTCTGAGGTCGCCAGCCGAGCGGCTGAGGTGACCAGCCGAGCGCTGTCGATTGGCGGCCGAGCGGCTCAGGTGAGCACCGGGGTGTCGGTGGGGAGCACCCCGCCCGCGTACAGCGAACGCGCCGACTGGCGGAGCGCCGCCAGCGCCACCCGCTGCGGCCACGGCCCGTAGGAGATGCGCGCGATGCCGAGCTCCTGGTAGCGCTCGGGCGAGAGCGCGCCGGGCACGCCGATGACGCTCACTTTGAGGTGCCCGATGCCCTCGACCAGCCGCGCGGCGATCGCCTCGTCGACGAGCCCGGGCACGAACACGCAGGCCGCACCCGCGTCGAGGTACGCGCGCCCGCGTTCGATCGCGTCGTCGATCGCCTCGTCGAGCGGGCGGTCGCCGCGTCGCAGCAGCGCGTCGGTGCGCGCGTTGAGCACGAAGCGCACGCCTTCGGCCTCGGCTGCCTTCATCACCTCGGCGACGTTCTCGACCGACTCGATGTGGGGGCGCATCCGGTCTTCGATGTTGGCGCCCACGACGCCCACGCCGATGGCGCGCCTGATGGTCTCGCCGGTGTCGCCGTAGCCGCCCTCGAGGTCGGCCGAGACGGGTAGCGAGGTGGAGAGGGCGATGCGTCCGACCGCCTCGATCATGAGGTCGACCGGGATCTTCTCGCCGTCTTCGAAGCCGTAGGCGGCGGCGATGCCGTGGCTGGCGGTGGCGAGGGCTTTGGTCTCGGGGAGGTCGGCGATGACGGCGGCGCTCGCGACGTCCCACACGTTCACCACGGTGAGGATCTCGGGTGCGTGGTGAAGCGTGAGCAGCGCGTCGGCGCGGTCGTGAATGAGCTCGTGGCTCGGGTGGGCGAGCTGCGGGTCGTAGGAGTCGAGCGGTACGGACGGGCGGTGCGGGTCGGGTGAGCTCATGGGCTGAGCCTATTCCTGCGGTGCGTGCTCGGCGCAGGTCATCTCGCGGGCGGCGGCGCACGCTTCGCAGACGACGAGCCGCGAGCGGCAGGCCGGGTCGGCGCAGTTCTGCAGCCGGGGCGTGGGGGTGCCGCAACCGAAGCAGTGCGAGATGACCTCGGCGTCGGCCGTGAAGGTCACCGACTCGCGGCCGTCGAAGACGGCGAGAGAGCCGTGCCACAGGCCCGCGTCGCCGAACGCCTCGCCGTAGCGCACGATGCCTCCGTCGAGCTGGAAGACCCGCTCGAACCCGCGTGCGACCATGAGCGAGGAGAGCACCTCGCATCGTATGCCGCCGGTGCAATACGTCACGATCGGCTGCGACTTGAGGTGGTCGTAGCGCCCGCTGTCGAGCTCGGCGACGAAGTCGCGGGTGGAGGCGACCTCGGGCACGACGGCGTTCTCGAAGCGACCGATCTCGGCCTCGAACGGGTTGCGCCCGTCGAAGAACACGACCTCCTCGCCGACGGCGCGGCGCTCGTCGACGAGCTCGTGCACCTGCTGCGGCGACAGCCTGGCACCGCCACCTACCACCCCATGCTGGTCGACCCGCAGCTCGCCGGGGGCGCCGAAGCTCACGATCTCGTCGCGCACCTTCACGCTCAGCCGCGGAAAGTCGGTGATCGGGCGGTACGGGGTGTGGCGGCTCGCGGGCGCGTCGTCGAGCGCGGTGCCCTCGCTCCACTTCGCGTCGAGCTCGCGGAACGGGGAGTACTCCCGCGTCTTGCGCAGGTAGCGCTTCACGGCGTCGAGCTCGCCGCCCACGGTGCCGTTGATGCCCTGCGTCGAGATGAGGATGCGCCCGCGCAGTCCCAGCGACTCGCACAGATCGCGCTGCCACAGCCGCACGGCCTCGGGGTCGGGCACCGGCGCGAAGACGTAGTAGAGGAGGATCTTCGGGATGGGCACCCGGCGATCCTAGTCGCCCAGCATCCAGCCCCTCCGGTCTGGAGCCGCCCTCGATTGTCGGAAACCTCAGCGGCTCTCGCGCATCCGCACCCCGAACCCTACGATCGGGCCGTGCATTTCCTGCTGCGTACCCTGCTCCAGTCCCTGCGTTCGCGCTTCCGGTCGCGCCTCGACGTCTGGGACGTCTCGAGCACGCCGTTCCGGGTCATCCCCACCGACCTCGACGTGCTACGGCACATGAACAACGGCGTCTACCTGTCGCTGCTCGACATCGCCCGCCTCGACCTCATGCAGCGCAGCGGCACCTGGCCACTGCTGCAGAGTTGGGGCTGGTACCCGGTCGTCGTGGCCGAGACGATCAGCTTCCGCCGCTCGCTGCAGCTGTGGCAGCGGTTCGAGGTGGAGAGCAGGCTGCTCGGTTTCGACCAGCGGTCGGTGCTGATGGAGCAGCGCTTCGTGGTGCGTGGTGAGATCTATGCCCGCGCGTTCATACGTGCTCGCTTCCTGAAGCGCTCGGGAGGCATCGTCCCGATGGACGAGCTGCGCGCGCTCGTGGGGCCGGCGCCGGTGGGGGAGCGGTTCCCCGACTGGGCGGCGTCATGGGCCGAGGCGACCCAGCTGCCGTCGACGAAGGCGCCGGCGGAGAGTGTGTGGGAGTAGGGGGCGCCGGGCGGAGCGGGCGGGCGCGGCGCTGCGCGGCTCAGACGGCTCAGGTGCGGTCGAGGGCCTCTTCGAGCACGGCCATGGCGGCGCTGTAGCCGCCGAGACCGGAGACTGCGCCCCCGCGGCGCGACCCTGATCCGCACAGCAGGATGCGCGGATGCTCGGTCGCCACACCCCAGCGCTCCGCCGCGGTGCCGAGGGGTGTGTCGTCGTCGACGAAGGGCCAGCTGAGCGGGCCGTGGAAGATGTTGCCGCCGGGCATACCGAGCGCCTGTTCGAGGTCGGCGGTCGTCTTTACCTCGATGCACGGTCGGCCCGCGGCGTCGCGCAGGAGCAGCGGCTCGAGGGGCTCGGCCAGCACGCTGTCGAGCGAGCGCAGCACGGCGGCACCGAGCTCACGCGCATCCGTCGCCCCGTCAGTCAGCAGGCGGTGGGGAGTGTGGAGCGCGAACACCGTGAGGGTCTGCGCACCCGCCTGCTGCAACTCGGGCGACAGGATGCTCGGGTCGGTCAGCGAATGGCAGTAGATTTCGGCGGGGACGACGCTGGGCACTGCGCCGGCCTGCGCTTCGTCGTGGGCGGCCTCGAGCTGGCTGAACAGCTCGTTGATGTGGAAGGTGCCACCGAACGCCGCCTCGGGGGAGACCTCGGCATCGCGGAGGCGCGGGAGTCGTGACAGGAGGAGGTTGACCTTCACCTGGGCGCCCTCGGGAGCGGGCGTGCCTGGCGTCGGTTCGGCCCCGAGCATCCGATCGAGCACCGCCGGCGCGACGTTCGCCAGAACGCGCGCAGCCTGCACCTGGCGCCGCGTGCCCGTCGCCTCGTCGAGGTACTCGACGAGGCCCGCGGGCGTGACGTTCGCGACCTCGGCGCCCGTGCGCAGCTCGGCTCCGGCGACGCGGGCGGCGCGCTCGAGTTCGCCGGTCACCGCGCCCATGCCGCCGACGGGGACGTCCCAGTCGCCGGTGCCGCCGCCGACGACGTGGTAGAGGAAGCACACGTTCTGGGCGAGGTTGGCGTCGTGGAGGGATGCGAAGGTGCCGATGAGGGCGTCGGTGGCGACCAGGCCCCGCACCAGGTCAGACACGAAGCGGCGCTCGATCTCGGCGCCGACGGGCTGCTCGACGAAGGCCGACCACAGGGCGTCATCGCCGAGGAGGGCGCGCATCTCGGAGCGGGTGAGGAGCGGTTCGGTGAGGGTGGGCCAGACGGCCTCGGCGAGGCGGGCGAGGTCGGTGCCGAGCTGCTCGAACGCCGCGGCGTCTTCGGCGGCGCCCACCGAGGCGAACGACTCGCGCGTGGCGTCGGGGTCGTCGTTGTCGATGAGCAGGCCGCTGTCGGTGCCGGGCACGGGCGTGTAGGAAGAGTAGCGGCGGCGCCGCAGGGTCACGTCGAGCCTGAGGTCGTCGACGATCTTCTGGGGGAGGAGGCTGACGAGGTAGGAGTAGCGCGACAGGCGGGCGTCCATGCCGTCGAACGCATACGACGAGACGGCTGCTCCGCCCAGATGGTCGTCGCGCTCGAGAACGCAGACGCTGTGCCCAGCGCCCGCCAGATAGGCGGCGGCGACGAGGCCGTTGTGTCCTCCACCGACGACCACGACATCGAAGTTCTCCACAGCCTGCATGCCCTGAGCCTAATGGCGGGGCCACGACCTATCCTCGAAGAATGGCCGAGCCGCACACCCCCCAGCCGCCCCACCCCGACGTCGATCCGGCGCCGGAGACACCCGCCGCGAGCGGCGACGGCAACCCGGTAGCGGTGGCGACGGAGTCGGGTGTGGCGGCCGAAGAAGCCGCTCCGACTGAGGCGATCGTGGGTGATGCTGAGTTCACCCCGGTGGAGGCTGAGGCCACTGCAGTTGTCGCGGGGGCCGCCTCGGTGGAGGCTGCCGCGGTTGATGCGGGTGTCACCCCGGGGGAGGCGACGGCGGCCGACGCGGAGGGTTCCGCGTTGGAGGCAGAGGTCACCGCGGTCGATGCTGCGTTCGCCCCGGAGAGGGCGACTGCGGAGGCGGAGAGGTCCGCGGTTGCTACGGAGGTCGCCCCGGTGGAGGTGGACGCGACGGCGGTCGACGTGGACACCACTGAGGTCAGCTTGGGGGAGGCGGGCACACCGGCGGAGGCGTTGGGGCCGCTCGGGCTGGGCGAGAAGGCGGTGGCGTTGGCGCGGGAGTGGCTCGACGCGAGTCGGGAGGCGCCGGTCGACCCGGGGGCCGCGCGGTTGGCGGGCGTGCTGAAAGATCCCGACGGGCTCGACTTCACGCTCGGCTTCGTCGACGGAGTCGCCCGCCCCGAAGACCTGTTCGTCGCCGGCAAGCACCTGTCGGTGCTCGCCAAGCGCACGCCGCAGTTCCTCCCCCCGCACCTGCGCGCGGCCATCGCCGCCGGCGGCATGCTCGGCGAGGTCGTTCCCGGTGTGGTCGTGCCCATCGCCCGCAAGGTGCTGCGCGAGATGGTCGGCCACCTCGTGGTCGACGCCAGGCCCTCCAAGATCGGGGCGGCGGTGCAGGTGCTCCGGGCGCGGGAGAACGGAGGCGCCACGGCCGTGCGCCTCAACATCAACCTGCTCGGCGAGGCCGTGCTCGGCGACTCCGAGGCCTCGAAGCGGCTCGAGGGCACGAAGGCCCTCATCCAGCGCCCCGACATCGACTACGTCTCGGTGAAAGTCTCCTCCATCGCCGCCGGAGTCTCGATGTGGGCGTTCGACGAGACCGTCGAACGCGTGGCCCAGAGCCTCATCCCGCTCTACCGCCTCGCCGCGAAGAAGGGCCTCATCGGCTCGGAGTCGGGCGACGGGCGCACCTTCATCAACCTCGACATGGAGGAGTACCGCGACCTCGATCTCACCATCGCCGTCTTCCAGCGGGTGCTCGACGAGCCCGACTTCCTCGACGTAGAAGCAGGAATCGTGCTGCAGGCCTACCTGCCGGATGCCCTCTCCGCGTTCCAGCGCCTGCATCGGTGGGCATCCGAACGGCGCACGCGAGGCGGCGCCCCCATCAAGGTGCGGGTGGTGAAGGGCGCCAACCTGGCGATGGAGCACGTCGACTCGGCGATCCACGACTGGCCCGCGGCCACCTACGACTCCAAGCAGGAGACCGACACCAACTACAAGCGCGTGCTCGAGTGGGCGCTGCGCCCCGAGCACGTCGACGCGGTCGCCGTCGGGGTGGCCGGGCACAACCTGTTCGACATCGCCTGGGCCTGGCTGCTCGCCGAGGAGCGCGGCGTGACGGCGGCCGTCGACATCGAGATGCTGCTCGGCATGGCGACCGCGCAGGCCGAGGAGGTGCGCAAGACCGTCGGCGGCCTTCTGCTCTACACGCCCGTCGTCGCGCCCGAGGAGTTCGACGTGGCGATCGGCTACCTCGTGCGCCGGCTCGAGGAGAACGCCGACGAGGCCAACTTCATGTCGTCGGTGTTCGACCTGGCCACCGACACGGCCGCCTTCGAGCGGGAACGCGACCGCTTCCTCCGCGCCCTCGCGGCTCTCGATCCCGACGCGCCACCGCCCGCGCCCCGCCGCACCCAGAACCGGCACGACGGCGAGCTCCAGCCGTCGCGCGAGGAGTTCCACAACACTGCCGACACCGATCCGTCGCTGCCGGCGAACCGGGCGTGGGGGGCGCGCATCCTGAGTCGTGTGGCCGGCTCGAACCTCGGTGCCGACACGATTGCCGATGCCGCGATCACCGACGACGTAGCGCTCGAAGGGGTCGTCAGAGCCTCGGTCGCGGCCGGCGAGAGGTGGGGCGCCCGCAGCGCGGAAGACCGCGCCGGCTTCGTGCGGCGCGCGGGCTACGCGCTGGAGGCGAACCGCGACCGGCTCATCGAGGTGATGGCGAGCGAGACCGGCAAGACCATCGACCAGGCCGACCCCGAGGTGAGCGAGGCCGTCGACTTCGCCGCCTACTACGCCCGCACCGCCCTCGAACTCGACCAGGTCGACGGAGCCGTGTTCGAGCCGGTCGCGCTCACGGTGGTGGCACCGCCGTGGAACTTCCCGGTGGCCATTCCGGCCGGTTCCGTGCTGGCGGCGCTCGCCGCGGGCAGCGCGGTCATCATCAAACCCGCACCGCAGGCCAAGCGCAGCGCGGCGGTGCTGGTGGAGGCGCTCTGGGAGTCGGGCATCCCGCACGAGGTGCTGTCACTCGTCGACGTCGACGTCGACGAAGGCGATCTCGGGCGTCGGCTCATGTCAGACTCGCGGGTCGGTCGGCTCATCCTCACCGGCTCGTACGAGACGGCGCAGCTCTTCCGCAGCTGGCGGCACGACCTCCCACTCCTGGCCGAGACCAGCGGCAAGAACGCGATCGTCGTCACCCCGAGCGCCGACCTCGACCTCGCCGTCGCCGACATCGTGAAGAGCGCCTTCGGCCACGCCGGGCAGAAGTGCTCGGCGGCGAGCCTCGTCATCCTCGTGGGGTCGACCGGGCGCTCCAAGCGCTTCGCACGTCAGCTCGTCGACGCCGTGTCGTCACTGCGGGTCGGCTACCCGTCCGATCCCTCGGCGCAGATGGGCCCGCTCGTCGAACCCGCCTCGGGCAAGCTCGCCGACGCGCTCACGACCCTGGGCCCGGGGGAGAAGTGGCTCGTCACACCCCGCCGGCTCGACGACACGGGCAGGCTGTGGTCGCCGGGGGTGAAAGACGGTGTGCTCCCCGACACGCCGTTCCACCTCACGGAGTACTTCGGGCCCGTGCTCGGCATCATGCGTGCCGCCACCTTCGAGAAGGCGATCGAACTCCAGAACGCCGTTCCCTACGGGCTCACGGCGGGCATCCACTCGCTCGACCCCGCCGAGGTCGAGACCTGGATGCACGCGGTGCAGGCCGGCAACCTCTATGTCAACCGCGGAATCACCGGAGCCATCGTGCGCCGCCAACCCTTCGGCGGGTGGAAGCGGTCGGCGGTCGGCGCGGGGGCCAAGGCGGGAGGCCCGAACTACCTCGTGCAGCTCGGCTCATGGCGCAACGACCCCGGTGCCCCGAGCGAGGGCCTCAACCTCGCGGGCCTCGACGAGCGGGTGGTCAGGCTGCTCGAGTCGTCGACGGCCGGCCTCGACTGGAGCGAGTTCGACGTCGCCCGGCGGGGTGCCCGCAGCGACCAGGAGGCTCTCGGCACGCACTTCACCGCCCGCGACGTCTCGGGGCTCGGGGTCGAGGCGAACGTGCTTCGCTACCACCCGGTTCCGGTGGCGATCAGGCTCTCGGAGGGGCGGCCACTGCACGAGCTCGTGCGCGTGCTCGCCGCCGCAACCCTCGCCCGTTCTGCGGTCACGGTGAGTTCGGCGGCGAAGCTGCCGAAGCCGCTGCGCCTGCACCTCAAAGAACGCGGTATCAGGGTCGTCATCGAGAACGACGCCACCTGGCTGGGGCGGGCCGGGGAGTACCTCGCACTCAGCCCGGTGCCGCGCATCCGGCTCATCGGGGGCGACCCCGCAGCGCTAGCCGACGCCCTCGGCGGCTCGTGCGAGATCGCGGTGTACTCCGGTGAGGTCACCCGGGCCGGGCGCATCGAACTACTGCCCTTCCTGGTCGAGCAAGCGGTGAGCGTCACCAACCACCGCTTCGGCAACCCCTCCTCCATGGCCCGCGACGTGCTCGCCGGGGTGGAGGGCGTCTAGCAGCGGCGGGCGGGCGGACGGTCGGGCGCGCGAGCGCGCCATGCGCGGTGGTGTGTGATCACTGACCAGGCGTGTCGAGCGCTGCCGTGACGGCAGCGAGGGCGTCGGCTCGAGAGGTTCCGAGCGCGGCGGCGCGAGCGGCGAAGGCTCGGGCCGCCTGTTCGAGTTCGCGGCGGGCCGGGTTGTCGCTCAGCGAGACGAAGGATCCCAAGCGCCCGCGGGTCTCGATGAGCCTGTCGGCCTCGAGCTCCTTGTAGGTGCGGGCCACCGTGTTCGCGGCGAGTCCGAGTTCACCGGCGAGCGCTCGCACGGTGGGCAGGCGAGCGCCTGCGCTCAGCGTCCCCTCCGCGATCGCGTCGCGGACGATCACGCGCAGCTGTTCGAACGGCGCGACCGAGCTCTGCGTGTCGATCCGCACGACGAAACCGAGGCCGGCCGTGCCGCCGGCGCGAGCATCCGCACCGCCACCGCCACCGGCAGCACCGCCACCGGCAGCGCCACCGCCACCGGCGCCACCGCCCACGGAGCGAGCATCCGCACCGCCACCGCCACCGGCGGCGCCCCCGTCCACCGAGCGAGCAGCCATCAGCGGCGGATGAGGTTCGACAGCACGATCGCGCTGCGGGTGTGGTCGACGTTGGGGGCGATGCGCACACGCTCCAGCGCATCTTCGAGGCTCGGGATGTCGCGCGACCTGATGTGCACGATCGCGTCGGCGCTTCCGGTCACCGTTCCCGCATCCACCACCTCGGGCACACCCGACAGGATGCGCTTCAGCTCTGCCGGGGCCACGGTGCCGCGGCAGAACAGCTCGACGTACGCCTCGGTGACCGTGCCGTCGAGAGCGGGGTTCACCTGGATGGTGAACCCGGTGATCACGTTGTCGGCCACCAGCCTGTCGATGCGGCGCTTCACCGCCGAGGCCGAGAGGCCGATCACCTGGCCGATGTCGCCGTAGCCGCTGCGGGAATTGATCTTCAGCAGGTCGATGATGCGGTGATCCAAAGCGTCCATCCTGGGATTCTCGCAGTTTTCGTGCGGAAAGCGCTCGACACTCCGACTCATACCAGCTTGTATTCAGCGCTGTGTAGACTTGAGGTGAAGGGCAGGTGTGATGGCGGTTTCAGCTGAGGCAGGCAGTCGCGTCGACGACGCGTACGAGTGGTTGCTCGCCGAGATCACCGGGTTCAGGCTCAGGTCGGGCTCGCCGCTGTCGGAGAACCGCCTGGCGAGCCAGCTCGGCATCTCGCGCACACCGGTGCGCGAAGCGCTGCAGCGGCTCGAGAAGGAGGGGCTCGTGAAGCGCACCGACAACGCGCGCTTCACGGTCTCGCAGCTCACCGCCACCGAGGTGAACGACGCCTGCGACCTGCTCGAGCTCCTCGACACCTACATCTGCCGCAAGGCCGCCTCGACCCTCACCGACGCCGAGGCGAAGAAGCTCAAGGGCTACGTCGACGACATGTACCAGGCGGCAGCGAACGACGACCGTGCCGCCTGGGCGCTCGCCGACCAGCTCTTCCACCGCTACGCCAACGCCCTCTCAGGCAACGTGCTGGTAGCCGAGACCGTGCGCGAGACCCGCCGCCGCATCCAGCGCTTCTGGCTGCGGGCGGCGTCGATGCAGAGCCGGCTCCGCTCCTGCGCCGAGGAGTACGACGAGCTCTACCAGGCCATGGTCGCGGGCGACGCCGCCGCCATCGAGCCCGCCGTGAAGAAGCACATCGGGCACATGCGGGAGCGCATGCTCGAGATGATCGCCGCGGCCGCCATCCTGCTCGGCGACGACTGAGGCGTAGCCCGCCAGCCGCCGCACGCCAGCCGGCGCCCGCCGCCCGCACCACGCGACGCGGCGCGACGACCCGCTACATCGGCTCCGTCACGAAGTCGATCAACTGCTCCACCCGCCCCAGCAGCACCGGCTCCAGGTCGGTGTAGCTGTTCGCCCGCGACAGGATGCGCTTCCACGCCCGCGCGATGTCGGCCTGGTCGTCGTGCGGCCAGCCGAACGCCTCGCAGATGCCGTGCTTCCACTCCATCGTGCGCGGCACCGTCGGCCACGCCCTGATGCCGAGCGCCTTGGGCGTCACCGACTGCCAGATGTCGACGAACGGATGCCCCACCACGAGCACATGCGCCCCGAACGGCCCGCGCGCCACGGCCTCGGCGATGCGGCTCTCCTTCGAGCCGGCGACGAGGTGGTCGACCAGCACGCCGATGCGGCGCGCGCGCGACGGAGCGAAGTCACGCACCACAGCATCCAGGTCGTCCACGCCCTCGAGGTACTCCACGACGACGCCTTCGCCGCGCAGGTCGTCGCCCCAGATCTTCTCCACCAGCTCGGCGTCGTGCCGCCCCTCCACGTAGATGCGGCTCGCGCGGGCGACCCGCGCGGGCTGCTCGGGCCCGGCGATCGAGCCCGACGCCGTGCGTATCAGCTTTCCGGCGGCCGCGGCCTTGGCGGCGGCGCTCTTCGGCGCCACGAGCTTCACCGGCGTGCCCTCGAACAGGTACCCGGCACCGAGCGGGAAGGTGCGGCGCTTGCCCTTGCGGTCTTCGAGTTCCACCAGGCGCCCGTCGACGCTCACGACGCTGCCGCAGAAGTCGCTGGCGACCTCCTCCACGACGAGGTCGAACTCGGCCTCCACCTCGGGCAGGGCGACGGGGGCGGGTCGACGCTTGTAGTCGGCGAGCACATCCGCTCCGTAGCGGTCGGCGCCGAAACGCGCGGAGGGGTCTGAAGGCACCGACCAAGGCTAAGCCACGGGGTCGCCGATGACCCGGCACGGCCGGGCCGCGCCACGAAATACACTGGGGCTGCCTTGTCTGCGCATCACGGAGGATACAGATGACCACCACCCTGCTGGCCATCGGCGAGTCGCTCGTCGACGTCGTCGAGCATCCGGATGATCGCGGCACCGTCGAGCACCCCGGCGGCTCGCCCCTCAACATCGCTTTCGGTGCCGCCCGCCTCGGCCTTCCCTCGACGCTCCTCACCGAGATCGGGTCGGATGCGCGTGGTCGCGCCATCGTCGACCACCTCGCCACGGCGGGGGTGACGCTCGACCCGAGCTCGCTCCGCGACGAGCCGACCTCCTCGGCGACCGCCGTGCTGCAGGCCGACGGCTCGGCCCGCTACGTCTTCGACCTGCGCTGGTCGCTGCCCGAGGGAGAAGACCTCCCGCCCGCCTCGATCGTGCACACCGGGTCGATCGCGGCGTTCCTCGAGCCGGGCGGCGCGCAGATCGTCGAGCGGCTGCGGGCAGCGACCGCGGCGACCGTCGCCGATCCACCCGTCGTGACCTTCGACCCCAATATGCGCCCCTCGATCATCACCGACCACCCCGCAGCCCTCGCGCGCTTCACCGAGATCGCCGGGCTCGCCACCCTGGTGAAGCTCTCTGACGAAGACGCCGAGTGGCTCTACCCCGACGCGGCCTCTCTCGACGAGGCGATCGACAGCATCCTGGCCCTCGGTCCGGCGCTCGTCGTCGTCACCCGCGGTGGCGAGGGCGCGGTGCTCGCCACCGCCGCCGAACGCGTCCCCGTGCCGGGGCGGCCGGTCGAAGTCGTCGACACCATCGGCGCCGGCGACTCGTTCATGAGCGCGCTCATCGTGCAACTGGCCCGGATGCTCGACGCCGGCACCTCGCCGGCCCGCCTCCGCGACGGCTCGGCCTTCGACGCCCCCGCCCTCGCCGCACTCGGCGACTTCGCCGCCCGCTGCGCCGCCATCACCGTCTCCCGCGCCGGCGCCAACCCGCCCACCACCGCCGACCTGGCCTGACGCGCGGCGGCCCGGCCCCGCCCCTCGGCCGCCCAGCGCCCGCCCCAGTGGGCGGCGCCCCACCCTCACGTCGTGCGGTTCAGCGCCCGCGCCATGATCGCCGACTTCAGCGCCTCCACCGCCTCCGCCGGCGCCGACGGGTTCGACAGCAGCGTGAAGTCGACCTCGCCCAGGTCGGGCAGCGAGAAGCGGTTGCTCACCTTCACCAGATCGTCGGGAATGAGCGTGTGCGGGTGTGGCGCGATTCCGATGCCCGCGCGCACCGCCGCGAGCAGCCCGTTCACCTCGCGGGTGTTGCAGGTGATGCGCCAGGTGCGCCCGGCGGCCTCCAGCGCCTCGATCGCGAGGGTGCGGCTGATCGACGGTGCCTGGTAGGCGATGAGCGGCACCGGTTCGCTGGGCTCGAGCAGGGTGCGCTCCTCCGCCATCCAGACGAGCGTGTCGCGACGCACGATGGTGCCGGTCTCGGGGATGGCGCCGTCATGCGCATCCGGAATCTGCTTGATGAAGATGAGGTCGAGGTGCCCCGACTTCAGCCGCCGGTACAGCGGCAGGCTCTGGTTCACCGTGAGCTCGAGGTTGATCTGCGGGTGCAGCTGCCGGAAATGACGCAGGATGCGCGGCAGTTGCGTCGCCGCGAGGTCGTCGGCGGCCCCGAAGCGCAGCTTGCCGCGCATCGCCGAGCCCCTGAAGTAGCTCGACGCGGCGGCGTTCGCCGCGAGGATGGTGCGCGCGAACCCCGCCATGGCGTCGCCGTTGTCGGTGAGCACGAGATCGCGGGTGTCGCGGCTGATGAGGATGCGGCCGGCAGCCGCCTCGAGTTTGCGCACCTGCTGGCTCACAGTGGGCTGGCTGAGGCCCAGCTGCTCGGCCGCGCGGGTGAAGCTGTGGGTCTCGGCGACGGCGAGGAAGGTCGCGAGGAGTGTGGGGTCGAACATCCGCCTGCCTGACTATTCGAGAATCCAATGGCACTTATAGCGACGATTACGTCACGCAATGCCCCTGAAAAGGTTAACGTCGAAGAAGAACTTCGACAACAGGACTTTTCATACGTGACCGCCATAGCCGCTCCCTCGCCCGCCACCGAACCCATCACCGTCCTCAGCGCCCCGCCGCCCTGGAAGCACACGCTGCTCTCGCTGAGCGTGCGCAACTACCGCATCTTCGCCGGCACCTCCCTCGTCGCCCTCACTGCGCTGTGGATGCAGCGCATCGCGCAGGACTGGCTCGTGCTGCAGCTCTCGGGCAGCGTGGTCGCCGTCGGCATCACCACCGCGCTGCAGTTCGCGCCGATGCTCGTGCTCGGCCTCGTGGGCGGGCTGATCGTCGATCGGTACCCGAAGCGCACGCTGCTCATCATCACGCAGAGCGCCTCGGTGCTCACGAGCGGCGTGCTGGCCGTGCTCGCGCTCACCGGCACCATCGAGGTGTGGCACGTGTACGTGGTGGCGGTGGTGCTCGGGCTCATCACGGTCGTCGACAACCCTGCGCGCCAGGTGTTCACGAACGAGCTCGTCGGGCCGAGCCTGCTGCGCAACGCCATCAGCCTCAACTCCTCCACCTTCCAGCTCGGCGCCCTGGTCGGGCCCGCCCTGAGCGGCGCCCTGCTGGTGGCCGTCGGCGCCGGCTGGGCCTTCGGCATCAACGCGATCGCCTGCGCGCTCGTGGTGGTCGCGCTCACCCGCCTGAACACCGCCGAGCTTCACCGCGCACCGCGGGCCGCCCGGGCCAAGGGGCAGCTGCGGGAGGGCATCCGCTACGCCGTGCGCAAGCCCGCCATCCTCTGGACGCTCGTGCTCCTCGCCGTGCTCGCCGTCTTCGCCCAGAACCTCCCGGTGCTCCTCGCCGCCTACGCCGACACCGTGTTCGGCACCGGCGCCGGAGGCTACGGCGTCTTCAACTCACTGGTGGCGGTGGGTGCGCTCACCGGCGCACTCCTGTCCACCCGGCGCCGCTCGGTGAGCCTCCGCATGGTCGTCGTCGCCACCGCCGCCTACGGTGCACTGCAGGCGATCGCGGGCGTGCTGCCCGGGCAGTTCGCCTTCTCGGCGTCGCTCGTTCTGGTGGGCTTCAGCTGGCTGCTGTTCATCACCGCCGCCAACACGCTGGTGCAGATGTCGACGAACATGGGCGTCCGTGGTCGGGTGATGGCGCTCTACATGCTCGTGCTGCTCGGCGGCCAGGCCATCGGAGGGCCGCTCATGGGCGCCTTCGTCGAGCACGCCGGCGCTCAGCTCGGCATGGTCGTCTCGGGCGGCGTGCCCGTGCTCGTCGCCGGCGTCGTCGCCGCCGTGCTCTGGCGCAAGGGCCTCCTCCGCGCCCCCTGACCGTCGGCGGGCCCGCCCGCCGACGCCCGCCCGCCGACGCCCGCCCGACGTAGCGGCCGCGCCCTGCCGTGCGAGCATCCTCCGATCTGCTGATGCGCGGGAGGCTCCGGATGCGGCAGAGTTGGAGCATGTCAGCCTACGACGACCCCGCCTCCGCCTCGATCCGCCTCAGCAACGCCGATCGCGACGCCGCGGTCGCCGCGCTCTCCGCAGCCCAGGCCGACGGCCGCATCACCCCCGACGAGTACGGTGAGCGTTCGGCGGCCGCGAAGCGGGCGGTCACCCGCGGCGACCTCGCGCCGCTGTTCACCGATCTGCCGGAGTCGGCGCATCCGTCGACCGGTGCGGGCACGGGTGCCGCCTCGGCCCCGCCGGCGTTCGCGCCCACCCCGGCTCCCGCTGCCGACTACGGTCAAGGCGGTGGGCAGGGCGGCTACGCCGACGCCGCTCGACGCCGTCAGCCACTCGGCGGCACCGCCGGCGTGGTCGCGGTGAGCGTCATGCCGTTCATCGCGCTGGGGCTGTTCTTCCTCTGCGGGTACCTCATCCCCGACGGCTTCCGCTGGTCGTGGGTGTTCTTCGCGCTCATCCCCATCGCGGGAATCGTGGTCTACGGCGGCGGTGGCCGGCGCGGGTACTACGACCGCGACTAGCCGCCCCGCGACCAGCCGCCCTGCGCCTCAGTCTTCGACGCCCGCCCGCACGAGAATGGGCAGGTGGTCGCTCTCGCCCTGCGGGAGCGTGTCGATCGACTCGATGCGGGTGTGTGCGCTCGTGACGAAGTCGAAGTGCCCCTTGAAGTACTTGTAGCGGGCGTAGGTGGGCTTGTCGCTGAACGAGAGCAGGTAGCCCGACTCCTCCATGCGCTCGCTGAGGTTGTTGCGGAACCAGGGGTAGTTGTAATCCCCCACCATCACGGTCGGCAGCCCGGGGCCCATGATGCGCAGCGCGCTGTGCGCCGCCGCGATCTGCTTGCGGCGCAGCGCGTTCGAGGCGGTGAGCGGAGCGGCGTGGAACGACCCCACCAGGATCTCCTTGCCGATCTCCTTGTCGAACAGCCTCGCGGCGAGCAGGCGTTCGTGGGCCGGTGCCATCACGCGGTCGTGCATCGACTTGCGCAGCGCGAACACCCGGGTGGCGTGCAGCTCGAAGCGCGAGGTGCGGTAGTAGATGGCGAGCCCGAGGCGGTTCGTCTTCGTGGAGTCGGCCAACTCGAGGTGCTTGATCTGCTGCGGCATGTCTTCGGTGTCGCACTCCTGCAGGCAGAGCACGTCGATGTCGTAGAGCGAGCTCAGGTCGGCGAGCTCGCCGCTCGCGTGATGCTTGCGCAGGTTGTAGCTGACGATGTTCAGTTCTCGTCGCATGGTCGTCGGGACTCGCACCTTCTGTCGCGGGGCTGTGGGACGGTGTCGCAGAGCTCGTGTGTGGCTTCGCCATTGTGACATGACTCGGGCGAGCGCGACCTGAATCGTCCACATGCGTTCACCCAGCGTTCGGCGGTCGCCCTGGGGAGAGCCGACGGTGGTCGAGGCTGTGGATAACTCTGTGCATTCGGCGCTGAGTTCCCCCGGATCCGTGTGCACAAGCTGTGCAATGTCCTGTGGAAAGTGTGGGGAGAGAGAATGACACGGATGTGGTTCCCCCGGGCCGAACGAGGGCCCGGCCCGCACTCAGGGCGTGATCTCGGCGACCCGTTCGAGCTCGGGCTTCGGCCGATCGCGCTGGGTCGCGATCGCCGTGCCCGCGGCCGCGCACACCAGCACGATGGCCAGCACCTCGAGCACCGAGAAGCTCTCGTTCAGGATGAGCCAGCCGAACACCGCGGCCACCACCGGCCCGAAGGAGGTGATGATGGCGTAGAGCCGGGGCGTGATGCGGCGCAGGATGAACGTGTCGAGGCTGTAGGGGATGGCCGACGACAGCAGACCCACTCCCACGAGGAGCGCCACGGCCCTGAGGTCGATGACGGCCGGGTCGAAGGTGGCGATGGCGAAGGGGAGCAGCAGCGCGAGGCTGACGATGCCGGCGACCGTGAGCCCTTCCAGCCCGGGCAGCCGCGTGGCGACGCTCCTCGTGAGCACGATGTAGGCGGCCCACGCCGCCGCGGCGATGAGCGCGAGGGCGACACCGAGCAGGTCGATGTCGCCGTTCGGGCCGGTGAGCAGCACCACGCCCACGCCGGCGGCGACGGCACAGGCGACGTCGAGCAGGCGGCGGCTGGCGACCAGGGCGAGGGTGAGCGGCCCGAGGAACTCGATGGTGGCGGCGATGCCGAGCCCCAGCAGGTGCACCGACTGGTAGAAGGCCAGGTTCATCACCGCGAGCGCGAAGCCGAGAGCGACGGCCGGCCAGAGCCTCCGCCAGCGGAGCCCGGCGAGGGTGGGGCGGTAGAACGGGAGCACGACGGCCGCCATCACCAACTGCCTGGCGGCGACCACGACGAACGAGCCGACGATCGGGATGACCAGACCGGCCAGCGCGGAACCGAGGTTAATCGTCACCTCGGTTCCGAGCTGCGTGGCCGCCCCGACGGTGCGGCGGCGGGCCGCGGCGGGGTCGTGCATCCGTTCGCTCGTCACCCCACGACCCTACGGCGCGTGGCGCCTGCCGCCGACCACCGCGGGCGCTTACTCGAACCTCACTGAGTAGTACGCGACGGAGTCCGGCGAATGGCCCACGCGCATGGTCGAGTATGACGAATTCAGATGCAGCTGGGTCGAGTCATAGGTGGTGAGGGAGCAACTTCCCGCGGTCCGCCCGCCGCGGTCCTCGTACTTCCAGAAGAGTTCACCGATGCGACCGCCGCTGCTTTTCTCGTACTCGTTGTACAACATTCGCCCGTAGACCTGAAAGCCGTTAGCGCAGGTGAGGTACATCGTGAAGTCGCTGACTTCCCCATCTATCTCATTCCTCAGTGGCGAGACCGTCATCGTGACCGTGATGGTGGCCGGGTGCAGCGGGATCACCTGTACCTCATGGCTCAGGCTCGGCGGGCTCGGTACTGGAGAAGGAACTGGTTTCGGTAAGCACGCTGGGGGTAGGGGCCAATCCGCGGGATCACAGAGGGGGGCTGCGTTGGCGGGAGTCGAGCTCGATGCGATTCCCAACACGACAGCGACAGCAGTAACAAAAGCCATTGAAAGCCGATGACGACGAGTCTTGCGAGGCAATAGAGGAGTTAACATAAGGAATACTCGCATTAAGGTCTGGTGTGATCAACTCGCGGTCGCTCAGCGAGAGGCCTGCTCGAGCGTCACGTCGCCGGCGCTGGTCTCGAAGCTGTAGACGCGGGCGGCTCCGGGGGTGCTGCGGAGGCCCTGAACGACCGAGCCGACCGCCGTGTCGGTGCGGATCTCGTACTCCCCGTCGGGCAGCGCCACCCGCACGTCACCGGCCGCTGCCTCGACGCGCATCGACGAGGGCAGCGACACGAAGCGGAGTGTCGTGCTCCCCGCGGAGGTCTCGCTCGTCACGGCTCCGGTCACGTCGAGGTCGGTGCCGGTGATGGAGCCGGCGGAGGTGCTGAGGTCGAGCGAGTCGGCCGATCCGCTGAGCGTCACCTCGCCGGCCGAGCTGTCGACGCTCACCGCGGTGAAGTCGCCTGCCGCGTCGACCTCGCCGGCCGAGGTCTCGACGTCGAGCGCGACGGGTTCGAGCGACCCGGGCAGCACGATCTCGAGCTTCGGATGCGCGTTCAGACCGGTCAGGCCGCCGAAGGGCCACCAGCCACGAGACCTCACCGAGACCTCGAGGCGCTCGCCGTTCACGGTGTGCTGGAAGCGGAGCGGGCTGCCGTCGGAGTCGAAGTCGACGAGGGCGGTGTCGCGGGAGTCGTCGTAGCGCACCGACACGGTGACGGCACTGGTGTCGACGACGAGGGTGTCGAACGGGTCGGCGACGGTGAAGGCGCCCGACTCGTCCTCCCCGGTGGTGGCCTGCGCGTACTGCACGACGCCCAGCACGAGCACGGCGGCGATGAGCACGGACCCGACCGCGAGCAGCACGGTGCGGAGGGTGCGGTCGGGGCGGGCCTGCGGGGTGGCCGCGGGCGGGGTGCTCGTCGGGGTGGTGGGAACTGGGGGGATGGTCATGATGTCTGGCTTCCGGTAGGGGCGATCAGGCAGGGAGGGGGCGCTGGTCAGGCGGGGGTCGCGCCCGGCCCGCCGAGGTACTTCAGCACGGCGAGCACGCGGCGGTTGTCGCTGTCTTCGGGCGCGAGGCCGAACTTCGTGAAGACGGCGGAGACGAACTTCTCGACGGAGCCCTCGGTCACGTGCATCCGTTCGGCGATGGAGCTGTTCGAGCGCCCCTCGGCCATGAGCTGCAGGGCCTCGCGCTCGCGCGCGGTGAGCGAGTCGAGCTCGCGGGCGTGCCGGGAGCGGATGACGATCTGCGCCACCACCTCGGGGTCGAGCACGGTGCCGCCCGCCCCCACGTCGGCCACCGCCGCGAGGAACTCCTCCACGTCGGCGACCCGGTCTTTCAGCAGGTACCCGAGCCGGCCGGTGTTGCCCGCGATGAGTTCGGCGGCGTAGCGCTCCTCGACGTACTGCGAGAGCACGAGCACCGCGAGCTCGGGCAGCTGCGCCCGCAGCAGCACGGCGGCGCGGATGCCCTCGTCGGTGAAGGTGGGCGGCATGCGCACGTCGACCACGACGAGCTCGGGGGCCGCCGTGTGCGCCTCCCGCAGCAGCGCCTCGGCGGTGTCGACGGCGCCCACGACCTCGTGCCCCGCGTCGGCGAGCAGGCGTTCGAGCCCGGCGCGCAGCAGCACGGAGTCTTCGGCGATCAGAATGCGCACGGTGCCTCCACGGTGAGGATGGTCGGCCCGCCGGCCGGCGAGTCGAGGGTGAGGGTGCCGCCGGCCGAGCGCACGCGGTCGGCGAGGCCGGTGAGCCCCACGCCGCCACCACGGCCGAGCGCTGCGCCGCCGACACCGTTGTCGAAGACGACGGCGCGCACGCCGGTGGGTGACTGGGTGACGCTCACCGAGCATCCGGATGCTCGCGAGTGCTTGCTCACATTCGTGAGGGCCTCCGAGACGGCGAAGTAGAGCATGGCCTCGGTCTCTTTCGAGGGGCGGGTGGGAAGGTCGACGCGCACGCTGGTGGGCACGGAGCAGTGGGAGGCGACGGCGGAGAGCGCCGCGTCGAGGCCGCGGTCGGTGAGTACGGCGGGGTGGATGCCGCGGGCCAGGTGGCGGAGGTCGGTGATCGACCCCTTGGTCTCCTGGTGGGCCTCGTCGAGGAGGGCCTTCGCGCCGGCCGGGTCGGTCTCGAACTTCGAGCGGGCGAGCCCGAGGGTCATCGCGACCGACACCAGGCGGGGCTGCACCCCGTCGTGGAGGTCGCGTTCGATGCGCTGACGTTCGGCCGCGGCGGCGTCGACCGCGCCCTGGCGGGCGTCTTGCAGCACGTCGACGCGCTCCTCGAGGGCGGTGGTGCGGCTCGTGCCGAGGAGGGCCCGGGCGAGGCGGCGGTCGAGAAGCCCGGCGCCGACGACGTAGGCGATCAGCACGGCGAGGGCGGCGAGTGCGCTGAGGGCGGCGGCGCCGGAGCCCGCGAACCCGCGGGCGAACTCGCCGCGCGAGACGAGCACCGCGAGGTCGACGCCCTGGCTGAGGATGAGCCAGAACACCGTACCGAGAATCATCGTGACGACGTGGTGAAGCAGACCCTTCCAGGTCGCGGCCGAGAAGGTGTCGAGGAAGACCTGCGCGATCCAGCCGCCGAAGCCTCTCGCCGTGGTGAGACGGCGGGGCGGGGGCGTGACGGTGATGCCGTAGAGCGCCTCGGCGCGCCGTCGTTCGACGAAGCGCAGCCCGCGCCCCACCCGCGTGGTCACCCACAGCAGCGCGATGCCGACGCCGAACGCCGGGATCGCCGAGATGCCCGACGCCAGCAGCGACACCATCAGCGCGAACCACACCGTGCCGAGGATGCCGTCGAGCGCCAGATCGACCGTCGCCCCCCAGAAGAACATCAGTTTCTGCTTCACGCCTCCACCGTAGGGCTGCCCCACCCACCCCCACGATGCGGTTCCCCGCCCGATCGGTGCGGGGGATAACCCCCGGATGCGCGTGGTGCCGCTCGCGCATCCCATTCCACGGATTTTCCTTGACAGGCCCGAGAGGTTGCTGTTTTATCGATTCAGTAATCTGTGTATCTCGCGGCCAAGATGCATTTCCGACGACGAAGTCAGGATGGTATCGAATGTTCAGAACACGCTCGCGGGTGGGCGTCGAGTTCCGCGTCCGCCGCGCCACCGCAGCCGCCATCGGGGTCGCCCTGGTCGGCTCCGCTCTCACCGTTCCTGCGCTCGCGGCTCCGGCGTATGCCGACCCGCCCGCCTCGCCCGGCCCGCTCGCTGAGGGCGACGTCATCTACCAGGTGCTCGTCGACCGGTTCAAAGACGGCGACCCGACCAACAATGATCAGGGCGACGGAGAGTACGACCCTGACGACCTCGGCTTCTACCACGGCGGCGACTGGGCGGGGTTGACCGACGAACTCGACTACATCGCCGGCCTCGGCGTGACCGCGATCTGGCTGTCTCCGGTGTCGGAACAGCAACCTCTCTCCCGCGACGGACTCGAGGCGAGCTACCACGGCTACTTCACCAAGAACTTCGCCACCCCCAACGAGCACTTCGGCGATACCGCCGAACTCCAAGAGCTCATCGACACCGCCCACGGCCTCGGCCTCAAGATGATCCTCGATGCGGTGCCCAACCACACCGCCGACTACCTCGCCGGCACGTCGACCACCTACTCCCCGAGCACCTACAAGCCGGACGCCCCACTCGACGATCCGTCGTACTTCCACCACAACGGCGACTGCCTGTTCAACGGCCTCGAGACCCAGACCCAGATCGAGAACTGCGACCTCGGCGGGCTCGACGACCTCGACCAGTCCGACCCCGACGTCAACGACTACCTGATGGAGACCTATAAGGACTGGGTCGACATGGGCTTCGACGGCATCCGCGTCGATGCGGCACGCTCCGTGCCCAAGGACTGGCTCGCCGACTTCGAGACCGAGATGGGCGTGCCCACCTTCGGCGAGGTGTTCGTCGGCGACGTCGACTACGTGTCGGAGTATCAGGACTCGGAGTGGGGCGTGCTCGACTTCCCCTACTTCTTCACCGTGCGGCAGGCGTTCTCGGCCGACACCGACATGAACGCGCTCGGCGACCTGTTCGACCAGGACTACAAGTACAGCAACCCGAATCGGCTCGAGACCTTCCTCGACAACCACGATCGCGCGCGCTTCCTCACCTGGGCCGACGACAACTACCAGCGGTTGCGGTCGGGCCTGACCTTCCTGCTCACCAGCAGGGGCGTGCCGGTGATCTACTACGGCACCGAGCAGGCCGACGACGGAAACGGCAATCCCTACGAGGTGCCCATCGCGAATAAGGACAACCGCAAGGACATGACCTCGTTCGACGACAACTCGAACCTCTACAACCACATCCAGCGCCTCACCACCATCAAGAAGGCCTACCCGGCGCTGCAGATCGGCACGCAGCGCGAGATGTGGTCGGACACCTCGGTGTACGGCTTCTCCCGCCGGGTCGACTCCACCGGTGCCGAGGCCATCACCCTCTCGTCGAACTCGTGGGGTACGCAGACGCGCACCATCCCGCTGCGTGCCGAGAGCTCGATCACGGTCGGCACCGTGCTCACCAACCTCATGAACACGAGCGACACCGTGACCGTCGCCTCGGGCGGAGTGACCGGCAAGCAGATCACGGTGAGCCTCGGGGAGCACGAGACGAAGGTCTACGCTCCCGGCACCCCGGTCTCGACCTATTCGCCCGAGGCGCGCAACACCACGAAGATCCGCGTGCACTACAACGTGGGGCTCGGTCACTCCATCGCGATTCGCGGCGACGAGTATCCCTTCACCTGGACTTCGGGTCGTGGTGCGCGCAACGTGGCGAGCGACGTCTGGGAGTTCGAGGTGGAGCGCATCCCCGATGGCGAGACCTTCGAGTTCAAGCCCCTCATCGATGATGCGACCTGGTCGACCGGCAGCAACTTCACGGGGACGGGCGGCGATGTGATCGACATCTATCCGACCTTCTAGCACACAGACCCCGTCCGGGCGGCGCGGCCGCGAACAGCGCCGTCCGGGCGGCTCCACCCCACCCCTGCAGCTTCCCCGACCCGAAAGACACGATCCGTGAATGCATCCTCGACCCGTCGCCCCTGGTGGAGCGACGCCGTGGTCTACCAGATCTACGTGCGGTCGTACCGCGACGCCTCCGGTGACGGCATCGGAGATCTCGCGGGCATCCGTGCCGGTCTCGACGACCTCGACCGGCTCGGCGTCGACGCCGTGTGGCTCAACCCCTGCTATGTCTCTCCGCAGCGCGATCACGGCTACGACATCGCCGACTACTTCGACATCGACCCCGCCTACGGCACCGTCGCCGACCTCGAAGAGCTCGTCGTCGCGGCTCACGACCGCGGCATCCGCGTGCTCATGGACCTGGTGGCGAACCACTGCTCGACCGATCACACGTGGTTCACGACGGCCCTCGCGTCGCCCCCAGGTAGTGCGGAGCGTGCCCGCTTCCTCTTCCGTGACGGGAGAGGCGACGCCGGCGAGCTGCCTCCGAACAACTGGCAGAGCGTGTTCGGCGGCCCTGCTTGGACCCGTGTCGTCGAGGCCGACGGCCAGCCAGGGCAGTGGTACTTCCATGCCTTCGACGCAGGCCAGCCCGACTTCGACTGGAGGAACCCCGAGGTCGCACACTACTTCGAGGGCGTGCTCGACTTCTGGTTCGCGAAGGGGGTCGACGGGTTCCGCATCGACGTGGCGCACGGGCACGTGAAGAGCGCGGACCTCGCCGACTGGCCGGGGGCCGACGACGGCACCGGTGGCCACAACTACGCCATGTGGGATCAGCCGGAGGTGCATGACATCTACCGCTCCTGGCGGTCGCTCGGCGATCGCAGGCCCGTACCCGCCTATTTCGTCGGCGAGATCTGGGTTCCCTCAATCGACTCACTGGCCGCCTACCTCCGCCCCGACGAGTTGCACCAGGCCTTCAACTTCGACCTCTTGGTGCAGCCGTGGGACGCCGGCCGGATGCGCGCTGCCGTCACCGCAGGATTGGCTCAGGGCACGGCGGTGGGAGGAGCGCCTGCCTGGGCGCTCGCCAACCACGACGTGCACCGGGCGGCCACACGCTACGGGCAGGAGCAGCACCTCGGCGCCCCCGACCCCACCGACATGATCGCCGCGGCGCGACGCACGGGCCCCGTCGACGTCGAACTCGGAACGAGACGGTCGCTCGCTGCAACCTTCCTCCTCCTCGCCCTCCCCGGCACGGCCTTCCTCTACCAGGGAGAGGAGCTCGGGCTGCCCGAGGTCTTCGACCTCCCCGACGACGCGCGCCAGGATCCCATCTGGCTCCGTTCCGGCGGCGTCGAACTCGGCCGCGACGGCTGCCGGGTACCCCTGCCCTGGTCCACCGATGCCGCGAACTTCGGGTTCACGCCTCCTGGATCGACAGCCGAACCCTGGCTGCCACAGCCCGATTGGTTCGCCTCATTCGCCTACGACCGTCAGCGGTCCGATGCCCGTTCGATGCTGCGGGTGACGGGGGACCTCATCCGGATGCGCAAGCACCTGTTCGCACCCACCGACGAGGTCGTGTGGATCGAGCATCCCGATCCGCATGTGCTCGCATTCCGGAGGGGAGACGCCGCCTGCGCGGTGAACTTCGGCGAGCACGCCGCTCGCATCCCCCAGGAGTGGGCCGCGCAGCCGATCATCGCTTCCGCCGGCGGTGGAAGCGCCGACGACCCCGGGTCCGACGGAGACATCCTCCTCGAGCCCGACAGCGCGGCCTGGTTCGCGCTCGACCCCGCTGCCGCAGATGCGGCTGCACGCGGCGGGGCGCACCCCAGAGTCGACACCGACTCGCCCTCATCACATCGCGACACCGTGGGCGCCTGAGCCCACGAACACAGCTAGGAGCAATGATGCACCGGAAACCACTCACACTCGCCGCCATCGGGGCGGCCGGACTGCTCGCCCTCACCGGGTGCAGCGCCTCTGGTGGCGACGCCGCGGGCGGCACCACCGAGGTCACCGTCTGGCACTACTGGGACGGCACCAATGCCGACACCTTCGATGCGATGGTCGACGATTACAACGCCGATCATCCTGACGTGAAGATCAAGTCCTCGCAGGTACCCAACGCCGACTTCCTCACGAAGCTGCGTGCCTCGGCGACGTCGAAGACCCTTCCCGACCTGGCCATCGGCGACCTGGTGTGGGTGCCCCAGATCGAGCAGATCGGCTCCCTCGCCGATCTCACCCCCTTCATCCCCTCCGAGACCCTCGATGACATCACACCCGCTCTGACCTCGTTCGGGACCATCGACGGGAAGCAGGTCTCGGTGCCCGTGTCGGCCAACAACCTCGCCTACATGTACAACAAGACGCTGTTCGAGGAGGCGGGCCTCGACCCCGAAGCGCCGCCCACCACCTGGGAGGAGCTCATGGCAGACGGCAAGACGGTTCTGGAGAAGACCGGCAAACCCGGTTACGACCTGTTCACCCAGGCCGGGGACAACGGTGAAGGCCTCACCTGGAACTTTCAGGTGAATCTCTGGCAGGCGGGCGGGGAGTTCCTCACCGCCGACAACTCGGCGGCGGCATTCAACACGCCCGAGGGTGAGAAGGCACTGCAGTTCTGGGTCGACCTCATCGACTCCGGAATCAGTCCCTACGCCAAGTGGGGCGAGTTCGAGAAGGGCCAGGGCGGCTCCGCCCAGGAAGGCTCGTGGATGGTCGGTATCTGGGCCGCCGACCCGCCGTTCGAGTTCGGCACGGCCAAGGCTCCCTATCCGAGTGACGGTGTGCCGGCCACGAACCTCGGCGGGGAGCAGGCCATGGTGTTCGACAACTCCGACGCCACCACCGAGGCGGCGGCCGACTTCCTGAGCTGGTTCCTGGAGCCCGAGCAGGTCACGAGCTGGAGCGAGCAGACCGGCATGCTCCCCGTCACCACCTCCGTCGCCACGAGCGCCGACTACCTCGAGTGGGTGAACGACACGGAGCCGCGTCTACTGCCCTACGTCGAGCAGATGGCTGACGCCCATGCCCGCCCGAACACGCCGCTGTACCCGAAGATCTCCTTCGCATTCGCCACCGCCATCGAGACGGCCCTGAGCGGCCAGGCGAGCGTCAGCGAGGCACTCGACGCAGCCGAGACCGCCGTCAACGACGTCATCGAGAAGGGCTGAGCGGTTCCGTGACCGAGCACCGCATGTTCGCGCCGCGGCGCGAGCGCTACGAGCGCGAGCAGGTGATCACGGCGGTCGTGTTCCTCCTGCCCGCGCTCGTGGTGCTCGGGGTCTTTGTGATCTACCCGATCGTCGCGGCCGGGCAGATCAGCCTCACCTCGTGGAACGGCTTCGACCCGGTGAAGGAGTTCATCGGCTTCGACAACTACGCCCGCCTGTTCAGCGACCCCGAGTTCTGGAACAGTCTCCTGGTCACCTGCGTCTACGCCGTCGGCGTGTGTCTGCTGTCGGTGGCCACGGGCCTCACCATCGCCCTCCTGCTCGACGCCCCGCTCCGTGGCCGCGGCTTCTACCGAGGGATCTACTTCCTCCCCGCCGTCACGTCCTCGGTAGCGGCGGCGATCGTCTGGAAATACATGCTCGATCCGGCGGGCTTCGTGAACGGGGTGCTCGCGCTCGTCGGCATCGAGGGCCCCGACTGGCTGCAAGACCGCTGGCTCGCCCTCGGCGCACTCACGGCGCTCACGGTGTGGAAGAACCTCGGCTTCAACGCCATCCTCTACCTCACCGCTCTTCAGGCCCTCCCGCAGGGGGTGTTCGAGGCGGCTCAGCTCGACGGCGCCGGCTTCTGGCATCGCCTCCGGCACCTCACCATCCCGCTCCTGGCGCCGATGACCTTCTTCGTCGTGGTGCAGGCCCTGATCACCAGCTTCCAGGCCTTCGATCTGGTCTACGTGCTCACCGGAGGTGGACCGCAGGGGGGCACAGAGGTGCTCGGGATGCTGATGTACCGCGAGGCGTTCCGTCTCGGTGACTTCGGCTACGGAACCGCAATCGCCTTCGTCACCCTGGCACTCGTGCTCGGTGTCTCGCTCGTCAACTGGCGAGCATCCGGCGCGGGAAGGTCATCGCTCCGATGAGGCGCTCCACTCGACTCAACCTGGTGCGCCACCTCGTGCTCATCGCCGGCTCGGCCGTCGTGGTCGTGCCCTTCCTGTGGATGTTCACCACCGCCCTCCAGTCCCGGGCGGAGACCTACACGAACACCTCCATCCTGCCCACCTCGTGGCACTGGGAGAACTTCGCACAGGCATGGGAGGCCGCGCCGTTCGGCCAGTACTACCTGAACAGCATCGTCATGTCGGCGGGCATCGTCACCGGGCACCTCGTGCTCGATGCGCTCGCCGCCTACGCGTTTGCACGGCTGCGCTTCCCGTTCCGCAACACGCTCTTCGTCGTGCTGCTGGCTGCGCTCATGATCCCGACGTTCGTCACCATCATCCCCGCCTACGCGATCGTCGCAGACCTCGGCTGGATCGACACCTACTGGGGTCTCATCGTGCCGCGCCTCGCCGACGTGTTCGGCATCATCCTGCTCCGCCAGTTCTTCGCGTCCATCCCCGTCGAACTCGAAGACGCGGCGCGCATCGACGGCTGCAGTCGCGTCGGAACCTTCTTCCGAGTGATCGTGCCGCTGTCGAGGCCGGCGTTCGCCACGCTCGCGATCTTCAGCTTCCTGTTCGCCTGGAACGACTTCCTCTGGCCGCTCCTCGTCACCAACACGGATGAGGTGCGCACCATCCAGATCGGTCTCGCTTCATTCGTCGGCCGCTACGGCACGTCGTGGAACTACCTCATGGCCGGCACCCTGACGGCGACCATCCCGAGCATCGTCGTCTTCCTCTTCTTCCAGCGCGCCCTCGTGCGCGGCATCGCCACGACAGGACTGAAGGACTGATGGGCACACCCGATTGGGTCGCTGACGCGACTTTCTACCAGATCTTCCCCGAGCGCTTCGCGAACGGCGATCCGTCACTCGACCCGCCAGGCGTCGAGGCGTGGGGAGCGGAGCCGACGCGGGAGAACTTCTTCGGGGGCGATCTCGCCGGTATCACGGCGCACCTCGACCACATCGAGGCGCTGGGTGCGAACGCCATCTACCTCACCCCGATCTTCGAAGCCGACACCAACCACCGTTACGACGCGAAGGACTACTTCGCGATCGATCACAGGCTGGGCGACTTGTCCGCGTTCCAGACCTTCCTCTCCGCCGCTCACTCCCGTGGAATCCGGGTCGTGCTCGACGCTGTGCTCAATCACTGCGGCGACGGGCACTGGGCGTTCCGCGACGTGGTCGAGAACGAGCGGGCATCCGACTATGTGAACTGGTTCTCGGTGGAGGGCTTCCCGGTGTCACCCCACCCGGTACCCAACTACCGCACGTGTTCGGGTTGCTACTACCTGCCCAAGTGGAACGCGTACAACCCCGAGGTGCGCGACCATCACTACGAGGTGGCACGGTACTGGCTCGAGCAGGGGATCGACGGCTGGCGGCTCGACGTGCCGTACTTCATCAACCACAGCTTCTGGAGGGGTTTCAGGAACGTCGTCAAGGAGTTGGGCGACGACAACTACATCGTGGCTGAGGAGTGGCGCGACCCGGAGGAATGGCTGCAGGGCGACCTCGCTGACGGCACGATGAACTACACCCTGCGTGACCTGGTGCTCGGCTTCACCGCCGACCGTTCCCTGACCGCCGGGCAGTTCGCCGAGGGTATGAACCGGCTCACCGAGCGCATCCCCGAGGGCTATCGCACCGGGATGCTCAATCTGCTGGGGAGCCATGACACCGAACGGGTGCTCACCCGGCACCGCGGCGATCACCGTGCAGCGCTGCTCGCTTACGCTCTGCTCTTCTCTTCGGAGGGCGCACCGATGGTCTACTACGGTGACGAAGTGGGGCTCGAAGGCGAGAATGATCCCGGCTGCCGGGGGACCATGCCGTGGGACGAATCCGTGTGGCAGGCAGAGCTGCTCGACGAGCTGCGTCGTCTGGCCCACGCGAGGAAGGAGATCCGAGCGCTTCGTAGGGGCTCGCAGCGGGTGGCGCCTCTCGGCGTGGATACTGTAGTGGTGATTCGGACGACCGACAGTGGCGAGACCGCCGTGATGATCGTCAATCGCGGTGAGCCGATCGCTGTCGGACGGGACGATCTGACCGAGCTCTCCTCGGCAGCGCGGTGGTCCCGAGCGGACGGGACGGCCGTTCTGAGCTCCGGCGAGTCCCTGACCATCGAGGCCCGCTCAGCTCTGCTTCTCACTGCGCGAACGGATGCTCGGTGAACGGCCGCGCTCGGCGGGTGACGATGCAAGACGTCGCCGACCGCGCCAACGTCTCGAAGACCGCCGTCTCACTCGCCTTCAACAACTCGACGCGACTGTCGGAAGCGACGGTCAAGAACATCCTCGAAGTGGCGGCAGAACTGGGCTACGCGCAGGATCCGGCGGCTCGGATGCTGCGCACACGTCGCACTGACAGTCTCGGACTCCTGTTGCCGCAGCAGCTCGATCGGGTGCTCGAGAACCCGTACTACACCCAATTCCTGCAGGGCATCGGACAGACGTGCCAGCGAGAGGGCTTCACGCTACTGCTCGCTCCGCCTCTTCGTGGGTCGATGCTGAAGACGATCCCGTACGCCGCGGTCGACGGCTTCATCGTGAGCGGGTTGGAGTACGACCGCGGAGAGGTCGATGCCCTCCGTCAGCGGCGCATCCCGTTCGTGCTCGTCGACAGCGAGTTCCACGGCGATGTTCCGTCCGTCGAGATCGACGACAGCGAAGGCATGGAGAACCTCGTGGCGCACCTGCTCGATTTGGGGCACCGGCGTATCGCACTCGTCGCCTTCGAGTCGGGCTCCGGTGGTGGTCACCAGGGCTGGCGCGGACCGGTGCTTCGTCGCATGCAGGGAGCCATCGCCGCGCTTGCGACACGGGGCCTGTCACCCGAGAGTGAGGGCATCACCCTGGTCGAGGTTCCGTGCACGCGTGCCGGTGGAGCCCAGGCGTTCCAGCAGCTCTGGGCCGCTCCTGTCGACGAACGCCCCACCGCCATCGTGACGTTCAGCGACATCATCGCGCTCGGGGTGCTCGACGCCGCCCGAGAGGCGGACGTGTCGGTGCCGGGCCAGGTGTCGGTGAGCGGTTTCGACGACACCGTGGCTGCCAACTGGGCTTCGCCGTCCCTCACCACGGTGCGTCAACCCATCGAGACGAAAGGCAGGCTCGCGGCGGAGTACCTCGTCGAGGCGATCTCCTCCACCGGCGAGCCCGCCATCCACCATCAGCGTCTTCACACCGCCCTCCTCATCCGCGACTCGACGGGTCCGGCCCCGACCACTGACGCGACCCGGTAGGGCACCGGGGTACCCTACCGCCGACGTCACTCGAGGTGACGCCTCCGCAGCGTCCCGATGGCAACGACCAGTCCGCCCCCGAGAAGGGCGCAGCCGGCAAGGGTGCCGATTGCTGGCGCTACGGAGCCGGTGCTGGCGAGGCGCCCGCCTGACCCGGCCGCTACGGACCCGCCGGACGATGCCGAACCTCCCGCGCTACCGGCGCCGCCGCCGGGCGTCCCTGTCGGGGGCGCGGGTGTCGATGTCGAACCAGGGGTCGTCGGGGTGGGAGTAGCGCTCGGGGTGGGGGTCACGGTGGGTGTGGGGGTCGCGGTCGGCGTCGGGGTCGGGGTGGGAGTGGGTCCGGCGGCCTCGATCACCATCGTGTATTCACGACTGTCTTGGCCGGCGACGTTCGTCGCGGTGACCGTGAACGCGAAGCGGCCGGCCTTCGTGGGGGTGCCCGCCAGGGAGCCGGTGGCGGCGTCGAGGCTCAGCCCCGCGGGCAGGCTGCCCGACGTCACCGTGAAGCGCGGCGCCGGTGAGCCCGACGAGGTGATGGTGAACCCGGAATACTTCGTGCCGACAGTACCCGCGGTCGGCGTGCCCGACGTGATCGTGGGTGCGACGGCCGTGGCGGGGGCGATGACGACCGCGTAGTCGAGGCTGTCGGCCACGCCGACGCCGTTCTCGGCCTTGATGGTGAACTCGAAGCGGCCGGCGACGGCGGGGATTCCGTAGATCTCGAAGGTGCGCTCGTCGAGGTTCAACCCGGGCGGAAGCGAGCCGCGCGAGACCGTGAAGGTGGCGGAAGGGCTGCCGCTCGCGGTGAGCTGATGGCGCGGGTAGGCGACGCCCACGGTGCCGTTCGGTGGAGCCGCCGACGTGATCACCGGTGCTGTGGGAACCGCCGGGGTGACGGTGATGCGGTAAGGCGCAGCCCAGGCCGTGGGCGACCCGTTCGAGGCGCTGACGGTGAAGTCGAAGGTGCCGCTCGTCGTGGGTGTGCCCGTGATCTCGCCGGTCGAGGCGAGCGAGAGGCCAGGGGGCAAGGCGCCGCCCGTCAGGCTGTAGGTCATGGTCGTGGGCAGTCCCACCGCCACGGCCACGAGAGTGAACGGCACTCCGACGGCGGCGGTGGAGGTGGTGAGCGACACGATGATGGGGCTGGCCGCGACCTCGTAGGTGGCGAGATTCGCCGCCGACATGCCGGAGGTCGTGCCGATGACTCGGTGCGACGCCGGGTCGACGGTCGCGGTGCTCAGCGCGCTGGGAAGCATGGTGGCGTCTCCATCGGCCGTGAGCGTGTCGAGCCGCAGTGCATGGAGCCGGCCGCTCGTGGTGACGACGTAGTGCAGGAACGCCGTCCCGTCGCTCGACACGGAGGCGACGGGGGAGTCGAGCGCGGCGGAGACGTTCAGCCGGGTGGGGAACGAGTCGTAGAGTGCGACACGGTTCTCGGTTCCATCGACGGTGGAGACGACCAGCCCGCCCGCGCCGAGCGACAACCCCGTGGGTGTCGCCGCTACCGCCACAGACGCGCCGGCGACCTTGCCCGTCACCGGAGTGATGGTGCGCGATGCCTGGCTCGAGACGTACACACGGTGATCGCCCGAGGAGACGACGACGTCATCGGGCTTGCCCGCGAGGGCCACCCTGGCGGTGGAACCGGTGCCGAGATCGATGATGGAGAGGTCGCTCGAATCGGTGTTCGCCACATAGAGGGTCTTGCTGCCCTCGTCGACGGCGATGCCCTGGCCGCCGAGACCCGTGGTCGACAGGGTGCCGACGATCGTGTTGGCGGTCGGCGATGCGGGGTGGCCGTCGACGACGGTGACCGTGTTGTCGACATGGTCGGAGACGTAGACCTGGTGGGTGTCGGGATCGACCGCCACGTCGACGGGATCAGACCCCAGCGGCACACGCGCCAACGCCCTCGGGGAGGCCAGGGAGATGTCGTAGACCACCAGCTCGTCGCTCGGGTGGTCGATGGCGTACGCGCGGCCGGTGACGGCGTCGATCTGGAGCTGCGTCACCCGCTTCGACGAACTGTCGGCGAGGGAGCCGGTCTGCGTGAAGACCACCGAGCGAGCACCACCCGCTGCCAGGGCGGGCGACTCCGTCGCGGCCAGCGAGGCGGCGACACCCAGTGTCACTAAGACGCTAACGGTGACGACGGCGGTGAACGGATGAGCCGAAAGGCGACGTTTCCTCGAGAACATAGCCCGAGGATAGGTCACAAAGGAGTGTGGCTGCAACGCTTCATCGCCACGCGCTCATCGATACCGGTCACGGGGAGACGACGATTTTGAAGGACGCCATGGCGGACGTAGCGCTGCCGTTCGAGGCCGTCACCAGCAGAGAGTGCGTACCGGCGGCGCGCGGTGTACCGCGGATCTCGCCGGTGGCAGAGTCGAGCACCAAGCCCGAGGGTAGTTCGACGGGTTTGACCGAGTAGGAGACCGGGCCGGGGGAGGCGACCGCCTCGATGCGGGCGCGGTAGGGCATGCCGATTCGAGCGGGCGGGAGGATGCCCGGCACGAACGCGGGGCTGGCCGCGACGCCAAGGAGGGTCACGGTAGCCGTGCGGCGATCGGTGGTGACGAGGAGGAGGCGGTGGGTGGACTGCTGCACCGTCACCTGGCGGGGCTGACCACCGGTCACGGGCGGTGGGGTGAGGGTGAGCTCGTCGAGCGCGTCGAGTCCGAGGGCGCGCAGCTCGCCGGCCTCGGTGCGCACGAAGACGAGGCGCAGCTGCGCGTCGACCGCGACACCGCTCGCCCGGGCGCCCAGGTTCGCCGAGGTGGCGAGCTCGTGGAGGTCGCGGTCGTAGGCGCGCACGCGGAAGACGGAGCTCGTCGGCGCGAGCTCGTCGGTGGCGACGAGCACCCGGTCGCCGACGACGCTCAGGCTGCGCGGCGTCGCCCCGATCGCCGCGCGGGCACCCGGAGCACCGCCCACGATCGTCGAGACGCTCGCCCCACCGGCCTCGGCCACGTAGACGGTGTGGGTGATGGGGTCGACCGCCACGTCGGCGGGCGCGTCGCCCACCGGCACGAGGGTGGCGACGCCGGTGTCGAGGTGCAGCACCGTGACCGTGTCGGTCGCCTGGTTCGCGACGTACACGGTCGACGAGGCGCCGTCGACGGCGATCGCCTCGGCGTCGACCGAGCCCGTCGGGAAGGTGGCGACGACCGCCGGTGTGGTCGCCGTGGCGTCGATGACCGAGACCATGTCGGCGACGTCGTCGGCGACGACGACGCGGTGCCCCACGGTGTCGACCGCGACATCGCTCGGCGATGGGCCGAGGCGCACCGTCGCGACGCGGGAGAGGAACGACGGGCCGATGTCGAACACGATCAGCTCGTCGCGGAGCGTGTCGAGCGCGAAGGCCCGGCCGATGCCGTCGTCGAGCACCAGCGCTCCGGGCGCCGCCGGCCCCGAGGTCGCGACGGAGTCGAGCGCCGCGAGCCCCACCTGGCGGTCTGACGCCGCGTGGGCGCCCGGCGCCGAGGCGAGACCCGAGGCCCCCACCGCGGCGAGAACGCAGACCCCCGCCAGGGCGATGCGGGCCGAACAAGTCGTCGAACGAGTCGTTGGCATGCCCCCACGGCGAAGAACGGATGCGCTAGGCTGTTTCATGACATGACGATAGCTCAGCAAATGATGGGAGGCAACGCACCCCGCGCATCCGGAAACACCGCCGCAACACCCGCGCAGTAGGGTCAGGGACATGGTTGACCTGTTCGACGGCTACGGCGCCACCCTCGCCCCGGCCAAGAGGCGCGGCAGCGCATCGCCGTGGGACGAGATGTTCCCCGAACCCAAGTCGCACGACCCCGTCGAGGCCCGCGCCGCCTACAAAGACATCTACAACGCCCTCGCCCGCATGACGCAGGAGGAGCTGCGTGGCCGCACCGACGCGCTGGCGAGCTCCTACCTCGCCCAGGGCGTCACCTTCGACTTCGCCGGTGAGGAGCGGCCCTTCCCGCTCGACGCCGTTCCACGCGTCATCGCGCAGAGCGAGTGGGTCGACGTCGAAGCCGGTGTCGCGCAGCGCGTACGCGCGCTCGAGGCCTTCCTCGCCGACATCTACGGGGGCCAGGCCGCCGTGCGCGACGGCGTCATCCCGGCCGGACTCATCAGCTCCTCCAGCCACTTCCACCGCGAGGCCGCGGGCATCGTGTCGCCGAACAACGTGCGCATCCAGGTCTCGGGAATCGACCTCATCCGCGACGAGAACGGCGAGTGGCGGGTGCTCGAAGACAACGTGCGGGTGCCCTCAGGCGTCTCCTACGTCATCTCGAACCGCCGCGTCATGGCGCAGACCCTCCCCGAGCTCTTCGTGTCGATGCGGGTACGGCCCGTGGGCGACTACCCGAACAAGCTCCTGCAGGCCCTCCGCGCATCCGCCCCCAGCGGGGTCGACGACCCGACCGTCGTCGTGCTCACCCCGGGCGTCTACAACTCCGCCTACTTCGAGCACACGCTGCTCGCCCGCCTCATGGGCGTCGAGCTGGTCGAGGGCCGCGACCTGTTCTGCTCCGGCGGCAAGGTGTGGATGCGCACCACGGCCGGCCCCCAGCGCGTCGACGTCATCTACCGCCGGGTCGACGACGAGTTCATCGACCCGCTGCAGTTCCGCGCCGACTCGATGCTCGGCAGCCCAGGACTCCTGCTCGCCGCGCGGCTCGGCAACGTCACCATCGCCAACGCGGTCGGCAACGGGGTCGCCGACGACAAGCTCGTCTACACCTACATGCCCGACCTCATCGAGTACTACCTCGGCGAGAAGCCGATCATCAAGAACGTCGACACCTGGCGCCTCGAGGAGCCCGGCGCGCTCGAAGAGGTGCTCGACCGCCTCGACGAACTCGTCGTGAAACCCGTCGACGGGTCGGGCGGCAAGGGCCTCGTCGTCGGCCCCGACGCCTCGCCGAAGGAGCTCGAGACGCTCCGCAACCGCCTCACCGCCGACCCCCGCGGCTGGATCGCCCAGCCCGTCGTACAGCTGTCCACCATCCCCACCCTCGTCGAAGACGGCATGCGCCCGCGCCACGCCGACCTCCGCCCCTTCGCCGTCAACGACGGCACCGACATCTGGGTGCTCCCCGGCGGGCTCACCCGAGTGGCCCTCCCTGAGGGGCAGCTCGTGGTGAACAGCTCGCAGGGCGGCGGGTCGAAAGACACCTGGGTGGTGGGCACCGATCCGCTCTCCTCCTCGAGCGACGGCCACAACATCCAGGGCCTCGTCGCCGAGCAGGCGGCGAACACGCAGGCCATCCCCATCATCGGGCACGGCCACCAGCCCGATCACTCGCCCGAAGACGCGCCGCGCAGCGACCAGTCGCAGCAGCAGCAACAGTCGCGCCAGGTTCCGGATGCGGTGCTCGCGCACGCTCACAAGGTTCCGGATGCCCGCCCCACCACCGAAGGCGGGGTCGCCTGATGGCCATGCTCTCCCGCATCGCGGAGTCCCTGTTCTGGATCGGCCGCTACATCGAGCGCTCCGACGGCACCGCGCGCATCCTCGACGTGCACCTGCAGCTCCTGCTCGAAGACCCCTGGATCGAGGAGAACCTCGCCTGCCGGTCCCTGCTCAGCGTCATGGGGTCTGACGTGCCCGACGACGAGCGCTCGTTCACCCGCGCCGACGTGCTGGCCATGCTCGCGGTCGACCGCACGCATCCGGCCTCCATCGCGTACTCCCTCGGTGCCGCGCGCGAGAACGCCCGCCGCGCCCGCGAGATCGTGTCGACCGAGCTGTGGGAGTGTCTCAACACCACCCGAGCACGCATGCCGCGCCGCATCGCGAGCGAGAAGACGCACGAGTTCTTCGGCTGGGTGCGCGACCGCGCGGCGCTCGCCGTGGGCATCATGGAGTCGAGCGCGTCGCGCGACGAGGCCTGGCACTTCTTCACCCTCGGCCGCTCCATCGAGCGCGCCGACATGACGGCACGCCTGCTCGCCACGCGGTCGCTCACCGAGGCGTCGGGCCCGTCGTGGACGACGATCCTCCGCTCCTGCGGCGCCTACGAGGCGTACCTCCGCACCTACCGCGGCGTGCCCTCGGCCCGCAACGCGGCCGAGTTCCTGCTGCTCGACCGGTTGTTCCCGCGCTCCATCCTCTACTCGGTCACCCGCGCCGAGCAGTGCCTCCGCGACCTCGGCCCGCGCAACGAGCGCATCGGGGTCAGCGACGACGCGCAGCGACTGCTGGGGCGCATCCGGGCTCAGCTCGAATACCGGCCGATCACCGACATCCTGCAAGAACTTCCGCGCCACATGGACGGTGTGCAGGAGGCCACGAGTGCCGCGTCGGAGGCCATCCGGCAGCGCTACTTCCCCACCAACGCCGCCCCCAGCTGGATCGGAGAGAGCGCATGAACCGGCTGCGCATCCGGCACATCACCGGCTACCGCTACGAGGGCGAGGTGCAGGCGTCGTACAACGAGGCGCGCATGCTCCCCGTGTCGTCGGAGGGGCAGTTCGTGCTGCACTCCTCGCTCGACATCTCGCCCGTGTCGTCGTCGCACCACTACGTCGACTACTGGGGCACGAGGGTGTCGTCGTTCGAGGTGCTCACGCCGCACAAGGAGCTGTCGCTCACCGCCACCTCGCTGGTGGAGGTGCGGGCGCGCGACCATGCCGCGCATCCGATCGACTGGGACGGGCTGGCGGATGCTGCGGCCGCGTCGACCTCGTACGTTGAGCAGACGAAGCAGACGAAGCTGACCGCGCCCGCCGACGACCTCGCCGAGCTGGCGGCCTCGATCGCGGCCCGGCACGCCTCGCCGTGCGACGCGGCGCTCGAGATCTGCCAGGAGATCGGGCGGCAGGTCGAGTACGTGCAGGGCGTCACCGGGGTGCAGTCGACGGCGCG
Source organism: Herbiconiux sp. SALV-R1 (assembly GCF_013113715.1). Lineage (GTDB taxonomy): Bacteria > Actinomycetota > Actinomycetes > Actinomycetales > Microbacteriaceae > Herbiconiux. The sequence continues at coordinate 4,047,650 of NZ_CP053344.1, forward strand.
CGAGTCGTGGCGCGGCAAGCGCGGGGTGTGCCAGGACATCACGCACATCGCGATCGGGGCGCTGCGCTCGGTCGGCATCCCGGCGCGGTACGTGTCGGGGTACCTGCACCCGAAGCCCGACGCGGCCATCGGCGAGACCATCGCCGGCGAGTCGCACGCCTGGGTCGAGTGGTTCTGCGGCGACTGGCGCGGCTACGACCCCACGAACCTCATCGACATCGGCGAGCGGCACGTCATCGTCGGCCGCGGGCGCGACTACAACGACATCGCGCCGTTGCGCGGGGTGTACGCGGGGCCGTTCGGGTCGCAGCTGTTCGTGAAGGTGGAGATCACGCGGGAGTCGTGAGGCGGGTGGCCGCGGCCGCGGCCGCTTCGCGCCGCGGGCGCCGCGGCGTCGGCCGAACGACGGAGTTTCGCTCGGGAGGCGGCTTGAGGGTCCGTCGTTTCGCCGATCTGGGGTGACACTCCGTCGTTTCGCCCCGGCCAGTCGGGCGCGCGGCCGAGGCAGTGGCAGTGGCAGTGGGGGTGGCGGCGTCGGTGGATGCGGTGGTTGCCGGATGGGCGCATCCGGCGTTGGCTGAGACGACACCCGGGCCGCCACCGGCGCCCGCACGACACCGACGTCGAAGGAGACCACATCATGAGCGACGACACGACGAAAGACGGACTCGGCGAGCCGTTCGACCAGACCAACGGCCTCGCGGAGGGCCTCGGCGGTGACGACGACGGCACCCTCGACGGGGGTGCGTCGGGCGAGGCCGGCGACGGCGATCGCGACGAGCCGGGCGGCCTGCTCGGCGAGAACTTCCGCGGTCTCGCCGACCCCATCGATCCGATCGCCGACGCCGACCGCGACCCCGAGGGTGCCACCCCCGAAGACCTCGACGACGCCGTCACCCCCTACAGCGAGGAGGGCCGCTGACCGGCCCGCGCCGGTAGAGCCCCCCGCTGACCGGCCCGCGCCGGTAGCCGCCCGCTGAGCGGCCCGCGCCGGTAGCCGCCCGCGCACGCTCGAACTCGATGGAGTCCCCGGCCCGATTCGGGCTGAGGCTCCATCCGTTTCCCTCAGGAGCCAGAAACTCCATCCGTTCCGGGCGCGCGTGCCCACGTTAGGGGGTCGGACGCTCCGGGCGACGGGCCGACCGGCGTGGGAGGATGAGGCATGCCAGCCCCCGACGCCGCCGCCGACGCTCCCGACCAGCGCCCCGAGCCGGCCGCGAACCCCGCACCGACCGCGCACGAGCGGCGGCGCGCGCACTTCACCGCGACCTTCGTCGACGAGGTGGGCGTCGAGATCACCTACTACGCGTGGACGGTCGAGCACCCCACCGCCGTCGTGCAGATCGCGCACGGCCTCGGTGAGCACGGCCGCCGCTACGAGCCGCTCGCCCGCGACCTGAACGCCGCGGGGTACTCCGTCTACGTCGCCGATCAGCGCGGGCACGGGGCCACCGGTCTCGCCCAGCACGGCGGCGACCGCACGAAACTGGGGCGGCTGGGGGTCGGGGGTCTGGAGGCGACCGTCGACGACATCCGTCAGCTGGGCGTCGAGATCGCTCGCGAGCATCCCGAGGTTCCGCTGGTGCTGCTCGGGCACAGCTGGGGGTCGCTGATGGTGCAGATCCTCGTGAACTCGCCCGCGCTCGTGCACTACGACGCCATCGTGCTGAGCGGCACGGCCTACCGCATGCCCGGCCACATGGACGGCGGCGACCTCACCCGCAAGCACCGCCCCACCGACGGCGCCACCGGCAACGGCTTCGAGTGGCTGAGCCGCGACGTCGAGGCGCAGCAGCGCGCCGCGGAAGACGAGCTCATGTTCCCCGCCGAGGTGCTGAAGCTCTTCGGCGTGCTCGACGGCCTGCGCCTGTTCGGTCGCCCGGCGAAGCGTCTCGCCGCCGACCGCCCCCTCCTCATCCTGGCCGGCGACGACGACACCCTCGGCGGGCACCGCAGCACGCTCAAGCTCGCCGAGGCCTACCGCCGCCGCTCCCGCCTCAGCGACGTCACCCTCCGGGTGTATCCGGATGCGCGCCACGAGGTCTTCAACGAGACCAACCGCGACGAGGTGGTCGCCGACCTGGTCGCGTGGCTCGACGAACGGGTCGGAGCGCACGCCTGATGGACTCCCTGCTCGAGACCCGCATCGTCGACGGGCCCGTCATCTGGGTCGTCTTCACCCTCGCCGCGGCCGCGTTCGTGTACCTGCTGGTGCGGCCCCCGCGCATCCGGTGGGTGCTCACCGCGCTGATCGGCATGCTCGCGGGCGCCCTCGTCGCGTTCGCGACCATCTGGGTGGTCGAGGCGATGAACGTGTTCGGCGTGCCGCTCAGCACGCAGACGGATGCGTGGGTCGTCGTCACCTTCGCCGCCATCGGCCTCGCCGTGGTGAACCTGTGGCGCTCTCGGTGGTGGCGCAAGCTCGTCGCTGTGGTCGGGGTGGTGCTGTTCGCGCTCGCGGGCACGCTCGGCATCAACGCGTACTTCGGACTGAAGCCCACGATCGCGTCGTTCTTGGGGGTCGTCGTGGAGCATCCGATCGACCTGCCCACGGCGTCGCCGCGACCCACCGACGACCCCGATGCGGGCAAGCCCCTCTACGAGACCTGGACCCCGCCCGCCGACATGCCCGCCACCGGCAAGACCGGTACGCAGGTGATCCCGGCGACGGCCTCGGGCTTCACCTCGCGCCCCGCCGGCCTGTACCTGCCGCCCGCGGCGCAGGTGGCGAACCCGCCGGCGCTGCCGTTCATGATCCTCATGATGGGGCAGCCGGGCGACCCCGACCCGCAGTACGTGGCGAAGGTGCTCGACGAGTACGCGGCTCGCAACAATGGGCTTGCGCCGGTGGTACTCGTCGCCGACCAGTTGGGCGACGAGAGCATCGACCCGGTGTGCGCCGACACGGCCGCCCTCGGCAACGCCGAGACCTTCATCACCCAAGACGTGGTGTCGTGGGCGCGGGCGAACCTGCCGATCGAGCAGGACCCCGAGCACTGGGTGATCGCGGGGTACTCCAACGGCGGCGGATGCTCGTTCAAGTACGGCGCGAAATATCCCGAACTCTGGCAGAACGTGCTCTCGATCTCGGGCGAGGAGTACCCCGGATCGGAAGACCCCGACACCGTGGTCGCCAAGCTCTTCGGCGGCAACCAGGCGGCGTTCGACGCGGAGAAGCCGTCGTCGATCCTCGCCTCGGGTGCTCACGCGTACCCCGACACGGTCGGCATCTTCACCGTCGGCGGGGGCGACCCCGCGTTCATCCCTGCCGCCCAGGCGGCATCGGATGCTGCTGCCGCTGCAGGCTGGCACACCACCTTCTACGTCATCCCGGGCGCCGGTCACGTGCTCGACGCCCTCCAGGGCGGCTTCGAGAAGGGCTTCGAGATCCTCTACCCCCGCCTCGGCCTCTCCGCCCCCACGGGCTGACGGGCGTCGGCCGCGCCGCGGGCGCCCGGCGGCGCCGACCGGGCTGCGCCGGCGGGCAGGCCCGCGCCGGGCTCCGGGCGCCGTCTCAGTCCATGCCGACGAGGTGCTCGGGTTCGTCGAGGTCGGAGACGATGGTGGGCATGGAGGCGGTGATGACGGAGCCGTCGGCGCGGACGGTGCCCTCGATGTCGGAGGTGGTGGGGGCGCCCTCGATGGTGGGGCGGTCGTCTTTGAGGGGGACGGTGACCGGTCGGTCGGGAGCGACGAGCACGCGCTCGCCGCGCACCCAGAGCTCGAGCGGCTGACCGACCCGCATGCCGCCGGGCACGTCGGAGGCGACCGGCACCGGGTCTGAGCCGACGGCGGCGCCGGCACCGTGGCCGAAGGGCTCGCCGGCGCCCGCCTGCTCGAGGATGGTGAACGTCATCGACGACTGCTCGAGCAGCACCTCGACGAGTGAGCCGTGGATGGTGACGTGGAACACCAGCGACTCCCACTCCTCGGGCAGCCGCGGGTCGAAGGTAAACTTTCCGAGGTAGTCGCGCATGCCGCCGAAGCCGAAGGCGAGACCGCTCCACACGCCGCCGGTCGAGGCGACGTGGATGCCGTCGGCGGTGTTGTTGTGCAGGTCGCCGAGGTCGACGTAGAGCGCTGCCTGGAAGTAGCCGAGCGCGAGCTCGCGGTAGCCGACCTCGGCCGCGATGATCGACTGCGTCGACGCGGAGAGGGTGGAGTCGCCGGTGGTGAGGGCGTCGTAGTACTCGAAGTCGGCGCGCTTCTCCTCCGTGGTGAACTCGTCGCCCTGCAGCAGCAGCGCCAGCACCACGTCGGCCTGCTTGATGACCTGGAAGCGGTAGATGACCAGAGGGTGGAAGTGCAGCAGGAGCGGGCGCTTCGACGCGGGGGTGTTCTCCAAGTCCCACAGCTCCTTCTCGAGGAACTGCGCGTCTTGCGGGTGGATGCCGAGGTCGGCGTCGTACAGGATGTGCATGGCCTCCGCGGCGGTCGACCACTCCTCGATCTCGTCTTCGGCGAGGTCGAGCCGCTTCACCATGGCGGCGTAGAGGGCGGGCTCCTCGCGCTTGAGCCGCCGGGTCTGCCGTACCGCCGCGCGCAGGTTGGCGCGGGCCATGACGTTCGTGAACAGGTTGTCGTTGACCACCGTGGTGTACTCGTCGGGCCCCGTCACGCCGTGGATGTGGAAGGTCTCGCTCGACTTGCCCCGTGCCCGCCAGAAGCCGAGGTCGGCCCACATGCGCGCGGTCTCGACGAGGATGTCGATGGCTCCCCGGTCGAGGAAGTCGAAGTCGCCGGTCGCCGCCACGTACTGCGAGAGCGCGTGGGAGATGTCGGCGTCGATGTGGTACTGCGCGGTACCCGCGGCATAGTACGCCGACGACTCGAGCCCGTTGATGGTGCGCCACGGGAACAGCGCGCCGCGCTGGTTCAGTTCGACCGCGCGGTCTCGCGCGGCGTCGAGCATGCCGTGCCGGAAGCGCAGCGCGTTCCGCGCCACCTGCGGCGAGGTGTAGGTGAGGAAGGGGAGCACGTAGATCTCGGTGTCCCAGAAGTAGTGCCCGCCGTACCCCGAGCCCGAAACGCCCTTCGCCGCGATGCCGCCGCCGTCGGTGCGCGCCGTCGACTGGGCGAGCTGGAACAGGTTCCAGCGCACCGCCTGCTGCACCTCGGGCTGCCCCGCCACGACGACGTCGGAGCGCTTCCAGAACGCCGCGAGCCAGCGCTCCTGCTCGGCGAACACCTCGTCGATCGGCGCCTCGCCGATGCGGTCGAGCGTGCGGTTGGTGCGATCGGCGAGCTCCGTCGTGGGCACCGTGGAGGAGGTGTGATACGCCAGGGTCTTCACCAGACGGATGCGCTGGCCGGCCTTCGCGCGCACCCGGTAGACGTGCTTGGCGATGTCGTCGTCGATCTGGGAGGTCTCGTCCCACTCGTTGTCGGTCTCGAGGCGGTGCTCGGCCCCGCAGGCGATGGTCATTCCCGAGTTGGCGGTGCGGTACCCGAGAACGTAACGGCCCTCGTGAGTCCACTTGAAGCGGGGCAGCAGCACGCGGTCGGCGAAGCCGGAGGCCTTGCGCGGGTCGGCGATGCCACCGGAGGACGAGCCGGAACCCGAGCCCCCGGCGGCAGCGAACTCGTCGACCCGGTCTTGGCGGTTGAGGATCTGGCTCGAGATGAGGATCGACGCGTCGGCGTCGAGCATGGTGACCTCGTAGTCGATGACCGCGAGGTGACGGTCGGCGAACGACACCAGGCGACGCGAGCGGATGAGCACCCGCTTGCCCGAGGGCGTGCGCCACTCGATGACCCGCTCGAGCACGCCCGTGCGAAAGTCGAGCCGGCGGGAGTACTCGATGGTGTCGGCGTCGGCGACCACGAACGGCTCGTCGTCGACGTAGAGCCGGATGACGCGCGCGTCGGGCGCGTTCACGATGGTCTGCCCCACGCGCGCGAAGCCGTAGGCCTCCTCGGCGTGCCTGATCTGCCAGGTGTCGTGGAAGCCGTTGATGAAGGTGCCCTCGGCGTAGGCCTTGTGCCCCTCCTCGAAGTTGCCGCGGAGCCCGAGGTACCCGTTGCCCACGGCGAACAGCGTCTCGGTGCGGCCCTGCGTGGCGGTGCTGAACTCCGCCTCGGTGAGCGCCCACTCGTCGACGGGGAACTGCGTGCGGTCGAGCGGGTCGGAGGTGATCGGGTTCATCGGGCGCTTTCTGTGACGAGATGCCTGGGATGCTGCGGAGGGCGGGTGCTGACGGTGGCGTCGGTCGATGCTAGCGAAGGAGCGGCGCGTGTGCCGAGCATCCGTTAGCCCTGTGGAGAGATGAGGCGCCGGGGCACCGCTGTGGAGAACGGGCCGTCAGCGCAGCGCGGGCACCAGCTCGGCGAGATCGTCGACCACGATGTCGGCGCCCGACCCGAGCAGCTCCTCAGCTCCGACACCCCGATCGACGCCCACGACCAGCCCGAAATCGCCGTCGCGCCCGGCCTGCACGCCGGAGTGCGCATCCTCGATCACGACGCACTCCGCCGCCGTGAACCCGAGCAGCTCGGCCGCGCGCAGGTAGGTGTCGGGCGCGGGCTTGCCCGCGATGCCCTCGCGGGCGGCGACCAGTCCGTCGACGATCACCTCGAAGCGGTCGCGGATTCCCGCCGCCGTCAGCACCGCCTCGGCGTTGCGCGAGCTCGACACCACGGCGACCTCGTAGTCCGCCTCGAGGGCGGCGGTGAGGAACTCGAGCGAACCCGGGTAGGCCTCGACGCCGTTCTCGGCGAGCTCGGCCGCCACCGCGTCGTTCTTGCGGTTGCCGAGGGCCCATACGGTCGACTCGCCGGCCGCGTCGTCGGGCGAGCCCGAGGGGAGGCTGAGGCCCCTGGCCTCGAGCATCGAGCGCACGCCCTCGACCCGCGGCTTGCCGTCGATGTGGAGGTAGTAGTCGTCGTCGGTGTAGGGCGCGACGCCCTGCGAGGCCAGGTAGGGGGTGAACAGACGGGCCCAGGCCTTCATGTGCACGTCGACCGTCGGGGTGAGCACGCCGTCGAGGTCGAACAGGAGAGCGCGGGCGGTCGCGAGACGGCTCGCATCGCGGGTGACGGTGTCGGTCATACCTCAACGCTACTTGCTCGTCGTGAACAGCGTGTTATCGCGTCGTTTCGTCTGACCACCGGATGCGCCCCCCACCGGGCAGCGCCGGCCACCGGATGCGCGCCCCACCGGGCAGCGCCGGCCACCGGATGCGCGCCCCACCCAGTCGCGGGCGCGCACCCGGATGCCCGGCGATGCGCGCCTACCCGATCCCGATCGCCCCCACCAGCACGCCCACCGCGAGCATCACCAGCGCCACCACGACGGCCCGCCACAGCACCCGCTTGTGGTGGTCGCCGAGGTTGACGCCGGCGAGCGAGACGAGCAGCAGGATGGCCGGCACGAGCGGGCTCTGCATGTGCACCACCTGCCCCGTGATGGACGCCCGTGCCATCTCGACCGGGTCGATGCCGAACGCCGCGGCGCTCTGCGAGAGCACGGGGAGGATGCCGAAGTAGAAGGCGTCGTTGGAGAGGAAGAACGTCATCGGGATGCTGAGCAGGCCCGTGATGATCGCCGAGAACGCCCCGAGCCCCGACGGGATCGACCCCGCCACCCACTGCGCCATCGCGTCGACCATGCCGGTTCCCTCGAGCACGCCGATGAGCACGCCGGCGGCGAGCACCATCGACACCACGCCGACGATCGAGGGGGCGTGCGCCACGATCCGCTGCGCCTGGTCGGCCACGCGGGGGAAGTTGACGATCACAGCGATGGCGCTCGCCACCATGAACACGTAGGCGAGCGGCAGCACGTCGGCCACGAGCAGCACCATCACGGCGACGGTGAGCGCCAGATTGAACCAGAACAGCTTCGGCCGGAGCGTCGGGCGCTGCGGGTCGAGCATGGTGTCGGCCATCGCGGTGTCGGCCGGGTTCACGAGGGCGCGCAGCGCGCCGGTGGAGATGCGCTCCACGTGCGTGCGGGTTCCGGTGCGGCTGCCCGCGCCGGTTCCGGATGCGGTGGTCGCCCCCGGTCCGGAGGTCCCGACACCCGCGCCCCCGGCACCGCCGCGCGCCCCGCTGCCCTCCGCGGGCGCCGACCCCCGGCGGAACAGCCGCGCGGTCATGCGACCGAGCGTTCCCGCTTCGCCGGCCGCCGCATCCGCTTCACCCTCCCGGCTGCCCTCCCCGGGCAGATCGAGCGTACCGAGGCGCTTGCGCTCCATGAGCCCGAGGTGCCAGGCGAAGACGAAGATGATGGCGAGCCCGGCGAGCATCGACGGGATCATCGGCACGAACACCTCGCTCGCCGACACGTCGAGCGCCGCAGCGGCGCGCGCGGTGGGCCCGCCCCACGGCAGGATGTTCATGGTTCCGTTGGCGAGGCCCGCCACCACGGTGAGCACCACCGGGCTGAGTCCGAGCCGCAGGTAGATCGGCAGCATGGCGCTCGTGACGACGATGAAGGTGGTCGACCCGTCGCCGTCGAGCGAGATGACGGCGGCTAGGAGTGCCGTGCCGACGACCACCTTCACGGGGTCGTGGCCGACCAGCCGCAGGATGCCGCGCACCAGCGGGTCGAACAGCCCCACGTCGATCATGAGCCCGAAGTAGATGATCGCGAACATGAGCAGCGCCGCCGTCGGCGCCAGCCCGCCGATGGCCTCGAGCGCCATGTCGCCGACGCCGAGCCCCGCTCCCGCGAACAGCCCGAACACGGTGGGCACGATGATGAGGGCGAGCACGGGCGTCATGCGTCTGGTCATGATGAGCACCATGAAGACGGCGACCATTCCGAATCCGAGGAGGACGAGCACGGGAGACTCCTTCGTCTGAGGCCGGCACGACGGGGCCGGGCGGCTGTTCCGACACGATAGGAAGGAGCGCGGAGGCGTCGCGCGCTACTGCGCATTGACGGCGAATTCCGCATTGAACCCGTTCTGCGCATTCTGCTCATCGCGGGGGCCACGGGCCTGGGTACCATCACCTCATGACGACGGCGCCGCGACGGAGACGGGGCCGCTCCGTGCCCTTCACCCGCCAGGTGAACCGCTCGATCGTCGCCGCGATGGTCGCCGTCTCGGCCATCACCCTGTGCCTGTTCGCGGCCACCGGAGTCGCCCGCATCGTGCAGCAGACGCAGGAGTCGGCGCTCCGTCTGGCACAGACCGTCGCCGAGACGCCGCAGGTGCGCGAGGCGGCGGAGGCGGAGTCCGACCGCAGCACGCCCTCGACCGACGCCCAGCTCGTGGCGGGAACGCTCGACGACTACGCGCGGGCGATCGAGAGCCGCACCGGAGCCCTCTTCGTGGTGGTGACCGACGACACCGGGCGCCGGCTCGCGCATCCGAACCCCGACGAGATCGGCGACCCGGTGTCGACGAGTCCGGATGCTGCCCTCCGCGGCGAGGAGACCGTCAGTTGGGAGCGGGGCACGCTGGGCGACTCGGCCCGGGCCAAGGTGCCGATCTACGGCCTCGACGACCCCGAGCGTGTGGTGGGTGAGGTGAGCGTCGGGCTGCCGCCCTCGGAGGTGTGGGCGACCGCCCTCTCCGACGCGCTCGCCGTGGCCGTCGCGACGGCGTTGGCGCTCGCGGTGGGCTGGGTGCTCGCCGCCTTCATCACGCGGCGACTGCGCCAGAAGACGCTGGGCCTCGAGCCCGAGGAGCTGCTCGAGCTGGTGCACGACCAGCAGGCGGTGCTGCAGGGGGTGGGCGACGGCGTGATCGGCCTCTCTCCCGACGACGTCGTGACGGTGTGCAACGAGCGCGCCGCCGAGCTGCTCGGTCTCGCCGGGCCGGTGGGCCGGCCGGTGCGCGAGGCGATCACGGATGCGGGGGTGCTCGCCTGCCTCGACGAACCCCGCGACGAACCCCTGGTGGTGAACGGGCGGCTCGTCTACGTCGACGTGCACGTCGTGCGCCGCGACGGGCAGGAGCTCGGGCGGGTCGTGATCGTGCGCGACGTCACGGCGGTCGACGACCTCACGCGGCGGCTCACCGCGGTGGGCACGCTCGCCAGTGCGCTGCGCGAGCAGCGGCACGAGTTCGCGAACCGCATCCACGTGGTGACGGGGCTGGTGCGAGCGGGCGAGACGACAGAGGCGCTGGCCTACCTCGACCAGGTGGGTGAGCACGGGCCGGTGCGCTTCCCCATCGAACGGGCCGAGCTCATCGCCGAGCCCTACCTGCAGGCGTTCCTCGGGGCGAAGGCGCTCGAGGCGGAGCGGCGGGGCGTCGCCCTGCGGGTGGGGCCCGACGCCGACGTCACCGGCTCGCTCCGCCACCCCGAAGACGTGACCACGGTGCTCGGCAACCTCGTCGACAACGGCATCGAGGCGGCAGCCGCCTCCGCGCGCGAGCCGCGCTGGGTCGAGGTGGAGGCGTTGCGGCACGGCGACGAGCTGCACCTCTCGGTGATGGACTCGGGCGACGGCATCGGGGCCGCGACGGGCGGCATCGATCTCGCGCAGGCCGACGCGGTGTCGACGGATGCGCGGCTCGGCTCGGCGGTCGAGCCCGGTTCCGAGGCGGCGCAAGGCCCTGAGCCCGAACCCGAGCCCGCGCCCGTTCCCGCGCCCGTTCCCGCGCGGGGCCCCGAGCCCGCCCACGGGCACGGCATCGGCCTGCGCCTCTCCGCCGAGGTCGCCCGCCGGCACGGCGGGGAGCTGCGTCTGGCGAAGGGGCGCACCGAGCGCCACGGCGCCGTGTTCGTAGCGCGGATGGAGCACCAGTTCGACGACGAGGACGGACGATGACCGCAGCGCTCCGGGTGCTCGTCGTCGACGACGACTTCCACGTCGCACGGCTCCACTCGCGCATCGTCGACTCGCTCGACGGCTTCGCGGTCTCGGCGACGGCGGGCACGGTCGCCGAGGCGGTCGCGGCCATCGAGGCCGACCGCCCCGACGTGGTGCTCGCCGACATCTACCTCCCCGACGGCTCGGGCCTCGACCTCATCGCCCGCTACGACCTCGACTCCGTCGTGCTGTCGGCGGCGGTGACGTCGGCTGCCGTGCGTCGCGCGTTCCAGCGCGGAGCCTTCGGCTACCTCGTGAAGCCGTTCGCCGACGAGCAGCTCGTCACGCTGCTGCGCTCGTACCAGCGCTACCGCAATCTGCTCGACGCCCGGCCCGAGCTCGACCAGGAGACCATCGACCGGGCCCGCCGGGTGCTGAACGGGGGAGCCCGCGACACCCCGGCACGCCGCTCGCCCACCGAATCGGCGGTGCTCGAGGTGCTCGTGGCGGCCGACACCGCGCTGTCGGCACCGGTCGTCGCCGAGCGGCTCGGCCTCTCGAGGGCCACCGCGCAGAGACACCTCTCCGCGCTCGCGCACCAGGGTCTGCTCGTGGTGGAGCTGCAGTACGGCAGCACCGGCCGGCCGGAGCATCGCTACCGATCGGTCGCGCAGCACTGACCCCGCGCATCCGGATGCGTTCTAGGCTTGACCCGGCCGGAGAACGGCGGACGGGAGCGGGAGATGCACGGAGAGTACAAGGTGCCGGGCGGCAAGCTCGTGGTCGTCGATCTCGACGAGGTCGACGGGCGCATCCGCGACTTCAGGCTGGCGGGCGACTTCTTCCTCGAACCCGACGACGCGCTGCCGCTCATCGACGCGGCGGTCGAGGGTCTTCCGAGCGACAGCGACGCGGCGACCATCGCGGCAGCCGTGCGCGGGGCGCTGCCCGAGGGAGCGGTGCTGCTCGGGTTCTCACCCGAGGCCGTCGCGGTCGCCATCCGGCGTTCGCTGGCGAAGGCGACGAGCTGGGATGCGTACGAGTGGCAGCTCATCCATTCCGGGCCCGAGACGCCGCAGATGCAGCTCGCGCTCGACGAGGTGCTCACCACCGAGGTGGGGGAGGGGCGCCGCAAGCCCACCCTGCGCATCTGGGAGTGGAACCGGCCCGCCGTGGTGATCGGCAGCTTCCAGTCGCTGAAGAACGAGGTCGACCTCGAGAACGCCGAGAAGTACGGCTTCGAGGTGGTGCGGCGCATCTCGGGCGGCGGGGCGATGTTCATGGATGCGAACTCGGTCGTCACCTACTCCATCTACGCGCCCGCGGCGCTCGTGCAGGGCATGACCTTCGCCGACTCCTACGCCTTCCTCGACGAGTGGGTGATCACGGCGCTGAAGTCGCTCGGCATCGAGGCGTTCTACCAGCCGCTGAACGACATCTCGTCGACCAAGGGCAAGATCGGCGGGGCCGCGCAGAAGCGTCTCGGCAACGGTGCCGTGCTGCACCACGCCACGATGAGCTACGACATGGACGGCGAGAAGATGGTGCAGGTGCTGCGCATCGGCCGGGAGAAGATGAGCGACAAGGGCACCAAGTCGGCGGCCAAGCGGGTCGACCCGCTGCGCAGCCAGACCGGGTTGCCGCGCGACGAAGTGATCGACCGCCTCATCGCGACGTTCACCGGGTTGTACGGTGCGCATCCGTCGACCATCACCGACGCCGAGCGCGCCGCCGCCGAGGAGCTGGTGCGCACGAAGTTCGCGACCCCCGAGTGGATCGGACGAGTTCCGTGAAGACCGACCCCAGAAGCCCCGAGCTCCCGGTGTTCACCGCGGAGGCGCTCGCCGAGGTGCCGCGGCTGGAGCTACCCGCGTTCACGAACGACGATGCGGTCGAGCTGGGAACGATCGCGGTCGAGCTCGTCCGCGAGCGCGACCTCGACCTGGCCGTCGACGTGGTACTCGGCGACGACCTGGTGTTCCGCGCCCGGCTGGGCGCGACCGGGCCCGGCAACGACCCGTGGCTCGCGGGCAAGGCCGCGGTGGTGCGGCACTTCGGCATTCCGTCGCTGCTCGTGAAACGGCGCTTCGAAGACGCCGGCACGCCCTTCGAGCAGGCCACCGACCCCATGATCGACCACGAGGTGATGCGGGCCCACGGCGGCTCCATCCCCCTCTTCGCCGCCGGCGAGCTCGTCGGCACCCTCACCACCTCCGGCGAACCCGACGTCATCGACCACCAGCTCGCCGCCGCCGCCATCGACCGCTTCCGCGCCCGCCGCGGCCTGTAGCGCGGGAGTCGCCCGATACCGCCGAGGAGTCGAGCAGCTACAGTTCGCGGCCAATCAGCGGGGCAGGTACTGCTCGAGTGAGTCGAAGACCGCGGGTGAGACCGTGTTCTCTCCACCGAGCACCACGATGCGGTCCGGATTCAGCCGCTCCAGTTCGGTTGCCGCCGCGGCGGGTACGGCATTCTTGGTGACGAGTATCACCGGCGCGCCATTCTTGATGGCCGAGGCGCCGCCGGAAAGGGCGTCGGGAAAGACCTCGCCAGAAGCGACGAAGACTGTCTTGGCTCCTCCGGCGAAAATCGTTCTCGAGACCGCGGCTGCGCCTTCGTATCGGTCAGGTCCGGCGATTCGAGTCGTCGGAGCGATCGTATTGAGAGACGCCACAACACCATCTGTGACGCTGTTCGGACCTCCCAGCACCAGAATCTTGGTCACGCCGAGCCGCTCCAGCTCCTCCTTGACTCCGGGTGGAAGGGAACCTTTCTGGGTCAGTAGGACAGGGGCCTTGTCGCGCCCGGCAGCCGCGGCTCCGGCCAAGGCATCGGGAAAGTTCTCGCCCGATGCCACATACGCGACGGTGCTCGACAAGAACGTCTTGCTGACAGCGACCGAACCGCTGTATCTGTCAGGGCCTGACACGCGGTCGACGGTCGTGCGCGTGTATGCCTTCAGATCATTCTCGACTTGCGTGCTGACCGTGTCCGGACCCCCGAGGACCACGATGCGTCGTGGGGTCAACCGGGTGAGTTCTGCGCGCATGTCCGCAGAGATGGTGTTCTTCCCCACGAGGAGGATCGGTCCTTGGTCGTGACCGGCGGCCGCTGAACCGGGGAGCGCGTCAGCGAAGCCCTCGCCGGAGGCCACATACACGATCGGTCCGACAATTCCGTCGGACACGAACGCGTCGGCGGCGACGTTGGCCGACACGGTGTATCGGTCTGCTCCGGCAATCCGTTCGAGACGGGGAGTGACATGACCCATCGCCACGAATGCCTGAGGTGACCCAGGCGAAGGGGTCGTTCCTGTGAGGTCGGTCGCCGCCGACCGGAAAGCCACGAGGCTGCCGTCGCTGCTCAACCAGGGCAGGTCGGACTGCCCATTTCCTGCATTCGTACCGACGAGATTGCGGCTGGCGACCACGACGCTGCCGGTAAGGCGGTCACGCACGTAGACCTGAGTGTAGGGAAGCGGGAAACTTGAGCCCTCGGGGACGACATCGGTTTGAGCGGTATCGAATGCAAGATAGCGGCCGTCTTCGGAGAGCACAGGGTGCGCGGCTTTGGCGATGCCCATCGTGCCCGCGGCATTTGGGGTGCCGAGCGTGGTTGACTTCGCGATGAGGTCTCGTACGTAGATCGACGTACCCCCCACCGCCGGATGCTTCTCGTTGATGTCAGAGGCTTCGCTCGTGAAAGCGACAGTGGTGCCGTCAGCCGACACCGCCGGCATCGCCGACGGTCGGTCTCCTCCGGCAGTACCGTCGATATTCACGCTGACCAGCTCGGTTGCTCGCGCAACAATCGACCTCGCGTAGATCTGGGAACGCCCCCCGGCGGGCTGTGCACTCAACGTGTCCGTCGACGCGAAGACGACCACGGATCCGTCGCGTGAGACGGCGATGTCGCGGTCGATGCCCCGCGCACCCGAGGGTGCGGCTGCCATGGGATTGACACTCACCATGGTGGTCGTGGCCAGGCGAAGATCTCGTACATAAACCTGCTCGGTAGCAAGATTGTCCTCTGCCGTCAGCTTCGATGCCGAGATGAAAGCCACTACCGAGCCGTCACCGGACATTCGAACCGAAGTCGCCCCTTGAATCGCAGGTGCGGGACTCGTTCCATCAGTCACACTCACGAGCTGTGTCGAACCTGTGTCCCGATCCCAGACGAGCGCCTTCGCGCGTCGCGACGGGACGCTGCCCGCGAGGTTGTCGGCAATGGAGGTATAGGCGATGTAACGACCATCGTCGGAAATCGATGGCTGATAGGACGGCATATCTCCGGCCACTCCCCCGCGCGCGCTCACCATCGTGATGGCGCCGGTACGAAGGTCGCGGAGATAGACCTGCTCCACACCGTTCGCTAGATCGCTCATATTTGTCGCTCGGGTCGAGAAGGCCGCGTACCTGCCGTTCCCGGACAGAGCGATCGACTCGACCGGAAGATTGGCAGAGGCCGGGGGGAGGGACAGAGTCTCTGACACCTGGCGAGTCGTGGATTCCCAAGTAGTCGCCCATGACACGGTGGGCGGTGTCAGTGCGACGGCAGCGCCGAGGACGGCAGCGAGTGCGACAGTGTTACGAATGGTGCGGTTGATGATCATCACGACGACTCCCAGGGAGAGAGGGTATGGAGTTTGTCGAGAGAGTATCATAAAAAAATGAGTATCAATCAGTAATGCTTAAATTTCGGAGCAACTCGGGCCAGAGGGTGGGGGCGACGGGGTAGGGGGCGCTGAAGGAGAGGCGGTGCACGAGGCCCGCGAAGCGGGTGGTGAGGGCGGCGGCGACGTCGGTGGGGGAGCCCGCGACGGCGAAGGCGTCGAACATCTCGTCGGTGATGAGCTCGCCCATGGCGTCCCACTCGCCGCGGAGGGAGCCGCGGTGGAGCTGCTCGTGCACCGAGGCCCAGCCGTGCAGCTCGAGCACGGGGAGGTAGGTGGGGGTCGAGCCGTAGAAGGCGATCTGCTTCTTCACGGCGGTGCGGGCGGCCTGCACCTCCGACTCGTCGCGGCCGATCGCGATGAAAGCGGGGAGGCTGACCTCGAAAGCGGGTCGCGAGGCACGCGCATCCGGGCCCGACACGTCCGGGGTAGCCGCACGCCCCCGAGCCACCGCCGGCAGGCTCACCTCCTCGAGGTAGCGACGTGTCGTGAACGGGTGCGCGAGCATCCCGTCGGCCACCTCGCCCGCGACCTCCGCCATGCCGGGCCCGACCGCCGCCAGGGTGATGCGCGGCGCACCGAACGGGTTGGGCCCCGGGCTGAACATGGGCGGCATGAGGGTGTGCGTGTAGAACTCGCCCGCGAACGACAGGCGCGAGCCCGTCGCCCATGACTCCTGAATGGCGTGCAGCGCCTGCACGTACTCGCGCATCCGTGCCGCCGGCCGCGACCACGGCATCGAGAAGCGGCGCTCGATGTGCGGCTTCACCTGCGAGCCGAGGCCGAGCACGAAGCGTCCGCCCGAGATGAGCTGCAGGTCGTTCGCGAGCACCGCCGTGTTCATGGGGTTGCGGGCGAACGCCACGGCGATCGAACTGGTGAGACGGATGCGCTCCGTCGCCCGCGCCGCCAGCGCCAGCCCCACGAAGGGGTCGTGCTTCAGCTCGACGGCGAGTGCCCCGTCGAAGCCGGCGGCCTCGGCGGCGGCCACCGCGGCCTCGAGCTCGAGCGGGCTGCTCGAGACGTCACCGCCCCCGTCGATCGCGAACGGGGCGGGCTCTGACAGGGTGGGGTTCGCGGGCTGCTGCACGGCATCGGACATACCGTCATTCCACCGGTTGCCCTCGCCCCGCGCATCCTGCCTGTGGGGTTCCCACACCTCAGCCGCGGTCGACGAGCTCCTGATAGTCGGGGTGCTGGTCGATGAAGTGGGCGACGAAGCTGCACTGCGGAACGACGGTGAGGTCGCTCGAGGTGCGCACGTCGTCGAGCGCGTACTCCACCAGGCGCCCGGCGAGTCCGCCCTTGCGCTTGGCGGGGTCGACCTCGGTGCGGGTGAACACGATGCGGTGACCCTCGAGGCGGTAGTCGGCGAAGCCGGCGACCTGGTCGTCGAGGGAGATGGTGTAGCGGTTCTGGCGGACGTCGTTGCTGATCAAGGTGCTCGTCACGAGGCCGAGGATACGCCTGTCCCCTCGGAACTGTCAGAATTGCACGGTGCCAGTCGCCGATCCGTCCTCCGCTGCGGTGGCGGGGTCCGATCCGCGCGACGGCATCGCGGCCGGGGCGCGGGGCGAGGGGTTGCTGTTCCACGCCGACAACCTCGACGTGCTCGCCCGCTTCGCCGACGCATCCTTCACCCTCGTCTACCTCGACCCGCCCTTCAACACGGGGCGTCCGCAGGAGCGCAGGCCCACCACCTCGACCCGGGTGCCACCCGCCTCCGACGGGGAGACGGATGCTGCTGCCGCCGAACCGCGGCAGGGTCGCGTGACGGGGTTCAAGGGTCAGCGCTACGACCGCATCCGGGGCGATCTGCTGCGCTACGACGACCGCTTCGACGACTACTGGGGCTTCCTCGAACCGCGCATCGTGGAGGCGTGGCGGCTGCTCGCCGACGACGGCACGCTGTACCTGCACCTCGACTACCGGGAGGCGCACTACGCGAAGGTGCTGCTCGACGCGCTGTTCGGGCGGGAGTGCTTCCTCAACGAGATCATCTGGGCGTACGACTACGGGGCGAAGTCGAGGCGTCGGTGGCCGACGAAGCACGACACGATCCTGGTGTACGTGAAGAACCCGAAGGCGTACCACTTCGATTCGGAGCAGGTCGACCGGGAGCCGTACATGGCGCCCGGGCTGGTGACGCCCGAGCGGGCGGAACGGGGCAAGCTGCCCACCGACGTGTGGTGGCACACCATCGTGTCGCCGACGGGGCGGGAGAAGACGGGGTACCCGACGCAGAAGCCCGAGGGCATCCTGCGGCGCATCGTGCAGGCGTCGAGCCGCGAGGGCGACTGGGTGCTCGACTTCTTCGCCGGCAGCGGCACCACGGGCGCGGTCGCGGCGGCGCTCGGCCGCAACTACGTGCTCGTCGACCACAGTGCGGATGCGGTGCGCGTCATCCGCGAGCGGCTGCCGGGGGTGCGCGCGCTGTAGGGCGGGTGTTGGTCGCGCAAACTGCTCGTATTCGAGCGGGAAAGAGCAGTTTCTGCGACCAACGCGGGCCTGAGCGTGGGTGTCCCAGGGTGCGCGGGTGTGCTCCTCAGGTGGAGGCGCGCACCACCAGGTGGGTGGGGATGAGCGTGCGGTGCGGCGGGTTCTTGCCGGCGAGGCGGGCGACGAGAACCTCGGCCATGCGGGCGCCGAGGTCGGCGGAGGGCTGGTGCACGGTGGTGAGCGGCGGGGTGAGGGTCGACGCGAAGGTGTCGTCGTCGTAGCCGACGACGGCGACGTCGCCCGGCACCGAGAGCCCGCGCTCGTGCAGCACGCGCATGGCACCCGCCGCCATCTGGTCGTTCGCCACGAAGACGGCGTCGAACGCGGGTGCGCCGGCGGTGTCGGATGCGCGATCGAGCAGGCGGCGCATCGCCAGCACACCAGACTCCTGCGTGAAGTCGCCGAACTCCACGAGCTCGTCGGTTCGAGCTGCGTCGCCGCCCACGACCGCCCGCCACCCCGCCAGCCGGTCGATACCCGCGGGCATGTCCTGCCGCCCGGCGATGTGGGCGATGCGGCGCCTCCCGATGTCGACGAGGTGCCCGGTCGCGAGCCGCGCGCTCGCCTGGTTGTCGACGTCGACGTAGTGCGCGTCGGCGAGTTCCGGGTTCACCGGGCGGCCGCCGAAGACGATCGGCAGCGAGTCGCCGAGCCCCACGTAGGAGTGGTCTTCGGCGTGGTGCGACACGACGAGCGCCCCGTCGACGTTCCCGCCGAGCAGGTACCGGCGGGTCTTCTCGGGTCGCGCCTCCGACGCGATGAGCAGGTTGAGCGTGTAGTCGGTGTCGCTGAGCGCCCGCGCGACTCCGCGCACGACGGGCGCGAAGAAGGGGTCGGCGAACACCGTCGAGGTCGACTCGGGGACGATCAGCGCGATGACGTCGGTGCGCCTGCTCGCCAGCGACCGCGCCACCCGGTTCGGCACGTAGTTCAGCTGCGCCACCGCCGCGTGCACGGCCGCGGCAGCCTCGGGCGCGACGCTCGTCGACCCGTTCACCACCCGCGACACGGTCGCCCGCGAGACGCCGGCGACCGCCGCCACCATCTCGAGCGTGGGCACGCCCCCCGCGTTCTTCATGAGCCCATGACCGAGACCAGGTCGGCACGGATGCGCGACCCGGCCCCGCGCGTCCGGTCACGACGCCCGACCCCGACCTCGACCCCGGCTCCGCGCATCCGCACCGTCGCCGGCGGCCCGCCCGCCTCGCTACGAGACGGCATCGACCGCGCCGGCCGCAGCATCCGCACGGGCGATGACCTCGGCGTAGGCCTTCGCGCTGTCTTTGGGGGTGCGCACCAGCGTGTCGTAGTCGACCCGCACGATGCCGAAGCGCTTGCCGTAGCCCCAGGCCCACTCGAAGTTGTCGAGCAGCGACCAGACGAAGTATCCGCGCACGTCGGCGCCGTCGGCGATCGCCTGCGAGACCGCCTCGATGTGGTCGCGGATGTAGGCGGTGCGCTCGGCGTCGTGGATCGCTCCGTCGGCGGACACCTCGTCGTCGTACGCCGCACCGTTCTCGGTGACGTAGAGGGGAGGCAGCGCGTCGTACTCGTGGCCGAGCCGCACCAGCAGGGTGCGGAGCCCCGCGGGGTGCACCTCCCAGCCCATGCCGGTAAGGGGGAGTCCGCGCAGCGGGAAGGTGAGGAACTCCGAGCCCACGAACGGCGACTTGGCGGGCAGGCCCCCCGCGACCGCGTGCGGGTCGACCGGCACCACCGAAGGGTCGGCGGGCTGCTCGATGGGGTGCCCGCTCACCTGGTCGTCGTGGTAGTGGTTGACGCCGAGGAAGTCGAGCGGCTGCGTGATGATCTCGAGGTCGCCCTCGTGCACGAGCGGTCCGCCGGTGGAGAGGTCGATGCCGACCGCGGCGAGGTCGGTCTTCACGTCGGCCGGGTACTCCCCGCGCAGCAGCGGGTCGAGGAAGATGCGGTTGTTCAGCGAGTCGAGCCGGCGCGCGGCGTCGAGGTCGACCGGGTCGTTCCGGTCGGCCGGCACCGCGTTGGTGAGGTTGAGCGTGATGCCGAGGTGCTGCGCGCCGAGCTCGCGCAGGCGGGCGACCGCGAGGCCGTGTCCGAGGTGCTGGTGGTGCACCGCGGCGATGGCTGCTGCGGGCTCCTGCCGCCCGGGCGCGTGCACGCCCGAGGCGTAGCCGAGCAGCGACGAGCAGAACGGCTCGTTGAAGGTGGTCCAGTGCTCGACCCGGTCGCCGAGCGCGTCGTAGACGACCTCGGCGTACTCGGCGAAGCGGTGCGCGGTGTCGCGGTTCGCCCAGCCGCCCTGCTCCTCGAGCGCCTGCGGCAGGTCCCAGTGGTAGAGGGTGAGCCAGGGGAGGATGCCCGCGCCGAGCAGCTCGTCGACGAGCTTCGAGTAGAAGTCGAGCCCCGCCTGGTTCGTGAACCGGTCGCCGGGCCGGATGCGCGCCCAGCTGGTCGAGAACCGGTACGAGTGCAGACCCAGCTCTTTCATGAGGGCGACGTCGGCGGGAACGCGGTGGTAGTGGTCGACCGCGACGTCGAGGGTGTCGCCGTTCAGCACCGCACCGGGGACGCGGGCGAACGCGTCCCACACCGAGGCCTCCTTGCCGTCTTCGAAGGCCGCGCCCTCGATCTGGGCGGCTGCGGTAGCGGATCCCCAGAGGAAACCAGGGGGGAAAGCGGTGGTCATCGGACGACTCCTCGTGATGTGATGCGCGATTCGGCTCTGAGAGCGCTCTCGCCAGCTTAGTCAGCGCATCCGTCGGCTGCATCCGCGCAGCGGTCGTACGCGGGTCGTGCACCTCGGCGTGGGCGCTGGGGGAGGTGCCTACGCAAGCGGGCCCGGCCGCCCGCGTAACAGTAGTTCGCATAAGGCCGTGAGCGGGGGGCGCCGTGCGACTCTGGTACATCATGACCGAGCACACCGCCATCCGACCCGCCGGGTTCGCCACGCGTCAGGTGCACGCCGGCCGCGCCCCGGGCGCGGGGGCGGGCGCCGTGAACCCGCGGGCGACGCCCATCCACCTCACCGCCGGCTTCGAGTTCGACGACTTCGCGCAGGCCCGCGACCGCTTCGGCGGTGCCGAAGACGGATTCACCTACACGCGCATCGGCAACCCCACCACCTCCTCGGCCGAGCGGCGCATCGCCGCGCTCGAGGGCGGCATCGACGCCATCCTGGTGGGCAGCGGGCAGGCGGCGGTGGCCTCGGCCGTGCTCGGGCTGCTGCAGGCGGGCGACCACCTGGTGTCGGCGTCGAGCATCTACGAGGGGTCGCGCGGGCTGTTCCTCGACAACTTCGGCCGCCTCGGCATCGAGACCGACTTCGTCGTCGACGCGAACGATGCGGCGTCGTGGCAGCGCGCCATCCGGCCCACCACCCGGGCGCTCTTCGTGGAGTCGATCCCGAATCCGAAGAACGACCTGGTCGACATCGCGCTCGTGGCCGAGGTGGCGCACGCGCACGGCATTCCGCTCATCGTCGACAACACCTTCGCCACCCCCTACCTGCAGCGGCCGCTCGAGCACGGCGCCGACGTCGTCGTGCACTCGGCGAGCAAGTTCCTGGCCGGCCACGGCTCGGTGCTGGGCGGCGTGATCGTGTCGGGTTCGGCCTTCGACTGGGCGGTGACGGATGCGCGGGGCCCGTTGTTCCCGCACCTCGCCGAGCCGTCGCGAGCGCTGGGCGGGCAGAGCTACGTCGACCGCTTCGGCGCCGCCGCCTTCATCACCTACGTGCGCGACGTCGTGGTGTCGCGCTTCGGGCCGACGCCGTCGCCGCTCAACGCCTTCCTCATCGAGCAGGGCATCGAGACGCTCTCGCTGCGGGTCGACCGGCAGTCGCAGAGCGCACTCGCCATCGCGCGCTGGCTCGAGGAGCAGCCGGGCGTGGAGTCGGTCGACTACTCCGGCCTCGAGTCGAGCCCGTTCCATGAGCTCGCCGAGCGGTACCTCCCCGACGGGCAGGGCTCGGTGTTCGCGTTCACGCTCGCCGGGGGTGCTGCAGCCGCCGAGGTGTTCTTCGACTCGGTCGAGCTGTTCACGCGCATGACGCATCTGGGCGACGTGCGGTCGCTCATCATCCACCCCGCTTCGACCACGCACGCGCACCGCACGCCCGAGCAGCTCGCCGAGGCGGGCATCGCGCCCGGGCTCATCCGGCTGTCGATCGGGGTGGAAGACGCCGACGACCTCATCGACGACCTCGCGCTGGGGCTGGCGGCGGTGCGGGGTGCGGGTGTGGTTCCGGATGCGCGGGGGGCTGTCGCCGAGAACGGTGAGGTCGCAGCATCCGTCGTTCTGGGGAGCGGGACGCTCGACGTGCACGAGGGTCGCGCGCTCGCGCACGAGGCGGCCTGAGGTGGTTCGACCTCAGCACTTCGGCTGGTTCCTCTCGCGCGGATTCGGGCCGCACGGGTGGGGGCATCCGTACCTCGACTGGGACCACCGCTGGGCGGGGCCTGAGCTCTACCAGCAGTCGGTGCGCACGCTCGAGCAGGCGGGATTCGACCTCGTCATCATCGAAGACGCGCTCTCGCTCGGCAACGCATCGACGCTCGATCTGCGCATCCGCAGTGCTTACGGCGGGCCCAAGCACGACCCGTTGCTGCTCGCGCCGTACCTCTTCGACGTCACGCAGCACATCGGCATCGCGCCGACGGTGAACCCGCTGGCGTACTCGCCGTACCAGGCGGCACGCCAGTTCGCGACGCTGCAGCACCTGAGCGACAGCCGGTTCGGCATCAACGTCGTGACCGACGTGGGGTCGTCGCGGCACTTCGGGGTCGACCCGCTCGACCACGACGGGGCGTACGACCGGGCCGAGGAGTGGCTCGGGGCGCTCAAGCGGCTGTGGGGGAGCTGGGGTGGGGAGGGGCTGGTGGCGGATGCTTCGACCGGGCAGTTCGCCGACGGGTCGAAGCTCGACGCCTTCTCGCACCGGGGGGAGTACTTCTCGTTCGACGGGCCGCTGAACGCGCTGCCGTTCGGGGGAGGCGACTCAGAGGCGCTGTCGGGTGACCCGATCGTGGTGTCGCCCGGTGGGTCGCCGCGGGGGCTCGGGTTCGCGGGAGCGAACTCGCAGGTGCAGCTGGCGCTGGCGTCGCTCGACGTCGAGACGGTGAAGGCCTATCGCACGAAGGTGCTCGCCGCGGCAGCTGCGGCGGGGCGCGGGCCCGCCGACATCGACATCCTGTTCGTGTTCAAGCCGATCGTGGTGTCGAGCGCGGAGGAGGCGCAACGGCTCGTCGACGCCTCAGAGCATCCGTCTGACGAGGCTCTGCAGGCGATCGCGCTGGGGCAGTCGAGCGACCTCGAGACCGACCTCACCACGCTCGATCTCGACCGGCCGATCGACCCCGCGATCTTCGGCGACCACGTGTCACGCGGCACCATCAAGGGGCTGCTCGGAAAGTTCGAGAGCTTCGACGGGGTGCCGCTGCGCGACATCCTCACCGCGAAGGCGAAGCTCGGGCGCATCGCCTCCCGGGAGGGCTACGTGGGCACCGCCGACGAGATCGCCGACTTCATCGAGGAGTTCGGCGAAGAGGCCGACAACGACGGCTTCATCTTCTCAGGCGACCTCCACCCCGTCACCGTGCACCGGATGCTCGATGAGCTCGTGCCCATTCTGCGGCGCCGCGGGATTCTGCGGCGGTCGTACGGGGGCGGCGGGTTGCGGGGGAATCTGCGGGACTTCTAGCTGGGGTGGTGCCGGGCGTGCTGGGGTGGCGCGCTGTGCTGGTTGCCGCGCCGCCGCTGCTGCGGCGCGGGCGAGATGTTCGCGTGCGGTCGGAGGGCGCGGCCTGCGGTCGCACCCTCCGGCCACGCGCTCACCCTGGGTCGTCGAGAAGGGCCTGTTGCGTTCGGCGCGCGGGGTGGCCCGGCACGCCGGGGTGGGCGGGGTGGCCCGGCACGCCGGAGTGGGCGGGGTGGCCCGGCACGCCGGGGTGGGCGGGGTAGCGGCTACTTGTCGGCGGGGCGCTGGGTGGGGGTGGAGGAGGTGTCGGGGAGGATGAGGGAGCCCATCTCCTCGGCGGCGAGTTGGGCTTGGATGGCGGGGGTGTCGGCGTCTGCCGAGCGCGCGCCCGTGGCCGCGGCGGCGGCCGAGGCACCGGCCGCGCCTGCGCCCGCAGCGCCCACCGCGCTCGCGCCAGCGGTACCAGCAGCGCCGGCGGCGGCGCCCTCGGCGTGGGCCTCTTCGAGGGCGGACTTGGCGCGGAGGGGGGTGGCCTTGAGGAAGAAGCTCAGCACGAAGGCGACCGCGACCACCCCGAAGCACACCCAGAAGACGGTGGAGGTGGCGTTCGCCCAGGCGTCGACGAAGGGCAGCGTCAGTCGGGAGTCGGCGCCGACGAGGAAGGAGGTGTCTCCGCTCAGGGCGTCGCCGATGGAGCCGGGGTTGGTCTGCGCATCCGTCAAGATCTTCAGGATCGCCGCGTTCGCCGGATCGGACTGCACCGCGGGGTCGGTGGCCGCCGCTTGGGCGCCGGCGAGAATGGTCGGGTTCGTGAACGCCGCCGGCAGCGTCTGGCCGAGCCGCGAGAACAGCACCGAGAACACCACGGCGGTGCCGAGCGTTCCGCCGATGGAGCGGAAGAAGGTGGCCGCAGAGGTCGCCACACCGATGTCGCGCGGGCCGACCGAGTTCTGGGAGGCGATGGTGAGGGTCTGCATGAGCTGGCCGAGGCCGAGGCCGACCACGAGCATCCCGATCAGTACGTACCAGATGGGCTTGTCGGCCGAGAGGAAGGTGAGGTAGAAGAACGCGACGACGAGGAGGCCGGTGCCGAGGATGGGGAACATCTTGTAGCGGCCGGTGCGTGAGATGAGCTGGCCGGAGACGATAGAGGAGATCATGAGGCCCAGCACCATCGGGATCATCATGAGGCCCGCCTCGGTGGGCGTGGCGCCCGCCGCGATCTGCAAGTAGTTCGGCAGGGTCATCATGGCGCCGAACATGCCGAATCCGACGAGCACACCGAGCACGGTCGCCATCGAGAAGGTCGACGAGCGGAACAGCTTCAGCGGGATGATGGCGTCGTCGCCCATGCGACGCTCGACCACGAGGAAGAGGATGAGGCCGATCGGCGCGATGACGTAGCAGGCGATGGCGCCGAGGGAGCCCCAGCCCCACTCGCGACCCTGTTCGGCGACGAGCAGGATGGGCACCACCGTCAGCACGATCGCCGCGACACCCCACCAGTCGATGCGCACGGCGCGCTTGGTGTGCGGGATGTGCAGGAACATCAGCACGATGACCATCGCGATGGCGCCGATGGGGAGGTTGAGCAGGAAGATCCAGCGCCAGCCGGTGATGCCGAGGATCTCGGGGGCGCCGGAGAGGAGGCCGCCGAGCAGGGGGCCGATGACGCTCGAGATGCCGAAGGTGGCGAGGAAGTAGCCCTGGTACTTGGCGCGTTCGCGCGGGGCGAGGATGTCGCCCATCACGGTGAGGGCGAGCGACATGAGGCCGCCGGCGCCGAGGCCCTGGATGGCGCGGAAGATGGCGAGCTCGTACATGTTGGTCGCGATGCCCGCGAGGAGCGAGCCGACCAGGAAGATCGCGATGGCGATGATGTAGAGCGGGCGGCGGCCGAAGATGTCGGAGAGCTTGCCGTAGAGCGGGGTGGAGATGGTCGACAGGATGAGGTAGCCGGTCGTCACCCAGGCCTGCAGGCTGATGCCATCGAGGTCGTCGCCGATCGTGCGCATCGAGGTGCCGACGATGGTCTGGTCGAGCGAGGCGAGGAACATGCCCGCCATGAGTCCGAAGATGATGAACAGGATCTGACGGTGGGTCATCTTGCCGCCCGCCTCGCGGAAGCCCTGCTCTCGGGCCTCGGCCGCTTGGGCCCGGCGGCTGGGTGACGACGTGGTGCGAGACATGGCGATCCTCGGGACGAGACGGAGTGGGACGCAGGCGCGCCACGATGTGGCGGAGGGCGCGCGCAGAACTTTGCGCAGACTGCAAAGTTACACCCCGTGCACGATAGTTGACAACTCGCAAATATCTCCGGCGGGCGGCGGGATGTTGCCCGGCCCGTGCAAACTCGATGGACTTTCGGCGCTTCTCCGGAATCGGATGGACTCTCGTGTCCGAATGGAGTCCGGTCTCCATCCGTTTCGGGGGAGACCGGCTGCAGCCCTCAGGCGCCGAAGATCTTGCCGAAGAGGCCCTTGCGGCGGGGTTCCCAGCCGGCGGCTTCGAGGGTGTCGATGACGGGTTGTTTGATCTCGTCGGTGTCGAAGGTGTAGCCGTACGTCTGGCCGACGGTCTCGCCCTGGCGGTCGGTGACCTTGGCGAGGATGGCGGCGCCGAGGTTAAACGAGTACGACTTCTTGTGGCCGCGGAAGGTGGAGCGCTCGTAGGAGAGGCCGATGCCGTCGCCGCCCGCCGAGAGGCCGCCGCGTTCGACGGTCTCCTGCTCGTCGAAGGAGTACGTGCCCTTCTCCTCGTCGAGCAGCACCCAGAGGGTGTAGTCGGCGTCGAGCGATTGGGCGCCGAGCACGGCCGCCCACTTCTGGTTCGCGTAGTTCCAGCGGCCGACGACCCCCGCATCCGTCGGCTCGTAGACGAACGGCAGTTCGTCGTTGTTGAGGGCGAGGATGCTCGCCTGGGCCTCGTGGAAGGTGGTCGCCATACCGGTGGGGGCCCCGCTCAGGCCGTCGCGACGGTGTCGGTGGTGGCGGCGCTGTCTTGGATGGCGCGCACCTCGCCCCACAGCTCCTGCGCCTGGGCGCCGGTGGCGGTGGCGGTGATCTGCACCAGGTCGGCGGCGGAGCCGTGGTCGACGATGGCGATGCGCACCGCCTGTATGAGCACGCCGACGCGAGGGTCGGGGTAGCTGAACTCGATGCGGAAGCCGGGGCGTCCGAGCACCTCGGTCTCTTCACGACCGAGCTCGGCGACACCCTCGATGGCCTCGACCCGGCGCACGACGGCGTCGATCGCGGTCTCGAGCGAGTAGCCCGCCCCGAAGCGCGACACGGCGACGACGACGTTCGGCCGGAACTGGCCCTGCTCGACCGTCTTGCCGGCGGCCAGCACCGCACCGGAGACCGAGAGGGCCTTCCAGTCGTCGGGCAGCTGGAGCTCGAGGGGCGCGAAGGCGGGCGCGGCCTCGCTCGGGAAGGAAAGCGTGTGCGTCATGATGTGGCCTTTCTAGCAGGATGCTGACGGAGCTGAAGGGGAATCGGTGAGGATTCGCAGGGGGACGGTGAGCGGGTTCATCACCACGGCCAGACCTGCTCGAGGCCCTCGACGAACTGGCGCGGGCTGAACGAGAAGTCCATCGAGACGCTGCCGCCGACGCCGAGCGCGACGCCCGCGTCGAGCGAGAAGCTGACCTCGTCGTAGGTGAGCTGCACGTCGGCCTCAGCCTTGGCGCCGACACCGGCCCAGACCTCGCCGCCGACGCCCACTCCGACGCCGCCGACCGAGAGGTCGACGTCGCCACCGGCTCGTGCACCGGCGAAGCCGTCGATACCCGCGTTCACACCGACGCCGTTCGGGCCGATCGTTCCGCCGACCTCGGCGTCGACCTCGGCGCCCGCCATGGCGTGGCCCTCGACGCCGACACTGGCCATGCCGGTGTCGAGCGAGCCGGAGGCGTTCACCTCGGCGCCGACCAGGCCCTCGGCCGAAGCCGAGGCGTGAGCGTTGCCGCCCTCGTCGATGCCTGCTCCTGCGTCGGCGAGACCCTCGACTCCGATGTAGCCGTCGACCGAACCCTCGCCCGAGATGTGGCCGGCCTGGAACTCGCCGGAGGCTTCGCCGCCCGCGCCCCACTGCCAGCCGGTCTCGGCCGTGTGGTCGACGGAGCCGTTCGGCCCGTAGACCGTCTCGACGTTGCCGAACCCCACCCCGCCGTAGAGGCCACCCTCGAGGTTGCCGGTGGCGCCGTCTCCGTTGCCGCTGCCCGAGCCGCCGCTACCGGTGCTGCCACCGCCCGAGCCGCCGGAGCCCCCGCCGAACGCCCCGCCGTCTGTCGACGCGGTGTTCTGCTCCTCGGCGTTCTTCACCAGGTCGGCGCTGCCGGTGCGCAGCGCCTGCGCTGCGGCCTTCAGCTGCGCCGAGTGGGTCGCGTTCCAGTCGGCGCGGAAGCTCGTCGCATCCGGCCCCTGCCAGGCCTGCGCCTGGTTGACGCTCGAGGAGAGCGTCGAGTCGATCGTGCCGAGTCGTTCAGCAGCCGTATCGAACTGCTTGGCGAGCCGGCGGAGCTCGTCGACATCGGCTCCGTAGAAACCACCAGCCATGACACCCTCTCAAGCGTGCGGGTCGGACAGAGAAGACAGAAGACCGGCGGGAGCCACGGGGGCTCCCGCCGGAGACGCACTAGGCGTTGGAGGTGGCCTCCTGGTCGGACGCGTTCTTCGCGGCCTTGTTCGACGCGTCTTCGAGCGCGGTGATGACCTGCTTCAGCGCGGCGGTGTGGGTGGAGTTCCACTCGTTGCGGAAGTTCTCCGCGTCGGGGCCCGTCCACTGCACGCTCTGCAGGGCGCTGGTGAGCGTGGTGAGGATCTGCTGCACCTGCTGCGACTGCGTGTTCAGCTGCTTGCTGAGCGACCGGACCTGCTCGACATCAAGACCCCAAACGGCCATTGTTCTCTCCTTACTCTCCGCGGCCCGGACGTTCCGGTTCCGCTACTTCCTGTGAGGATCCCCCTCACGAGAAAGACAATACGGACGGTTGTCGATTTCGGCGATGGGGAGAAGTCCCCATGAAGAACTCGACGGCGCGCGAACGCCTGTGCAGGACTGGCCCGTCACTCATCCCGCGTCGCCACCTGCAGCTTCACGATGCGCCCACCCTGCACGAAGAACCCCCGGCCAGGCGGCAGATCGGCGCGCTTGAAGCGCCCGAGCGAGGTGCCGAGCAGCGAGTCGCCGTCGAGCTCACCCGGCACGAGCAGCAGCCCGCGCTTGGAGTTCTTGAACGGCCCCGCGAGGGTCCACGCCGCCGACCAGGTCGACGACTCGCTCTCGCCCACCACGAACACCTCGTCGCGCAGGGCCCGCTTCACCAGCCGGTCGACGTCGTTCTCGGCGGGGGAGCCGTTCAGCTCCCCGACGTTCTCGACGAACACCGCGAACTGCGTGGGCCGCAGCGTCTCGGCGTCGAGCTGAGCGATCACGTCGTCGGCGAACGCCGCGATCTGCGCGGGGTCGTTCAGCGACAGCGACCACAGCGGCAGCGCGGTGAGGTTCGTCTTCCGCGGGGAGAGGTGCACGAGACGGATGCTCGGGTCGGCCCGCCGCAGAGCCGTCGCCATGGTGGCCAGCGCCGTCGAGCGCCCGCTGCCCGCCGACCCGGCCACGAGCAGCGCCCCGCGCGGCTCGAAGCCGAACGGCTCGAGCGTGTCGTCTCGCACGCCCAGCACCGGCTTGCCGCCCACCGTGGTGGCGGGCAGCGTGCCGAGCGGGATGGCGTCGCCGAGCGTGAGCACGGGCTGCGCGGGCGCCACTCCCTGGCGCGCCATCGCCTCGGCGAGCTTCGCGATCTCGCGCGACTGCACGGCCACGTTGGAGTCTCCGCCGAGCACCGCGAGCTGCACCTCGTCGCCCTCGAGCACCCCGCGCCCGGGCGGCGACGCGGCGCTCAGCGTGTCTTTCGGGGCGCCGAGCAGCGAGTAGTCGTCGTCGTTCGCCAGGCGCAGCACGAGCCGCTTCTGCACGGTCGAGCCGAGCGAGGCGGGCACCGAGTTGGGCCGGTCGCCCGCGATGACGATGTGCACGCCCACCTGGCGCCCGTCGGTGGCGATCTGCGAGAAGGTGGTGAACCACGCGGAATGCCCGCCGAACTCGTACTGGTCGCGGAACGCCCCGATGCCGTCGACGAGCACCAGGATGCGCGGCTCCGCGGGGGCGCCCGCGATGCGCCGGTACTCGCCGATGCTGCCGGCGTTGACCGCCGAGTACCGCAGTGACCTGTCGTCGACGAGGTCGCGCAGCATCCGGAGCAGACGGATGACCCGTTCCTCGTCGTCGCCCGAGATGATGGCGCCGACGTGCGGCAGCTGCTCGAGCATGCTGAGGCCGCTCGAGCCGAAGTCGAGGCCGTAGACGTGCACCGGGCCGCCGCGCGGGGTGACCGCTGCCGAGACCGCGATCATGCGCAGGGTCGCGCTCTTGCCCGAGCCGCCGGTGCCGTAGACGGCCATGTTGCCGTCGCGGTCGGGCTCGTAGAACACCGTCGGCTGGCTCTGGTTCGCCGGGTCGTCGATGACGCCGAGCAGCAGGCGCTCGTCGGTGCGCGGGTTCGGCAGCAGCGAGAAGTCGTACACGGCGGCGAGCTCGTCGAGCCACGGCTTCCGCGGCGCGGGGATCTCGGCCATCTTCGCGGCGGTGCGGATGCTCGACACCAGCCGGGCGATGTCATTCGGCCCCGGGTCGGCGAGCACCGGTGCCTCCTCCTGCGGGATGTCCCAGGCGGAGCCCGAGCCGAAGCCCATCTCCACCAGGTCGATGCGCGGGCGGGGCGTCTCGTTCGTGGTCCAGCCGCCGGCGTAGCCGGTCTGGAACGCGGCGATGCGGCCGGGCCCGGTCTTCGCCGCACCCCGGCCCGGGATGCTCTGGTCGAAGTAGGCGGCCATCGGGTCGCCCAGGATGTCGCTGGAATCGTCGGCGTCGGCCATCCGGAGCGCGATGCGCAGGTTGGTGTTGGCCCTGAGGTTGTCTTTGATGACACCGGCGGGGCGCTGCGTGGCGAGGATGAGGTGGAGGCCGAGCGAGCGGCCGCGCTGGGCGACGTCGACGACGCCGTCGACGAACTCCGGCACCTCCTGCACGAGCGCGGCGAACTCGTCGACCACGATGAGCAGGCTCGGCGGGGTGTCGGGGTCGCCGGTCTTCTCGAGCGAGACCAGGTCTTTCGCCTTCTTGCGGTTGAGCAGGTGCTCGCGGTAGCGCAGCTCGGCGCGGAGGCTGGTGAGCGCGCGGCGCACGAGGTGCGGCGAGAGGTCGGTGACGAGGCCGACGGTGTGCGGGAGGCCGACGCAGTCGGCGAAGGCCGCGCCGCCCTTGTAGTCGACGAAGAGGAAGGTGGCGCGGTCGGGGCTGTGCGCCGCCGCCATGCCGAGCACCCACGACTGCAGGAACTCCGACTTGCCCGCACCCGTGGTGCCGCCGACGAGGGCGTGCGGGCCCTGGCTGCGGATGTCGAGGTGGAACGGCTCGGTTCCCGAGTGCCCCACGAGTGCGCGCAGCGACCCCTCCTTCTTGCGGCGCACGGGCGGCGAGCCGTCGCGCACGGCGATGGAGTTGCTCTCGCGCCAGCGGTCGATGACGGCCTCGGGCACCTCGGCGAGCTCGGTGCCGACGAGGGAGAGGTAGGAGACCGAGCGCGGCAGGTCGGAGTCGTCGTCGATGGGCGCGCCCACGTCGACGACCGGCGAGAGGCGGCGTGCCAGCCGGGTCGCGGTATCGGCGTCGACGGTCTCGGCGTCGAGCGGGAAGGTGTGCTCGCCGAGCCGCACCTGCCCCGCGGTGGCCGCCTGCGCGGTGGTGCCGCCGTCGAGGCTCACGAAGCTGCGGCAGGCGGCGGGGAGGTCGCCGATGGAGGGGGCCGTCCAGATGACGTGCACGTTCGCATCCGCTCCCCGCTCCACGATGCGGGTGAGGCGGCCGCGGTCGGCGGGGGCGTCGTTCTCGATGACGAACAGCACGGCGGGGGTGATGGGGCGGGGGAGCTCTTCGCGGTCGCCGTCGCTCGAGCTGCCGGCCGGGCCCTCCGGCTGCATCGGCCCGCGCGGGCGGGGGGCGCCCGCGGTGCGCTCCGTGATGAGCTCCTCGATGCGGGAGAGCAGGGCGGCGCCGCTGCCCGGGTTGTCGGCGAGGTGGTCGCCCGCGAGCGGGCTGTGCGGCGAGCTGGTGTGGGGCAGCCACTCGAGCCACTCCCAGGTGCTCCGGGAGGCGGGGGAGGCGAGCCCTGTGACCACGAGCTCGGAGGGAGAGTGCAACGCGATGAGCTGCGTCACGAGGGCGCGGGCGACACCCGCGCGTTCGGCGGCGGGCCCGGCCACCCCGAGCGCGCCCGCACGCCGCAGTTCCACGACGATCGGGACGCCGTCGATGCGACTGAAGCGCTCGGCGGTCTCGAGCACCTGCACGTAGTACTCGGGCAGCGCGTCGTTCTCGTTCGGGGTCGACACGCGGTCGCGGCTGAACGCGGTTCCGATGCCGAGGCGCGCGGTGAGGAACGCCGGATGCTCGGGCCGGTGAGTCCACATCAGCGGGCCCAGGCGCTCCACGGCGTCGATCGTCGCCGCCACCGCCGGCGCCTCGGTGACGCGCACGGCGCGCTGCACCCGCTGCCGTTCGTGCATGGCGGCGACGAAGGCGTCGAGCGAGGCGTTGAACTGCTTGATCGCGTCGCGCAGCTGGCGCCTGGTCTGCAGCTTGTGGTCGGCCCAGGTGCCGATCATGATGAGCGGGCTCAGCGCGATGAAGATGAGGCTGAGCGGCGAGCCCGTGGCGAGGAAGAGGATGGGGCCCATGAGCAGCGGGGCGATGAGGGCGACGACCGGGAAGCGGATGGCCTGCGGCTGCTTCGGCGGGGTGGGCGCCGGGTACTCGTCGCCGGGGTAGCGGGCGACGACGCGGGGGGAGCGGTTGAACTCGATGACCGGGGTGGAGGGGGCCGCGGCACCGCCGAGGCGCTGCAGCGGCACGACGCTGAGGGCGGTGTCGCCGAGCACGACGACGTCGGCGGAGGAGAGCGTGGTGCGCGAGATCTGCTCGCCGCCCATGAGCAGTCCGTTCGCCGAACGGAGGTCGATGATCTCGACCTGCTCGCCGATGTTGATGCGGGCATGGCGCTTCGAGACCAGCCCGTCGCTGAGGCGCACGTCGATGCCGCGCTCGCGGCCGATGTAGCTGGAACCGAAGGGGAGGGGGAACTCGGCCCCCGCATCCGGACCGCTCAGCACCCGCAGAGTGGCGGCGGCGGGGCCACCTCGGCCCGGGGCGGCGAAGCCGTCGCTGAAGGTCGTGAGCTCGAGGGTGGCGCCCGAGCGCACGCCCGCATCGAGGAGGTTCGAGGCCGGGTCGATGACGCGCTGGTCGCCGCCGAAATCGGCGATCTTGAGGGTGAGCCCGGCGGGAGCGGGGGGCGCGGGCTGGGTCTGGCCGCCGCTCGCGGCTCCGGGGCGCTGGGGGTCGGCGGCGTGGATAGCGCGGGCGATGTCGCCGACGCTGGCGGTGGCGTCGGCCGTGATCTGCAGCTTGCTGGTGCTGCCGCCGGGGCGGACGAGGCTGGCTTTGATGCGCATCCGGTGCGGTTACCTGTCTGGGAGGGGCGTGCGGTGGGGCGGGGGCGGGGCGGTTCGGGCGGTCGGGTGGGGCTCGGGCTGGGGCGGGCTGGGCTGGTGGCGGGTTCGGTGAGCGGGGCGTCGTCTAGTGGCGGGGACGTCGGCGGGCAGTCGCGGCTCGGAGGCGGTCGGCGGTGCTCTAGTCGGCCTCGTCGTGGGGTTGGTCGAGCAGGGGGAGGTCGGCCTTCGTGACGAGGCGGGAGAGCACGGCGTACTCGACGAGGCGCGCGCGGCGGTTGGTGGCGAGGGCGCCGACGCCGCCGCGCAGGCCCTCGACGCCGCTGCGGCTGAGCTTGTCGCAGACGTTGTCGAGCTTGCGGTTGAAGCGGCTGAGTGCCCAGCCGAGGCGTTCGGCCGCGGCCTGGGAGGAGGGGATCTCGCTGGTGCCGGTGCCCTCGCGGCGAAGCATCGTCTCGGCGAGGGCCAGGATGAGCAGCTTCTGCGAGACGGTGAAGGTCACCGCGCCGACGGTGGTGGCGCCGCTCGCATCGGGCACCGGGGTGAGGTCGACGAAGGTGGGTGCCGAGGTGTGCACGGTGAACTCGTAGCTCGTCGGGCCGGCGGTGAAGACCACGGTGGTGAGGCCGAACACGATCGGCATGCGGGCGCCCGGGGCGAGCCAGGCCTGCATGGTGCGGGAGGCGTCGGAGACGGTGGCGCTGAGCCGCGACCCCACGTTCGAGAGCCACCACATGCCGTCGACGTTGGCGATCTGGAGGAAGCGGCGGTGCAGGTACTGGTTGTCGTCGATGTCGAGGTCGGCTTCGCGCCCGATCTCGAACGGCTTCGCGGGGTCGAGGGTGAACCACTCGCCGCAGAACTCGACGCTGGCGGTGGAGCCGGGGGCGGGTGCGGCGGATGCGGTGGGTGCGGTGCTCCCGGATGCGGTGGCCGGGCCGGGTGCGAATGCGGGGGCCGCGGCGGGCGCCTTGGTCTTCGCCTCGTGGGCCTGCTGCTGGGCGGTGGGCCTGGGGTCGGTCATGGGGCGCACGTCCTCGTCGCGTCGGAGCTCTTGCCGTCGGAGCGCACCACGCTCACCTCGATGCACACCGACCCGCCCGCGGAGACGGGCAGCGTGACGGTGGGCGAGTCGGTGCGCTCGGCCTGGCCGGTCTCGGTGGAGGTGTACGTGTTCCAGAGGAACTCGTCACCGTTCTGCGGATCGGGGTTCACCCAGCTGAAAGTGACACTCGTGCCGTCGTCGGTGACGGTACCCGCCAGCTCGGTGGGTGCGGCGACGACCGCGCCCACGCCGATCTCGTCGACCGGGGCGCTCGACTCCTCCACGCTCTCCTGCGCGGGCGACTGCGAACCCGCGTTCAGCGCGAACACCAGCCCGCCGATGCCCGCCAGCACCACGATGCCGGCCGCAGCGATGACGTAGGGCAGGGCGCGGCGTCGCGGGGCGGTGGTGGTGGCGGCCGCGTCGCCGGGTGCGGGGGTGGCAGGGCGGTGGAGGGTCTGCTCGAGGGGGAAGTCGTCGGTGGCGGCGGATGCGCGGCCCGCGCCCGCGCCGGCCCCCGAACTCGAGGGAGTGCCGGGGCCGGAGGAGGCCGAGAGTCCATCCGGATTCGGGGAGGTGCCGGAACTCCATCCGGTTCGGGGAGGGGTTGAGGTGCGTGGGGCGGCGGGCGGGGTGGCGAGGTCGTCGCGGAGTTGGGTGCGGCCGGTGGTGTCGTCGGCGGGGGGCGCTTGCCACGACGACGGAGTCGTGGCCGGAGGGCGGGCTGAGGCTCCGTCGTTCGGCCGAACCGGCCCCGAACTCCGTCGTTCGGGCGAAGAAGGTGCCGCGCGGGGCGGGGTGGTCGCGGGGGCGGGGCCGGTGGGGTCGATGGTGACGATGCCGCGGATGCGGGTGTTGCCGTCGTCTTCCTCGTCGATCTCGTCGGTGGGAACGTGCTCGTCGAGCACGTCGGTGGGGGTGACCGACATGCTGAGCTCGAGCTGCACCTTCTGCAGCGCGCGGGCGAACTCGAGCGCTGTCGAGTAGCGGTCGGACTCGTTCTTCGCCATGGCCGTCGCCAGCACCTGCTCGAGCGAGGGGGGCACGTCGGCGCGTCCGGTCGGGGCGAGGCGGGCGGTCTGGATGCGGCCGATGAGGTCGAGTCCGCTGTTCGCGCCGCCCGGCACCTCGAACGGCGAGCGGCCGGCGAGGATCGTGTACACCGTGGCCCCGAGCGAGTAGATGTCGGCGGCGGCGCCCGAGGAGGGGGTCGCGGCGAACACCTCGGGCGGCGACCACGGGATCGACATGCCCACCGATTCCTGCTCGTCCCCGCCGACCAGGGCGACCGAGATGCCGAAGTCGGTGAGGGCGGGACGGTTGTATTCCGTCACGAGAATATTCGCGGGCTTGATGTCGCGGTGCAGGATGCCGGCGCGGTGCGAGGTCTCCACTGCACCCGCCACCTGCACCCCGATGCGGAGCGCTTCAGCGACACTGATCTTCTCGCGTCGGTACCGGGCGCCGAGGTTCGGCTTCGGGCAGTACTCCATGGCGAGGTACGGCCTGCCGTCTTCGGAGATGTCGGCCTGGTAGATCGTCACGATCGACGGATGCGTCGACAGCTGCGCCATGAGGTTCGCCTCGGCGTCGAAGCTCTCGCGCGCCCCGTCGGTGAGTGCCTCCCGCAGGAGCACCTTGATGGCCACGCGGCGGCGCGGCATCCGCTGTTCGTAGAGGAAGACGTCGGCGAACCCGCCCGAACCGAGCAGCTGAACGTAGCTGAAGCCCGGGATCTCGGGGGGCGCGGAGGGCGGGCGGCGGGCGTTCACGGGATCTCCTCGAACGAGACGGTGACGCCGTCGCCGAGGTCGACCAGGTCGCCGTCGAGCACCAGCACCGGCTCGTTCGGGCCGAGGCGCAGCGGCGGGGTGCCGGTGCGGTGCAGCACGGATCCGTTGGTGGTGTCGAGGTCGACGACGAGCACGTGCCTGCCCTCGAGGCGGATCTCGAGGTGG